>NZ_JBIUZW010000017.1:37956-140238 GCF_044745245.1 Herbaspirillum sp. NPDC087042 | reverse complement strand
AAACAACCCTCCTACTACAAAACCCTTGAACAAAAGCGTTTACATGAACGGCCTGAAGAAGGCTGCGATTGAACTGGACCGTAAGGTCCTGGCTGATATGGCTGTCACCGACAAGGCTGCTTTCGCTGCCATCGTCAACCAGGTGAAGGCCAACATCGCTGCCGCCTAAATCGGCCGCGTGTTTGCGGCAGCCGGCCGCAACATCAGCGACGCAAGTCAGATAAGCAGCCGGCGCTGCAAAATCCTGCGGGGCAGAGGTGTTACACCGATGCCCCGTATGTTTTTGATCCACCGATTTGTGGATCTTCCTTTTTCGACTTCCTCGTCGGATTTTCGATTGGAGCGAGATTTACCGCATGAATCCCCTAGACCAACTCCTGGGCCAATTGGTCGCGCAGGCGCAGGCTGATTTCGCCGCCGCGCCGGACGCCGCCGCACTGGAAAACGCCAAGGCCAAGTACCTGGGCAAGACCGGCCAGATCACCGAGCAGATGAAGGGGCTGGGCAAGCTGGCACCGGAAGAGCGCAAGGTGCAGGGGGCGATCATCAACGTCGCCAAGGAACAGATCGAAAACGCGCTGACCGCATGCCGCGATGCTCTGGCCAATGCCCAGATGCAGGCGCGCCTGAATGCGGAAGCCATCGACGTCACCCTGCCGGGCCGTGGCCGTGGCGTGGGCGGCATCCATCCGGTGATGCGCTCCTGGCAGCGCGTCGAGGAAATCTTCCGCTCCATCGGCTTTGATGTTGCCGATGGTCCCGAGATCGAAACCGACTGGACCAATTTCACTGCATTGAACAGCCCCGAGAACCATCCGGCGCGCTCGATGCAGGACACCTTCTACATCGAAGGCAACGACACCCAGGGCAAGCCCCTGCTGTTGCGTACCCATACCAGCCCGATGCAGGTGCGCTATGCCCGCATGAACAAGCCGCCGATCAAGGTGATCGCGCCGGGCCGCACCTATCGCGTCGACAGCGATGCCACCCACTCGCCGATGTTCCACCAGGTCGAAGGCCTGTGGATCGCCGAGGACATCAGCTTCGCCGACCTGAAGGGCGTCTACCTCAACTTCGTCAAGGCCTTCTTCGAGACCGACGACCTGCAGGTGCGCTTCCGCCCCTCCTATTTCCCCTTCACCGAGCCCTCGGCCGAGATCGATATCGCCTTTGGCAGCGGTCCCCTGAAGGGTCGCTGGCTGGAAGTCTCCGGCGCCGGCCAGGTGCACCCGACCGTGGTGCGCAACATGGGTCTGGATCCCGAGCAGTACATCGGTTTCGCGTTCGGCTCCGGCCTCGAGCGCCTGACCATGCTGCGCTACGGGATCAACGACCTGCGCCTGTTCTACGAAGGCGACCTGCGCTTCCTGAAGCAATTCAATTAATCCGATCTCGCAGGGCGCCGCGCACGTTCGCGGCGCGCCGCTGGCTGATAGCTGAAAGTCTGAATCATGCAATTCTCTGAAAACTGGCTGCGTACCATGGTCAATCCGAACATGACTTCGGATGAGCTCTCGCACTTGCTGACCATGTCCGGCCTGGAAGTCGAGGAAGTCGAACCGGTCGCGCCCCCCTTCACCAACGTGGTCGTGGGTGAAGTGCTGGAAGTCACCAAGCACCCCGATGCGGATCGTCTGAACGTCTGCCGCGTCAACGTCCATACCGGCACCATCTTGAACATCGTCTGCGGCGCCCCCAATGTGCGCGCCGGCCTGAAGGTGCCTTGCGCCATGGTGGGTGCGGTGCTGCCGCCGGGTGCCGATGGCAAGCCTTTCGAGATCAAGGTCGGCAAGCTGCGTGGCGTGGAGTCGCAGGGCATGCTGTGCTCGGCGCGTGAGCTCAAGCTCTCCGAGGACCACGGCGGCCTGCTGGAACTGCCCGACGATGCGCCGGTGGGCCAGAACTTCCGCGACTACCTGCAACTGAATGACCTCAAGTTCACCATCAAGCTCACCCCCAACAAGGCCGATTGCCTGTCGGTGCTGGGCGTGGCGCGTGAAGTCTCGGCGCTGACCGGTACGCCGCTGAAGGCGCCGAGCTTCCAGACGGTCGTGGCCAACCTGGATGAGAAGCTGCCGGTGCGCATTTCCGCGCCCGACCTGTGCGGTCGTTTCGCCGGTCGCGTCATCCGTGGCCTCAATGCCAAGGCAGCCACGCCGCAGTGGATGAAGCAGCGCCTGGAACGCAGCGGCCAGCGTTCGATCTCGGCGCTGGTGGACATCTCCAACTACGTGATGCTGGAACTGGGTCGTCCCTCGCACGTGTTCGATCTCGACAAGATCTACGGCGGCCTGGACGTGCGCTGGGGCCGCAAGGGTGAATCCCTGAAGCTCCTCAACGGCAACACCATCGAAGTCGATGAGTGGGTCGGCGTGATCTCGGACGACAAGGAAATCGAATCCCTGGCCGGCATCATGGGGGGCGATTCCACTGCCGTCTCGCTGGAGACCGCCAACATCTACCTGGAAGCCGCCTTCTGGTTCCCGCAAGCGATCCAGGGCCGTGCCCGTCGCTACAACTTCTCGACCGATGCCGCGCATCGCTTCGAACGCGGTGTCGATTTCGCCACCGTGGTCGAGCACATCGAGCGCATTACCGCGCTGCTGCTGGAAATCTGCGGCACGCCTGACACCCGCATCGGCGCGGTGGACGACCAGATCGTCAACCTGCCCAAGCGCGAGCCGGTGCAACTGCGCACCGCACGTGCCGCCAAGGTGATCGGCGTGAGCATCACCGACGAGATGGTGGCCGATATCTTTACCCGTCTGGGCCTGGTGTTCAGCCAGGAGCCGGGCCTGTTCTCGGTGACGCCGCCGTCCTATCGCTTCGATATCGAGATCGAGGAAGACCTGATCGAGGAAGTCGCACGCGTCTACGGCTTCGAGAACATCCCGACCTTGCCGCCGGTGGCTGCCAATGCCATGCGCATCGCGCCGGAAAACACCCGTTCGCTGTTCGCCATCCGTCGCCTGCTGGCCGACCAGGATTACCAGGAAGTGGTCAACTTCAGCTTCGTGGAAAGCGCCTGGGAAGCCGACTTCGGTGGCAATACCGACCCCATCAAGCTGCTCAATCCGATCGCCAGCCAGATGAGCGTGATGCGTTCCTCGCTCATCGCCGGCCTGGTGGCCAATGCCCGCTACAACGTCAATCGCAAAGCATCGCGCATTCGTGTCTTCGAGGCTGGCGCGGTGTTCCACAAGAACCCGGCGGCCGTTGACGGTCCGCTGACGGTGGCCGGTTTCGACCAGCCCAAGCGCGTCGCCGCCCTGGCCTATGGTCCGGTGGCCGACGAGCAATGGGGGCAGGGCAGCCGTAACGTCGATTACTTCGACGTCAAGGCCGACCTGGAGGCGCTGTTCGCACCGCGCACGCTGCGTTTCGCCAAGGCCGAACATCCGGCCCTGCACCCGGGGCGCTCGGCGCAGGTGCTGCTGGGTGAGCAAGTCATCGGCGTGATCGGTGAGCTGCACCCCAGGTGGCAGCAGAAGTACGACCTGCCGCTGGCCCCCGTGGTCTTCGAAGTCGATGCTGATGCACTGCAGCAGCGCGACCTGCCGGTGTACGCCGAGATTTCCAAGTTCCCGGCCGTGAGCCGAGACATCGCCCTGGTGGTCAAGCACGCCGTGGGCGCCCAGCAATTGCTGGACGTCTTCGCCGCCGAGAAGGCCGCCAACCCGGCCTGCGCGATCTTGCAAGCCCTTGTTTTATTTGATGAATATCAAGGCCGCGGACTGGAGAGCGACGAAAAAAGCCTTGCGTTCCGCTGCACCTTGCAAGATACTCAAAACACCCTTCAGGATGACAAGGTCGACCTTGCAATGACTGCACTGGTGGCCGCTGCGAGCGCCAAGCTCGGGGCCAGGTTGCGTGCCTGATGTGATGTCCGCGAGCGCAAAAATAATTACAGACCGGAATCGGTTGAGGCCTAGTCATTCATCGCCATGAACAACGTGAATTCGAACGAATTTCAATCCGTGCTGGATGCCGACCTGCATCGCGCCGTCCTGGAGTCCCAGGCGCGTTCGCAGGCGGACAAGAATCTGCCCACGCTGACCAAGGCCGAGCTGGCCGAACTTTTGTTCGAGCAGGTCGGTCTGAACAAGCGCGAAGCCAAGGACATGGTGGAAACCTTCTTCGACGAGATCCGCAACGCCCTGGAGCGCGGCGAGGCCGTCAAGCTGTCCGGCTTCGGTAATTTCCAGCTGCGCGACAAACCGCAACGGCCTGGCCGCAATCCCAAGACCGGCGAGGAAATCCCGATTACGGCAAGGCGCGTGGTCACTTTCCATGCCAGCCAGAAATTGAAGGAAATGGTGGAACTCTCCAGCGGCGACGCTGTTGAAATGTCCGTCTAATCTATGAACGATCGCGTCAACAAACCAGCGGCAATCGTCTTGCCGCCCATCCCGGCCAAGCGCTATTTCACCATCGGTGAAGTCAGCGAGCTGTGTGGCGTCAAGCCGCATGTGCTGCGTTACTGGGAGCAGGAGTTCACCCAGCTCAAGCCGGTCAAGCGTCGCGGCAACCGTCGCTATTACCAGCACCATGAAGTGCTGTTGATCCGCCGTATCCGTGAACTGCTCTACGAGCAGGGCTTCACCATCAGCGGTGCGCGCAACAAGCTCGATGGCAGCAACGAGCCCGAGGTCATCGAGGTGGTGCCGCAGCGTCCGGTCATCAGCCTGGATGAAGAGGGTATCGAGCGGGTGCGTGCGGAGTTGCTGGATATCCTGCAGGTGCTGCGTCCCGATGCCGGGGTCCAGGCCTGAATCCTGGCCTGAGCTGTCCCTCTGAAAACCGCTGCCTGTCAGCGGTTTTTTCATGGCGGCGTGAACATCGATGAACGATATAAAGGATATAAATAATATGCAGTCGACATGGCGGCCGATGCGTGAAGAGGATCTCGACGAGGTGATGGCGGTCGCCGCCATCGTGCATGCCGGCTTCTTCGAGCATCGCGAGGTGTTTGCCGAACGGCTTTCGCTGTATCCGCAAGGCTGCTGGATTGCACAGGAAGAGCGGGCGGCGGCAGTGCTGGGCTATGCCTTCCTGCATCCGGCGCGCCTGGGGCAACCGCCGGCGCTCGACAGCCTCCTGCATGAAATCGATGCGCAAGCCGATTGCCTCTACCTGCATGACGTCGCGCTCTTGCCCGCTGCGCGCGGCGCCGGACTGGGTCGCGTGCTGCTGCAGCGCCTGCTGGCGCTGATGCAGGTCGAGGGGCTTGCGCGCGCCGCGCTGGTGGCGGTGCATGGCTCCGCGCCTTACTGGCGCAGTTGCGGTTTCGAGGCCTTGCCCGAGGTGCCGGCCGCATTGCGCGAGAAATTGCGTAGCTACGACGAGCAGGCCCTGTACATGATCCGGCCAGCCTGAATACGAAAAAACGCCAGTGAATTCACTGGCGTTTTTTTTCGTCCCTGCACCGGGCAGTGGCTCAGAGCGGGGTGCTACGCTCATAGACCCGCTCATGCCCCGACAGCGCCAGTGCGATCTGCTGCAGCAATTGATGCGTGGGGGCCGGGCGGCCTCCGCTGCCCATCAGCATGAAGGCGGCAAATGCCGCCAGGATGAGCCGTCCGCGCAAGACCTTGCCCTGTGGCGCCAGGCTGCGCCAGAACCATCCCGCCGCCAGCGCGCCCAGGGTCAGTCCGGTGGCGACCTCGGAGGGCGAGTGCACCTTGATCGCCAGTCGCGACACGCCCACCGCCAGCGCGACCAGCGCGGCCAGCAGTACCGCGCATCCCCGCTGGCGCGCATTGCTGCCCTCCGTCAGAAGCAATGCCGTCGCCAGGTAGAAGGCGGTGGCCGATGCCGAATGCCCGCTGATCCCCGTGAAGTCGGGAAGCCAGGGCGGCACGATATTCCAGCCCATGAACAGCAGCTTGCTGACCACCACGATCATCATCGCCACGCCAAAGGCCAGCAGCCAGTACAGCATGCTGCGCCAGCGGCCATTGAGTCCCAGCCAGAGTGCCAGCACGCAGGCGCCCGGGACGGTGAAGGCGCTATCGCCGAAAAAACTGATGCCCTGCCACCAGGGAGTGGGTAAGAAACTCAACATGCGTGCAAAACGGTAAGGGGAGGGGAGCTGGTGTCGTCGTCAACGGCCGGGAAGGCGAAATCCCCGAAAACCAAGGCACAAGAAGAGCTTGATCCCAAAACGCAGGGCAAGTTCATCAATTACCAGAGAAATCGTCCATGTCGGCATGGGCGAACCGAAAACTTCATGTCTTCCTACAAGACTTGTCGTGCTTATCCGATTGACGGAATACCACTGTTTTTGCATTAGCACACCTTGTTTCGTTTGGCAACAAATATTTTTTGATTCAGTGTCAAAAATGATGCATGATGAATCCTGCTTTCTGTTGCGACGCACCAATGCCGACTCCGGAAATCGCCACTGTTTGAGAAGATGAATTTAAGAAGAAAGGACAATGGAAAGATGGCATGGCACAGACATGGTTGGTCAAATCGTCGAAGTAGTGCGCAACTCCTTGCTGTGCTTGCCTTGATGGCCAGCCACCAGGCGCACGCGGACGATGACGACCAGGTGCTCACGCCCTATGTCCAGTACTCGCTTCTGTATGACGACAATTTGCTGCGACTGCGAGATTCCGCCCAGGCCCAGGCCACGCTGGGCACCACGCAAATGTCGGATTATGTCCACTCCACGGCCGGTGGGGTGCGTTTTGACAGGATGTTCAGCCGCCAGCATATCCGGCTCGATGCGCGACTGACGCAGAACACCTTCGACAACTTCAGGCAGTTCAATAACGACCAGCGTGATCTGAATGCGTATTGGGGCTGGGCCCTGGGAGAGCATTTCACGGGTGACCTGGGCTATGTGTATTCGCAGGGCCTGACCCCGTTCCAGAACCTGCGTGTGCTGGAAAAGAACATCCGCACCGCGCAGACGCGCTACGCCACGGCGGCCTGGCAGCTGCACCCGGACTGGACCGTGCGCGGGCAGTATTCGCGCTTCAGTCTGGGGTATGACCTGCCCTCCCTGCAGAACAACAGTTTTTCGCAGGACATCTACGAAATGGGGCTGGACTACACCGCGCGCAGCGGCAGTGTGGCCGGCCTGCAGGTCCGGCATACCCGGGGCAACTACCCGGAACCGGCGCTGGTGAGCGGGGTGGAGATCAACAACTCCTTCACCCAGGATGAACTCAAGACCCGTATCTCCTGGCTCTTCAGTGACAAGACCAAGTTCCAGTTCCTCGGCGGCTATGTGCGCCGGGAGCGCGTCACCGGCGGTGCGGCCAACTACAGCGGTTTCAATGCGCGCCTCATCACCGATTGGGAAGTCTCGGCCAAGACCGCCTTCTCGATGAACCTGTACCGCGAGATCGGCGGCGTCAGCGACATCGACGCCAACTATGCATTGACCGACGGCCTGAGCCTGGCCAGCCGCTGGCGCGCCACCGAGAAGATCCGGCTGGATGCCGCCATCGATTACCAGCGCCGCAACTACAACGGCGCCGCCGTGGTGACCGGTGTGACACCGTCGGATCGCAAGGATACGTACAAGAAGTACAGTTTTGGCATCACCTATGCACCACTGCGGTCGTGGTCGCTGATGGCCGCCATCTACCGCGAGGATTCGAGTTCCAACATCGCCGGTTATGGCTATGTCTCCAACGGAATTGCATTGACGACGCGCTATGAGTTCTGAGGCCCCCAAAATGAATGAGATCCGCGATACCTTGCCTTTGGTCAACGTCAAGCCCAATGTGATCGTCATGGTCTTCAAGCGCCTGCTTGAGCCGGCCATGATCGTGGCCTATCTGTGGGTGCTGGTGCGATGGCGCGGCTTGCCCTTCAGTGGCGACTACTGGGTGCTGGCGATCATGAGCTTCTTCATCAGCTCCTATTTCTTCTCGGAGCTGCATGAGCGCCGCCTGCGCCGCAATCCCAAGGGGCCGCGCCTGCTGGCGCCCATCGTCATCGACTGGCTGGCGGTGGTGGCGGTGCTGGGCGTGATCGGCTATGTCTGCGAGTTCTACCAGCAGTTCGCACCGGGCGTGATCGCGGCCTGGGTCGTGGGCACGCCGGTGGGCCTGCTGGTGTCGCAATATGTCGCCTCGCGCGTCATGCGCGACCTGCACGTCAAGGGCGAGGTCAGCAAGGCCATCATCATCGGCGTCAACCCGGCGGCGCTCAGGCTGGCCGAGCGCATGGAAAACTATCCGGCGCTGATGGTGCGCCTGATGGGTTTCTTCGATGACCGCGAGATCGGTCGTCAGCCGCAAGGAACCTTCACACCCCTGATGGGCAAGATGGGCGACGTCGCCGCCTACGTGCGCAAGCACAACATCAACATGGTCTACATCAGCATGCCGATCTCGGCCCAGCCGCGCGTGCTGCAGATGATCGACGAGCTGCAGGACACCACCGCCTCGATCTACTTCGTGCCGGACATCTACGTCTTCAACCTGATCCAGGCGCGCTTCGACTACGTCGGCGGGATGGCGGTGATGGCCATCTGCGAGACGCCGTTTACGGGCATGAACAATTTCGTCAAGCGAGTCAGCGACGTGCTGCTGGCCACTGTCATCCTGCTCATGCTGCTGCCGGTGCTGATGGTGATCGCCATCTGCGTCAAGGCGACCTCGCCGGGGCCGGTCATCTTCAAGCAGCGCCGCTATGGCCTGGATGGAGAAGAGATCGTGGTCTACAAGTTCCGCTCCATGACCGTGCTGGAAGACGGTGCCAACGTGCAGCAGGCCACCAAGGGCGATGCACGCCTGACCAAGATCGGCGGTTTCCTGCGCAAGTCCTCGCTGGATGAATTGCCGCAGTTCGTCAACGTGCTGCAGGGGCGCATGAGCATCGTCGGCCCGCGTCCGCACGCGGTGGCCCACAACGAGCTGTACCGCAAGCAGATCAAGGGTTACATGCTGCGCCACAAGGTCAAGCCCGGCATCACCGGCTGGGCCCAGGTCAACGGCTTGCGCGGCGAGACCGAGACGCTGGACAAGATGAAGGCGCGCATCGAGTTCGACCTGGAATACCTGCGCCGCTGGTCGCTCAGCTTCGATCTCTGGATCATCGTGCAGACCGTGCGCCTGGTGCTGAGGCGGGAAAACGCCTATTGAATCTGACGATCACGCAAGCCTTTCAGGACACAGAAGAACATGACAAGAGCAGATCGACTCACCCTCTCGCTGGCCACCACACACCGGCTCAAGACCGGCACAGCCCTGCTGCTGCTGCTGGGCATGCTGGTCGCCTGTGGCAGGGATGCGCCGGTGTCGTCCGGCCAGGCCCTGGCCAGCGTGGATGGCCGGGAAATCACCATCCACCAGATCAACGCCGAACTGGGCAAGGGCACCGCGCGCGAGGCCAGCAAGCAGATGCTGGACGGCCTGGTGGCGCGGCAACTGCTGGTCAATGCGGCCCGCCAGGAAAAGCTCGATACCAATCCCACCGTATTGGCCGACATGGAACGCGCACGCGACCTGGTGCTGGCGCAAAGCTATGTGCAGATGAAGCTGGCCAAGCCGGGCCGGCCCACCCAGCAGGATCTCGATGCCTTCTACGACCAGCACCCCGACTGGTTCGCGCAGCGCCAGCAGTTCGACTTCGCCGAGCTGGTCATCGACAAGGCCAGCGTCAGCGACGAGCTCAACAAGATGATGGTCGGCGTGCGGCCGCTGGACGAGGTAGCGGCCTGGCTGCAGAAGCAGCACATCTCCTTTACCCGCCTGCAGGTGAGCAGGTCGTCGATGGACTTGCCGGCCCCCATGCTGGAGGGTGTCAAGAAGATGGAGCGGGGCCAGCTCTTCATCGTCAATGAAGGCCATACCGCCATCCTGGCTGCACTGGCCGATGTCAGGAGTACGCCGCTCTCGCGCGCGGCGGCGGCCCAGCCGATCCAGCAGATGCTGTTCAACCAGCGCCAGGGCGAGATCACCGAGCAGGCCGTGGCGCGGCTGAAGTCCGACGCCAGGATCGTCTACTTCGATTCGGCCAAGACACTCAAGGACAGCAATGTCACGCCGGTGGCCGAAGCCGCCCCTGGCGGCGAGGCCAGCGTGGTCAAGTGAGTCGGCAGGTGAGTACCCCATCATGCGCAGCACAGGAAATTCGAACCAGGCCGAACAGGCATAACTCCGGAGTCAAAACAATCATGAGAAAAATTTTGCTAATGCTTGCAGGTTTGCTGATCGCCACGCTGGCCTTCACCGGCAGCGCCCGCGCCGAGGATATTCCGCTGGGGCCGGGTGACGTGATCCGCATCAACGTCTACGGCAGCCAGGACCTCACCCTGGAAACCCGCATCAGTGAGGCCGGCCTGATCAGCTATCCGCTCATCGGCGAAGTCAAGGTGGGTGGTTTGCCCACGTCACAGGCCGAACGCAAGATCGCCGGCCTGCTCAAGCAGGGTGGCTACCTGGTCAATCCGCAAGTCAACATCCTGGTGACGGCCCCGGCCAGCCAGATGATCTCGGTACTGGGCCAGGTCTACAAGCCCGGCCGCTATCCGCTCGATGGCAAGCGCAACGTGGCTGACGTGATCGCGCTGGCCGGCGGTGTCAACCCCGATGGCGGCGACACCATCACCATCGTCCACACCGAGAACGGCAAGGTCACCCGCACCCTGGTCGACATCTACGCCATCACCCACAACGGCGACACCACCGAGCTGCCCTCGGTGGGCCCCAATGACGTGGTCTATGTGGAACGCTACCTGCGCTTCTACATCTACGGCGAGGTGCAGCGTCCCGGCGCCTACAAGCTGGAACGCGGTACCACCGTGCTGCAGGCGCTCACGCTGGGTGGCGGCCTGACCCCGCGCGGCACCGAGCGCGGCCTGAAGGTCAAGCGCCGCGATGCCAACGGCGAGCTGCAGGAGTTGAGTGTGAAGAAGGACGATCCGGTGCAGGCCGACGATATCGTCTACGTCAAGGAAAGCTGGTTCTGACCGGACGCGGCGCGTCCATTGCAGAGCTATCCGGTCCACCTTTTTCGGCAGCATTTGCCAGGAGTATTCCCATGAATCTATCCCAGTTCCTGCTGATCCTGCGGGCTCATCTCAGGGTCATCCTGCTGATCTTCGGCGTCACCGTGGCCGCGGCGCTGGTGGTGAGCCTGGTGGCCAGCAAGAAATACAAGGCCACCTCCTCGGTGGTGCTGAACTACAAGGCCACCGATCCGGTGACCGGCCAGATGGTGACGGCCCAGGCCCTGCCGGGCTACATGCCGACCCAGGTGGACATCATCAACAGCCGCAGCACGGCGCTGGCGGTGGTCGACAACCTCAAGCTGGCCCAGGACCCGAAAGTCAAGGAAAGCTATGCCAACAGCGACAGCCAGCTCGACATCCGCAACTGGCTGGCCGGCATCCTGCTCAACGACCTCGATGCACAAGCCTCGCGTGACAGCAGCGTGATCGATATCACCTACAAGGGGCGCGATCCGCAAATCGTCGCCACCATGGCCAATGCCTTTGCCGAGGCCTACCAGCAGGTCAGCATGCAGTTGAAGCTCGATCCCACCCGCAAGGCCTCGGCCTACTTCAACGACCAGATCAAGGTACTGCGCGACAACTATGAGCAAGCCCAGGCCAAGCTCTCCAAGTACCAGCAGGAGCACGGCATCACCAACCTGGATAACCGCGTGGACGTGGAAAGCAATCGCCTGAACGATCTCTCCACCCAGCTGGTGGCAGCCCAGGGCGCCGTGGCCGAAGCGCAGTCGCGACGCCAGGCGGCCGGCAGCGCCAGCAATTCGCCGGACGTGAATGCCAATCCGCTGGTGCAGAACCTCAAGGCCAACCTGGCGGCCTCGGAGGCGCGCTTCGAACAGGCCGCCAAGCGCCTGGGGACCAATCACCCGGACTATCTCAACGCCAAGGCCGAAGTCGATGGGCTGCGGGCCCAGTTGAATGCGGCCATCTCCTCCACCTCGGCCAGCGTGGCGACCAATGCCAGCATCCTGCAAAAGCGCGAAGCCGAGATCCGTGGCGATTTCAACGCGCAAAAGCAGAAGGTGCTGGACCTGAACCGCACCCGCGACGAACTGGCCGTGCTCTCGCGTGACCTCGACAGCGCCCAGCGTGCCTATGAGCTGACCGCCCAGCGCTTCATGCAGACCAATCTGGAAGGGCAGTCCAACCAGTCCGATATCTCCATCCTGGCCACGGCCATGCCGCCGACGGCGCCCTCCAGCCCGCGCCTGCTGCTCAACCTGGCACTGGCCACGTTCGTGGGCCTGGTGCTGGGCGTGATGGCGGCCCTGGGGCTGGAACTGCTCAATCGCCGCGTGCGCTCCGAGGCCGACCTGGTCGAAGGCCTGGGCTTGCCGGTGCTGGGCAGCATTGCCCGCCCGACGGCGCAGAAGGGGCGTGACCGCCGCCTGGGCCTGGGCCGCGGCGCTGGCTCGGCACCGGCATGAGCGCGGTCGCCGCAGTCCCCGGCCGCATTGCAGATACATCACGTCAAGAACACGCAGAGGTCAATCACATGGATACCGCTACCCTGATCAACAGCAAGGAACAAGATGCCTTGCCCAACCGTTCCATCGGCGCGATCTTGATCGACGTCGGCAAGCTCACCCCGGACAAGGCCGAGCGCATCCTGCGCCTGCAGCGCGAGCGCGGCATGCGCTTTGGCGACGCCGCCATCCAGCTGGGTCTCTTGACCCAGGCCGATATCGACCAGGCGCTGTCGCGCCAGTTCGACTATCCCTACCTGATGAAGGGTGAGAGCCGCGTCAGCGAGACAGTGGTGGCTGCCTACAATCCCTTCAGCGCCCAGGTGGAAACCCTGCGCGCGCTGCGCAGCCAGCTGATGCTGCGCTGGTTCGACGCCGATCTCGGCCACAAGGCGCTGGCAATCACCAGCCCGGGACGTGGCGAGGGGCGCAGCTTCCTGGCGGCCAACCTGGCGGTGGTGTTCTCGCAACTGGGCGAGCGCACGCTGCTCATCGACGCCGACATGCGTCATCCGCGCCAGCACGAGCTGTTCGGCCTGGACAACCGCAACGGCCTGTCGGCCGTCATCGCCGGCCGTGCCGGCGCGGCCGAGGCGATCCAGCGCATCCCGGCGCTGATCGACCTGTCGGTGCTGCCCTCCGGCCCGACGCCACCCAATCCGCAGGAGCTGCTGGGCCGGCCACCGTTCGCGCAACTGCTGCAGCAGCTGGCGCCCAGCTATGACGTGATCCTCATCGACACACCCGCTGGCATTGATTGTGCCGACGCCCAGATGGTGGCAGGGCGCACCGGTGCGGCATTGATGGTGGTGCGCAAGAACGTGAGCCATATCGCCGCCGTGCGCAGTCTCACCGACAGCCTGGCCGACGCCCGCGTGATGGTGGTGGGCAGCGTGCTCAACGAGTTCTGATCGCCACACGCCAGGGCCGACCATGAGCATCGAACAGACCACCTACCCGCTGCAGCAACGCCATGCGCACTGGATGCCGTGGCTGCTGGTGGCGCTGGGGCTGGCCGCGATGTACCTGCCCAGCTTCATCGATCTGTTGCGGGGTGTCTGGAGCAGCGAGCGCAATGCCCACGGTCCCATCGTGCTGCTGGTGGCGTGCTGCTACCTGGGTGTGCGGGTGCGGCAGTTGCGCGAGGAAGGTCTGATCGAACGCCGTCCAGCCCCTCTGGCGGGTGGCCTGGTGCTGCTGCTGGCACTGGCCTGCTTTGCCCTGGGACGCGCGCAGACGGTGCTGTTCATGGAAGCCGGCTCGCTGATCCCGCTGCTGGTGGGCATCGTGTTGCTGGTCTACGGTGTGCGGACCTGCCGCCGCCTGTGGTTCGCGTTCTTCTTCATGCTCTTCATGGTGCCGCTGCCGGCCTCGGTGGTGGACTTGCTGACGCAGCCGCTGAAGATCGGTGTCTCCCATGCGGCCGAATACCTGTTGCGTCTGATGGCGTATCCGGTGGCGCGCAGCGGCGTGGTCATCACCATCGGCCCCTACCAGCTGCTGGTGGCGGACGCTTGCGCCGGCCTCAATTCGCTGTTCACGCTGGAGGCGCTGGGCCTGCTGTACATGAACCTGGTGCGGCATCCCTCGTGGTTGCGCAACAGCCTGCTGGCACTGCTGATCGTGCCGGTCTCCTTCACCGCCAATACGGTGCGGGTGGTGGTGCTGGCGCTGATCACTTACTACCTTGGTGACGCGGCCGGGCAGGGCTTCCTGCATGGATTTGCCGGCATGCTGCTGTTCTTCGTGGCACTGGGTCTGATCATCGGCCTGGACAGCCTGCTGCGCTGGATCGTCGTGCGTCATGCGCAGTGGCGCGGTGTGGCCATGCCGCGGGCATCGGCAGTGTCAGCGCCAGCACGCAAGCCTGCCCCGATCCCCGTGCGCGAAGACCGCCTCTTTGCCCTGCATCTGCCGCTGGCGGCGCTGGTGATGGCCGGCATGCTGGTCTCGGTGGCAACCGCCCATGCGCTGGCGCCGCATGAGCAGACCACAGTCAAGACCGCGCCGTTCTCCACCTTCGTGCCCGAGCGTTTCGGCGACTGGCGGGCCGTGCCATCGCCTTACCTGCAGATCGGCACTGCCCTGCAGGAGGGGACCGGCCGCAGCGCCGAGCAACCCTATGACGATGAACTGGCGCGTACCTACGTCAACCGTCGCGGCGAGCAGGTGATGCTGGCGCTGGCCTACGCCCACGAACAGATGCAGGACGTGAAGATCCATCCGCCCGAGGTCTGTTATGTGGCCCAGGGCTTCACGCTGACCGATCGCCAGCCGCTGACTCTGCGGGCGGCCGACGGCACGGCCATTGAGGGGCGCCGCTTCCTGGCGCGCAACGGTGATCGCCTGGAACCGGTCAGCTACTGGGTACGCATCGGTGACGCCATGCCCGTGGGTGGCCTGGCGGCACGCACGACGATCTTCCGGCAGGGCATGCAGGGACGCATTGCCGACGGCATCCTGGTGCGCGCCTCCAGCCTGGTCAGCGATCGCGCCGATGCGGGCGCCGCCTACGAACTGCAGCAACGCTTCCTGCAAGACCTGGAAGCGGCGCTGCGCAAGAGCAAGCCGGGCCTGCTGGTGCCGGCCTGAGCCCTGAGGATTTTTCCTGGCTACGTGCATAGGACTTGAGCATGAAACGATATTCCCTCGATTCCAGCCAATGGCTATTGTTGGCCGCCGCTGTCTTCATCGCCATCCTGGTGGGCATGGCGCTGCCGGTGGCCGCTGCCTTGCTGGGCGACAGCGTGGGGCGCCTGATGGCCTTGCCGGCCCTGTTCGTGCTGGGCGCCTTGTTCATCTTCAACCGCCGTCTGTTGCTGTTGCTGATCTTCCTGTTCCGCGCCTCGGGCGACATCGTGCTGGAGTCCACCCGGGTGGGCAGCGGCGGCGCCGTGTCGCTGGGCCTGGGGGCGGCCATCAACGCGCTCATCATCCTGATCGCCTTGCTCTTCGTGATCGAGAAGCCCAAGCAGTTGCCGCGCTGGCTGGCCGTGCCCTGGCTGGTCTTGCTGGGCGTGGCCGCCGCTGGCGTGCTGATCTCGCCGGACCGTGGCGCGGCCATCAAGATCGTGCTCTCGCTGTGCTCCTACTTCGCCGTCTTCGTCTGCGCCTTCTACGTGGTGCGCACGCCCGAGGATTTCCGCAGCATGGTCAAGATCATGATTGCCTCCTCCATTGTTCCGGCCCTCTATGGCGTGGTCAGCGTGGGGCTGTATGCTCGCGGCGGGCTGGCCAACTTCCGGCTGCAAAGTACCTTCGGCCACCCCAATATCCTGGCCTTCTACCTGACGCTGGTGATCTCGCTGGGCTTGTATGTGCTCAAGAGCAGCACCTTCAAGGTCGGCCAGTTCAGCCGCTTCATGCTCATGGGTTACCTGCTGGGCCTGTTCGGCCTGCTGCTGCTGACGCAGACGCGCAGCGCCTGGATCGCCTGCTTCATGCTGTTCCTGCTGTATGGTGTGATGTTCGAGCGGCGCTACCTGATCTATCTGGCGATCCTGCCGCTGCTGGCCATGCTGGTGCCCAGCGTGCAGGAGCGCCTCATGCAGCTCGACAGCGGCAATACGGTGCAGACCTATGCCAAGCTCAATTCCTTTGCCTGGCGTGTCTACCTGTGGGAGTCGGGCCTGAAGTGGATGTCACCCACGCACTACCTGACCGGCTATGGGGTGGAGTCCTTCCCCTATTACTCGCAGGTGTTCTTCCCGCTGGCCGGCAAGACCAAGTGGGGCGCGCACAGCGTGTTCGTGCAGTGGTTCTTCGATACTGGCCTGATCGGCATGCTGGCCTACCTGAGCATCTTCTACATGGTGCTGCGCAAGTTGATGAAGCTCTACGCGCTGGACCGCCTCGGCGCGGCCATCCTGATCTGCACGCTGGTGGAATACCTGGTGGTCTCGGCCTCCGACAACCTGCTGTCCTACCTGGCCTTCAACTGGTATTTCTGGCTGCTGCTGGGCATGGGCTGCTCGGTCTACATCAACAGCGAGGCCTACCAGCAGGAACTGGCGCAGCGCAAGACGCGACGCCTGCATCGTGCCGCCATGCCCGGCCTGCGCCAGCCCGATACCGTCTGACTCCAACCTGAGCACGATTGCCTATGCCTACTCCCATCGCCTATTTCGTCAACCAGTATCCCAAGGTCAGCCACAGCTTCATCCGCCGCGAGATCGCGGCGGTGGAAGCGCAGGGCTTCGAGGTGCTGCGCATCGCCTTGCGTGGCTGGGATGCCGAGGTGGTCGACGAGGATGACCGTGCCGAGCGCAGCCGCACCCGCTATCTGCTGCGGCAGGGCGTGCGTGGTTTGGTGGCCCCGCTGATGCGGCAATTGACGGCCCGGCCCGGGCGCTTCTGGGCCGCCCTGAAACTGGCCGTGCGCATGGCCGCGCGTGGCGAGCGCGCCTTGCCGTATCACCTGGTCTACCTGGCCGAAGCGGCGCAGGTGGTGGAGTGGTGCGCGGCGGCTGGCGTGCGTCACATCCACGCGCACTTCGGCACCAACTCGGCCGAGATCGTGATGCTGGCCCAATGCCTGGGCGGACCCAGCTACAGTTTCACGGTGCATGGCCCGGAAGAGTTCGACAAGCCCATCGCCCTGGGCCTGGATGAAAAGATCCGTCGTTCCGCCTTCACCGTCGCCATCACCTCGTTCTGCCGCAGCCAGCTGTATCGCTGGGTGGAGCAGGGCGCCTGGGACAAGATCGCCATCGTCCATTGCGGCCTGGAGCGCGGCTTCTACGCCGGCGCGCCGACCCTGCCGGCATTGGCGCCACGACTGGTATGCATAGGCCGCCTGTGCGAGCAAAAGGGCCAGCTGCTGCTGGTGGAAGCGGCGGCACAGTTGCAGCGGCGCGGTATCGACTTCGAACTGGTGCTGGCCGGTGACGGCGAGATGCGGGCCCAGATCGAAGAGCGCATTGCCCATCACGGCCTGCAGCAGCAGGTGCGCATCACCGGCTGGATCAGCAGCCAGCAGGTGCGCGAGGAATTGCTGGCCGCGCGCGCCATGGTCTTGCCCAGCTTTGCCGAGGGCTTGCCGGTGGTGATCATGGAAGCCATGGCCTTGCGTCGCCCGGTGCTGACCACCTACATTGCCGGCATCCCGGAGCTGGTGATCCATGGCGAGAATGGCTGGCTGTTCCCGGCGGGCGATATCGAGCGCCTGGTGCAGTCCATGCAGGCCTGCCTGGCGGCCTCGCCCGAGCAGCTGGCGCGCATGGGGCAGGCCGCCCAGTTGCGTGCCGTGGAACGGCATTCGATCAACGTCGAGGCAGGCAAGCTGGTGCGCCTGTTCCAGGTCCATGCCGCGCCGCAAGCGCAGGCGCTGGGTGTGGCCGCCTCGGCGGGAGGGACGCAATGAGCCTGGCGCGCACCCTCTATCCGGACAGTGCCGGCGCCGGTGGCTGGCAGGCGGTCAGCATGGTCCACACCCAGCACAAGGACATCCCTTCGCTGGATGGCTGGCGCGCCGTGGCCATCGCCATCGTCTTCCTCAGCCACGCCGGGCTGGGGCGCATCGTGCCCGGCGGGCTGGGCGTGACCATCTTCTTCTTCCTCAGCGGCTACCTGATCACCACCTTGCTGGTGCGCGAATTCTCGGCGGGCCAGGGCATCAATGTGCGTCACTTCTACGTACGTCGTGTGTTGCGCCTGACGCCGCCGCTGCTGCTGGTGCTGGTGTTGACCTATGGCTTGACCCATGTGGGCCTGTTCACCGGCAATGCCTCCTGGTCGGGGTTCTTCGCGCAGCTGTTTTATTTTGCCAACTACTACGCCCTGTTCTTCGATAACGGCCATACCCTGCCGCAGGGAACCGGGGTGTTCTGGTCGCTGGCGGTGGAGGAGCATTTCTATTTCGTCTTCCCGGCGCTGTTCATCTTCCTGATGCGCCGTGTCGACCACCGCAAGATTCCGCTCTATCTGGCCGGCCTGTGCGTGCTGGTGCTGCTGTGGCGCTATGCGCTGGTGCTGCATGCGGGGGTGTCGATGGAGCGCACCTACTACGCCACCGATACCCGCATCGATTCCATCCTGTTTGGCTGCATCCTGGCGCTGCTGCGGGTGCCGCCCGCACTCCATACCGCCTTGCAGAAGCCGGTCGTGCGTGTCGCCGGTGTCACGCTGGGTATCGTGTTGTTGCTGGCTACGCTGGTGGTGCGCGATGGCGTGTTCCGCGAAACCTTGCGCTATTCGCTGCAGGGACTGGCATTGATGCCGCTGTTCTTTTACTCGGTGTCGCATCCGCACAGCTTCCCGTTCCGGCTGCTCAACCTGCGCTGGGTGCAGCGCATCGGCATCTATTCCTACTCGATCTATCTTTCGCATGAGGTATTGCTGAGCAATGTCGACTGGGTCTCAGGCAACGCCGCTCTCAACATCGCGGTCGCCTTGCTGTTGTCGCTGGCCTTCGCGATGGCAGTCGATCGCTTCATCGATGCTCCCCTGCGCCGGGTGCGCGCCCGGTTTCGCTAGTGTCCACCACCGATAAGGAAAAGCCACCAGTGCTCTTGACCAAGAACAATGACGCCGGACCACCGGCAGACCTGCAGCGCCACCCGGGGGGACTGGCAGGAGAGCGTGCGCGCGACGCCCTGCCTGCTCCCTCGCTGCATCCCGCCTATCGGCCAGACATCGATGGCCTGCGCGCCATTGCGGTCGGTTCGGTGGTGATCTTCCATGCCTTCCCGGCGTGGTTCGAGGGCGGCTTCATTGGCGTGGATATCTTCTTCGTCATCTCGGGTTACCTGATCTCGCTGATCCTCTTCAAGAACCTGGAGCATGGCCGCTTCAGCCTCGCCGATTTCTATGTGCGTCGGGTGCGGCGCATCTTCCCGGCGCTGATGACGGTGATGTCGCTGTGCCTGGTGGCTGGCTGGTTCGTGCTCTTCGCCGACGAGTACAAGCAGCTGGGCAAGCATCTCTTTGGTGGCTCCAGCTTCATTTCCAATTTCCTGTTCTGGCGCGAGAGCGGCTATTTCGATAATTCCGCCGAGACCAAGCCGCTGCTGCACCTCTGGAGCCTGGCCATCGAGGAACAGTTCTACCTGTTCTGGCCGCTGCTGCTGGCGCTGGTGTACAAGCGCCGCTGGGGCTTCCTGCGCATCATGGGCGTGATCGGGCTGGTCTCCTTCGGCATCAACCTCTACCTGATCGGCCAGGACCAGAGCGCGGCCTTCTATTCGCCGCTGGCACGCTTCTGGGAACTGATGATCGGTGGTGCGCTGGCCTATCTCCACCTGCACCGCCAGGACCTCATCGGGCGCCACCAGAACCTGCAGTCATGGCTGGGCCTGGCCTTGCTGGTGGCGGGTTTCGCCCTGCTGGATGGCCAGCGCGCCTTCCCGGGCTGGTGGGCCTTGCTGCCGGCCGTGGGCGCCTTCCTGCTGCTCTCAGCCGGGCCGCAGGCCTGGTTCAACCGCCGTGTGCTGGCCAGCCGGGGCATGGTCGGTGTGGGCTTGATCAGCTACCCGCTGTACCTGTGGCACTGGCCGCTGCTGGCCTTTGCCACCATCATCGAAGGCCAGAGCGCACCGCCGTCGTGGCGCGCGGCAGCCGTGGGCGGCGCGCTGCTGCTGTCCTGGCTGACCTATCGCTGCATCGAGCGGCCGCTGCGCCACTCCGGCCATCGCCGTACGGTTCTGGTGCTGCTGGCGATCAACGTGATGGTGGGCCTGGGAGGCATGGCGATCTATTTCAAGGGCGGCTTCGAGGAGCGCGGCATCAACCAGAAGCTGGACTACCTGGGGCGCAGCGATCTTTTCGAAGGCTCGCGCAATTCCGACGGCAGCTGCGAGCGCAACAATGGCATGGCCGGCGTGGACGAGGAAGTCTGCCTGTCCAACTCGGCCGCGCCGCGCACCCTGTTCGTGGGCGACAGCCACGTCATGGCGCTGCATTCGGCGATCTTCTCGGGCGACATCAACATGCCGGCCATGATGGTGGCCGGCCATGCCTGCCGCGTGTACCCCAATCTGCCCTATACGCCCACGCACCTGCTGCGCTGGGCCAACAATTGCACCGCCATCGCCAACGAAGCCATTGCAGCGGCCCGGCGCTTGCCTTCCATCCAGACCGTGGTCATCAGCGCGGCTTATCCGCGCGAAGACCTGGCGCAGGGATCCGAATACCAGCAGGGCGGGCGTACGCTGAGCAAGCGCGAGGCCTTCCTGTCCGGCTACGGGGCGTTGATCGAGGCATTCCAGAAGGCCGGCAAGCGCGTGGTGTTCGTGCCGGATGTGCCTTATCTCAAGCTTGATCCGCATGCCTGCGTGAGCCGCTTCGGCGATGGCCAGGCGCGCGAGTGCGGCTATACCGAGGCCGAGCATCATGCCCTGCGCCAGCAGTATGACGCTGCCGTGGCCGAGCTGCAGCGCCAGCATCCGCAGGTGGCTTTCTTCGATCCGCAGCCCTTGTTCTGCCAGCAGGGAAAGTGCATGGCCAAGCGGGGCGATGCCTATCTCTACAACGACAACCAGCACATCAGCCTGTCGGCCTCGCGCCTGTTGCTGGAGCAGATGCACGCGCGCGGCCTGTTGCCGGCGATGGCGGCAGTGCCATGAAATGAAAGGCCCCGCCTTCCGGTGGAAGGCGGGGCCTGGTCGGGCAGGGCAGGTGGGGCGGGATCAGTCGGCCTTGATCAGCTCGCCGCCCACGTTGGAGACCTGGCCGGTGCCGCCGCTGCGGGCGTAGAGCACCAGGGCAGGGGTGGTGGCGGTCCAGGTAAAGATCTTGCTCTGGCCGTTGTCGAGGTAGCCGGTGTCGACAGCGGTCTTGCCGACGGCCTGGTCATAGACGGTGAAGCGCAGCTTGCCACCGCCGGTGGTGCGGGCCGTGAGCTTGTAGCTGGCGCCCTTGACCGGTTTGGCCCAGGTGACCGCATTCATGCCGCGGTTGCCGTAGTTGACGACTTCGGAGACGGCGCTGGTGGCCGGGAAGACCACGGCCTGGTCCCAGGAGCTGTAGCGGCCCAGGGTACTGCCGGATTGCTGGGTCCAGTTGCCGCGCATGGAGAGCAGGTTCAGGTTCTGGTTGGGCGTGAAGCTCTTGCCATTGCCATCGACCCAGCCGGTCGCACCGGTGACCCGGCGCAGGCCGGCGCGGATGACCTGGAGTTCGGCGGCGGCGGTGTTGTTCCAGCCGTTCGGATGCAGGTTGTAGGAAGCACCGATCTCGACATAGATGACGAAGGGGGTGCCGGTATTGGCGTCGACGATGTAGGCACCGTAGCGCTTCAAGGTCTCGGCGATGCGGCGCAGTTCGGGATCGGTGAGCTTGCTGGTGTCGAAGTCCGGCGGCAGCATCACCAGCGATCCTTCCGGGAAGGCGCCGCTGTTGAGCTTGGCAGCATTGGTATCGGCCGAGGTGGCCGGGAACACGTAGGTCGGATTGGCCGAGAGACCATTGAAGGTCAGCGACATGGCCAGCGCGTGCGGGTAGTAGGCAGGCTTCTGCTGGACCTCCTGGATCCGGATCAGCCCGCCCGAGGCCGGTACCCCGGTGGCGCGTGCGCCCTGGTAGTAGTGCGCGGGATCGGGCCAGCCACGGCCATCGAGGCGGGTCCAGGAATACTGGACAGCAGTCCACTGGGTGCCGACCTGCTTCAACTGCCAGAAGGAATGGATGATGTTGGTGGTGGGGTCGACGATGTCGGCGTGACCGTCGGAACCCGGCGCCGGTTTGGCCGAGGCGGGCCAGTGCGGGAGGGTGACGTCGTGAAAGCCCTCGTCATCGGTATTGAACAGGCCCTTGCTGCCGGCGGCCCCGGTCACGGTCACCGGCGGATCCTGGGGCGAAGCCAGGAACATGCCGGTCGAATAGGCGCTGGCCGTGATGGCCGGGAAATAGGTGGACGTGGGCACCACGTCCGCTGCGAAGCTGGGATTGACCGGGCGGCTGTTCCACAGTGAGTCGGCGGCGAAGGGCTTGGTATAGCTGCCCCAGTCATCCGCCCTGGCGGGTGCAGCGGTGGTCAAGCCCCCGAGCACGGCCAGTGCGGGAAGAAGTCGTAGCGCGCGAGATGGAGTTGGCATCAGCGTTCCTTTGAGGTGATGTAAAGACAAGGTGGCCGGACTGGTTTTGTTAGTTTTCCCGGGGCCAATGTACCAGGCCCTCTTGCAGTATAGGCCTGGATTGCGCCGGTTCCAGCTGGGCTGGTAGCAATCAGTCAAGTCAATTGGCGGCCGGATTTGTTAGTTCTCATTGTGAGGAATCTTTTCGACGATGAGCTCTCCAAATGGCGACCGACGAGGCATGAGACAAAGAAAGTTCGACGATGATCCTGCTATTGCAAATTCTTTTGATGCTGGTCCTGCTGTTGCTGGCCGTGCCCGCGCTGGTGCTGCTGGTGCAAGTGCTGGCGGCACGCTGGTCCGCGCCACGCGCCACGCCCGCGAGCCCGGAACGGCCGCGCCTGGCGGTGCTGGTGCCGGCGCACAACGAGGCTGCCGGTATTGCCGAGGTACTGGCCGGCATCCGTGCGCAACTGGTGGACGGTGATCGTGTCCTGGTGGTGGCCGACAATTGCAGCGATGCCACGGCAGCCATCGCCCGCCAGGCCGGCGCCGAGGTGAGCGAGCGCTTCCACGACAGCCTGCGCGGAAAAGGCTATGCACTGGATCACGGCCTGCGCCAGCTGGCCCAGGACCCGCCCGAGGTGCTTGTCGTGGTCGATGCCGATTGCCTGCTGGGCGAGGGCGCGCTGGATGCCATCGCACGTGCCTGCTGGCGCAGCGGCCGGCCGGCGCAGGCACTGTACCTCATGCATACCCCAGCGGGTGCGGGCGGCTTGCGCAGGATTGCCGAGTTCGCCTGGGTGGTCAAGAACCTGGTGCGCCCGCTGGGCTGGCAGAAGCTGGGTCTGCCGTGCCAGCTGATGGGGACCGGCATGGCCTTCTCATGGCGGCAGGTCGGCCAGGTCGACCTGGCGACCGGCCACATCGTCGAAGACATGAAGCTGGGCGTGGACCTGGCCCGTACCGGCCAGGCTCCGCTGTTCTGCCCGCAGGCCCTGGTCTACAGCTACTTTCCCAGCAGCGACAGCGGCGCGACCACGCAGCGTACGCGCTGGGAGCACGGTCACCTCAGTGTCATCCTGGGCTATGTGCCGCGCCTGCTGGCCGCGGCGCTGGGCAGCGGCAATGGCGCACTGGCCGCGCTGGCGCTGGACCTGTGCGTGCCCCCCCTGGCCTTGCTGGTGATGCTGGGTACGGCAGCCTGGATCGTGGCGGCACTGGTGTGGCTGGTATCGGCATGGGGCTGGCCGCTGCTGCTGGCCAGCGTGGTGCTGAGCGCCATCGGTGCGGCCGTGCTGCTGGCCTGGTCCGGCTTCGGGCGCCAGGTCATCAGCCTGCGCGAGCTGGCACAGGCCTTTGGCTATGCCGCGCGCAAGCTGCCTTTGTATGTCAAGTTCATGTTCAATCGCCAGGTCGAATGGGTAAGGTCAAAACGTGATTCTGAATAACGTAAAAATCCCTGATGAAGTCAAGCGGCGGTCGATAGATCCGGCTGCGTCCGCGTCCGCAGCCACATCGGCATCGGCCACGCAGCCGCCTGCCCAGTTGCCGGCGCAGGTGCCAGACTTTTCGCGCGATCTCTGGTGCATCCTCGGCCTGCCCTTCGATCGCGTCACCCTGCAACAGGCGAGCGGCCTCATGCAGCGTGCCGCCAGCGAGCGCCGACCTTGCTTCCTCTCGACGCCCAACCTCAATTTCGCCGTGGCCTGCCTGGATGATGCGGCCTTTCGCGACTCCGTCCTGCAGAGCGACCTGTCGGTGGCCGATGGCATGCCGCTGGTGTGGATCGCCCGTGCGCTGGGCTTGCCGATCGAGGAGCGTGTGGCCGGCTCCAGCCTGTTCCAGGCCTTGCGCGAGCAGCGTATGCAGGCCGGCCAGGCGCCGTTGCGGGCGTTCTTCTTCGGCGGCCCGCCGGGAGTGGCGCAGACGGCGCATGAACAACTCAACGCCACACCCTCGGGCATGCGCAGCGTCGGCTTTGCCTCGCCGGGTTTCGGCAGCATCGAGGAGATGAGCCAGCCCGCGACCATCGCGCAGATCAACGACAGCCAGGCCGATTTCCTGGTGGTGGCGCTGGGGGCCAAGAAAGGCCAGGCCTGGATCCAGCACAACCTGCCGCAGCTGCGTACGCCGCTGGTGAGCCACCTGGGCGCGGTGGTCAATTTCGTCGCCGGGACGGTCTCGCGGGCGCCGCGCTGGGCGCAGAAGAGCGGGCTGGAATGGCTCTGGCGCATCAAGGAAGAACCCAAGCTGTGGCGGCGCTACCGCGATGACGGCCTGGCCTTGCTGCAGCTGCTGGCCACGCGCGTGCTGCCCTGCATCTGGGAGACACGCCGCCATCGTCCGCAAGCGGATGCCTACGCACAGGCCGGGATCAGCTGCCGGCGCGATCGTGGCGATTGCGAACTGCTGTTGGCCGGCGTGCTGGGCGCACCCAATATCGACCGCTTGCGTGCGGCCCTGTCGCAGGCGGCAGCGGGTAGCGAGCCGGTGGTGCTCGATTGCACCCGCCTGCAGGCCATCGACAGCGCGGTGCTGGGATCGCTGATGTTGCTCTACGGGTACTGTGCGAAACAGGGGCGGCCGTGGGCCATGATCAACGTCCCGGTACCGGTGCAGCGGCAGGTGCGTCTGCATTGTGCCGGGTACCTGCTGAGGGCGCTGCCATGAGGGGGAGGAAAAGGTCCGTCCGGGTGGCGCGAATGGCCGCTGCGAACTGGTTCAAACAGGCCGCTTCTAGTACACTTCCGGTACATTGCAAGCCCGTGAGGAACAAGCGGGATCCGCGTTTGCGCGGAACGGAATGTTTCCGCATGAAAAGAAATTCTAACAGGGAAGCGTTCAAGGCCGTGGCAGTCCATGTCAGGCAGCACGCTTTCCCGAGCCAGGAAAGCCCATCATGAAAATCTATCCAGTCATTCTCTCCGGCGGTGCCGGTACGCGCCTGTGGCCCTTGTCCCGCGCCTCCTATCCCAAGCAGCTGCTGCCGCTGGTGAGCGAACAGACCATGCTGCAGGAGACCGTCACGCGTGTCTGCGCCTGGCCCGAAGCGCTGGCGCCGGTGCTGGTGTGTGGCAACGAGCACCGTTTCATGATCGCCGAGCAGATGCGCGAGATCGACGTGCGCCCGCACGCCATCATGCTGGAACCGCAAGGCAAGAACACCGCACCGGCGGTCGCCGCCGCTGCCTACCAGCTGATGCGCCAGGATCCGGATGCGGTCATGCTGGTGTTGCCGGCCGATCACGTGATCACCGACCGACCGGCTTTCCATGAGGCCGTGCGTCGTGCCATGACCTCCGTGGAGCAGGGCGCGCTGGTGACCTTTGGCATCACGCCGACCCAGCCGGAGACCGGCTACGGCTACATCCTGAGCGGCCAGGCGCATGGCCAGACCGGCAACTTCGCCGTCGAGCGCTTCGTCGAGAAGCCAGACCTGGAGCGCGCCAAGACCTTCCTCGAGGATGGCCGCTACTACTGGAACAGCGGCATGTTCCTGCTGCGTGCACGTGACTACCTGGAGGAGCTGGAAGCCCATCGTCCCCTGATCGCAGCTGCCGTCAAGGACGCCATGTCCAAGGCCTACAGCGACCTGGACTTCTGTCGCCTGGACGAGGCTGCCTTTGCATCTTCCCCCTCGGAATCGATCGACTACGCCGTGATGGAAAACACCCGTCGCGCCGTGGTGGTGCCGGCCGATATCGGCTGGAGCGATGTCGGCTCCTGGAGCGCATTGCAGGAAGTGATGCCGGCCGATGCCGAGGGCAACGTCACCCGTGGCGACGTCTATCTCAAAGGCGTCTCCAATTCGCTGGTGCGCGCCGAAAGCCGCATGGTGGCGGTGCTGGGCGTGCAAGACCTGATCATCGTCGAGACCGACGACGCGGTGCTGGTGGCGCACAAGGACAGCGCCCAGGACGTCAAGGGCGTGGTCGACCAGTTAAAAGACAAGAAACGCAGCGAACATATTCACCATAAGCGTGTCTATCGTCCGTGGGGCAGCTACGAGAGCGTGGATGCCGGTGATCGCTTCCAGGTCAAGCGCATCATCGTCAAGCCGGGCGAGAAGCTGTCCCTGCAGATGCACTATCACCGTGCCGAGCACTGGGTGGTGGTCAGCGGTTCCGCGCTGGTCACCCGTGGCGAGGAAGTCACGCTCCTGAGCGAGAACGAATCGATCTACCTGCCCATCGGCGTAACCCATCGTCTGGAAAATCCGGGCAAGCTGCCGCTGCACCTGATCGAGGTGCAATCCGGCAGCTACCTGGGCGAAGACGATATCGTCCGCTTCGACGACGTCTACAAGCGCGCCTGATGCCGTGCGGGCAGGATGCCCGCAGGACTTGAGCTAGCGCGCTGGTCGGCGTGTCGTCGGACTCACAGATTACGATCCATGAACATCGCCTATCTGCTCCTGATCCACAACACGCCGCACCATACCGGGCGCATCATCGACAAGCTCGACAGTGGCGCCGCGCGCTTCTTCGTCCATCTCGATGCCAAGTCAGACGCGCAGGCCTTTGCCGGCCTGCAGCGCGAGCGGGTGCAGTTCACCGCGCGCCGGCACGATGTGCGCTGGGGCCAGATCTCCCAGGTCGATGCGATCCTGGAGCTGATCAGTACGGCGGTCCAGGCCGGTCCCTTCGATCGTTACGTGCTCATCAGTGGTGCGGACTATCCGCTGTTCCATGCCGGCGAGATCGAGGATTTCTTCGCCCGCCATGGCGACCTGGAGTTCATCAACAGCGTGCCGCTGGGCAGTCCCTCCAAGCCCATGAGCCGTATCACCAGCTATTGCCCGAGCGCAGCCGATCCGCTGCCGCGCAAGCTGTTCATGAAGTTATGGTGGAAGCTGGGCCTGACCGTGCCGCCGCGCCATATCGCGCGCGTGTTCGCCGGGCTGGTGCCCAGCGGCGGTTCCACCTGGTGGGCGCTGACCCATCGCGGCTGCGACACCATCCTGCAATTCCATCGCAGGCAGCCGCAGATCTACCGGTTCCTGGTCAACTCCTATTGCCCGGACGAGACCTATTTCCAGACCATTCTTTCCAACTCCGAATTGAAGGGCAAGATCCGGCGCAACCTGAGCTTTACCTACTGGATAGAGGGGCGCGCCAATCCGGAAATCATCACCGCGGAAATCTTCCAGCGGCTCAAGGACGGCGCGTTCATCGACGACAGCCGGCTCTATGGGGCAGGTCCTGTACTTTTTGCAAGAAAGTTCCAGGAAGGCGAGGAGACAGTGCTGCAGGCCATCGACCAGAGCGGAGCGCAGACATCCGCCGATGCAGCACCAGGACATATCGATAGCGCGCGTTGGGCCATCTCCTGACGAAAGCCGGGAATCATCGGCGCGCCTGACAGTCTTAGATCGCTGTAAAACTTGTTCCGCTCCAAGGAGCTGAAAGGAAACGCATGAACATCACCGTCATCGGGACCGGCTATGTCGGCCTGGTCACCGGCGCCTGCCTGGCCGAACTGGGTAACAAGGTCTTCTGCCTGGATGTGGATCGCCACAAGATCGAAATCCTCAACAGCGGCGGCGTGCCCATCTACGAGCCCGGGCTCAAGGAAATCATCGCCCGCAATCGTGCCTCGGGACGCCTGATCTTCTCGACCGACATCGCCGCCAGCGTGGCCCATGGCGAGGTGCAGTTCATCGCCGTGGGCACGCCGCCCGACGAGGATGGCTCGGCCGACCTGCAATACGTGGTGGCGGCGGCCCGCAACATCGGTCGTTACATGGAGCGCAACTGCATCGTGGTCGACAAGTCCACCGTGCCGGTGGGGACCGGCGACAAGGTCAAGGCCGCCATCCAGGCCGAACTGCAGACGCGCGGACGCGGCGACCTGGATGCCAGGATCGTCTCCAATCCCGAGTTCCTCAAGGAGGGCGCGGCGGTGGAAGACTTCATGCGTCCTGACCGCATCGTCATCGGCGTGGAAGAGGGTGCGCCCGGCGCCGAGGCGCGCGAGGTGATGCGCGAACTCTACGCGCCGCTGAACCGCAACCACGAACGCATTCTCTACATGGACGTGAAGTCGGCCGAGTTCACCAAGTACGCAGCCAATGCCATGCTGGCCACCCGTATCTCCTTCATGAACGAGCTGGCCAACCTGGCCGACCGGCTGGGCGTGGATATCGAACATGTGCGCAAGGGCATCGGTTCGGATCCGCGCATCGGTTTCAGCTTCCTCTATGCCGGTACCGGTTATGGCGGCTCCTGCTTCCCCAAGGACGTGCAGGCGCTGGCCCGCACCGCCAGCGAGCATGGCCAGGAGCTGGAGATCCTGGGCTCGGTGGAGTCGGTCAACGACAAGCAGAAGCAGGTCTTGTTGAAGAAGATCATCGCTCGCCTCGGCGAAGACCTGTCGGGCAAGACCTTCGCCGTCTGGGGCCTGGCCTTCAAGCCCAATACCGACGACATGCGCGCCGCCCCCAGCCGCGTCATCGTGCGCGAGCTGCTGCAGCGTGGTGCCCGGGTGCAGGCCTTTGATCCCGTGGCCATGGAAGAAGCCCGGCATGCCTTCGACCTGGACCTGGCCGATCTGCCCGGCCGGCGCCAGGACCTGCAGTTTGCCAGCGGCGCCATGGAAGCCCTGGAAGGCGCCGATGCCGTGGTCATCGTGACCGAATGGAAATCCTTCAAGAGCCCGGACTTTGCCGCGATGAAGAGCAGCCTGAAGCAGCCGCTGGTCTTCGATGGCCGCAACCTGTTCGAGCCCGTGACAATGGCGCGGCTGGGGGTGGAGTATCACGCCATCGGTCGTCCCTCCAAAGCGCCTCGGTGAGATCACGATGCTGAAGCGATTGCGCGCTGACGCCCGGCAGTTTCCCGCGGCCGGTTTCTTCCTCAAGTTCCAGGCCAACTGGTGGCTGGCGGGCCGGCGTTTCGCCGCGCGCCGCAATGCAGCCAGTGGCGTGGTGGTGTCGCTGACCTCCTACCCGCCGCGCTTTGGCACGCTGCACCTGACCCTGATGTCGCTGCTGGGGCAGACCTTCGCCCCGGCGCGCATCGTCCTGTGGGTCGCCCACCAGGACATGGACAAGCTGCCCGCCAGCGTGACGTCATTGACCCGCCATGGCCTGGAGATCCGGGCCTGCGACGACCTGCGTTCCTACAAGAAGCTCATCCCCCAGCTGCAATGCGATCCCGAGAGCATCATCGTCACCGCCGATGACGACGTGCACTACTGGCGCAACTGGTTGAAGGAACTGGTCGATGCCTACCAGCCCGGCAGCCGCGAAGTCATTGCCCATCGCGTCCATCGCGTGCGCCTGGGGGGCGATGGCCTGCCGCTGCCCTATACGCAGTGGGAGTATTCGATCGCCGATTTCAGTGCCGACGACCTGCATTTCCCCACCGGTATCGGCGGGGTGCTGTATGCCCCGGGCATCCTGGGTGACGAGGTCTTGAATGAGGATGAATTCATGCAGCTGTGTCCCCGCGGGGACGACATCTGGTTCTGGTGGATGGCACGTCGCAACGGGGCACGCTTCCGTCGTGTGCCCTCGGCCAATCGCGACAGCTATTTCTATTGCTGGGACGGCTCCCAGGAATGCGCCCTGTGGGAAGACAACCTCACCGGCAACTACAACGACATCCAGATCGCGGCCATGGTCGAGCGCTTTGGATTCGCCGAAGAAAGGAAGGTCGCATAATGGCTTCGGCTATGTCCAACGCGCGCTGGCTGACGCTGTCGCAGATGGTACGCATCGCCTTGCAGATGGTGTCCATCTTCATCCTCTCGCGCCTGCTGGCGCCCTCCGAATACGGCCTGCTGGCCATGGCGACGGTGGCGGTCAACTTCGCTTCGCTGTTGCGCGACATGGGTACCGGCGCTGCCGTGATCCAGAAGGAGACGCTGACCCGCGAGACCACCAATACGGTCTTCTGGCTCAATATCGGACTGGGTGTCTCGATCGCCGTGATCCTGGTGGCCATCTCGCCGATGGTGGAGGATTACTTCCGCACGCCGCACCTGGCCCCGGTGCTCTGCCTGATGGCCTTGTCCTTTCCGCTGACCAGCAGTTGCGCGGTGCACAGCGCCTTGCTGGAGCGCGAGTCCTCTTTCCGCACGCTGGCGCGTATCGAGATCGTGTCGGCCTCGGTGGCGCTGGTGACGGCCATCACGCTGGCCTTCACCGGCTTCGGTGTCTATAGCCTGGTGTGGCAGACGCTGGTGTCGGCCATGCTCTCGGCACTGCAGTTGTGGCTCTCCAGCGGCTGGCGTCCCGAGAAGATCTGGAGCCGCAGTGAATTCCGCGGTCTATGGCGCTTCAGCGGCAACCTGACCGGCTTCTCCTTCGTCAACTTCTTCGCCCGCAATGCCGACAGCATGGTCATCGGCCGCATCCTGGGCGCGATCCCGCTGGGTATCTATGCGCAAGCCTACAAGGTGATGATGTTCCCGCTGCAGAGCATGAGCTATGTGGCCAACCGGGCGCTGTTCCCGGTGATGAGTCGGCAGCAGGGGCAGCGTGCCGAGATGGCGCGCCTGTACTTCCGCTCGCTGCGCCTGATCGCCACCGTCACCGCGCCCATGATGGCCGGCCTGTGGCTGCTGCGCGAACCCTTCGTGCGCGTGGCGCTGGGGCCGCAGTGGCAAAGCGTGCCCATCATCCTGGCCTGGCTGGCGCCGGTGGGTTTCCTGCAGTCGGTGATCAGCACCACGGGTGCAGTGTTCATGGCCACGGGCCGCACCGACCTGATGATGCGCCTGGGCGCGCTGGGCGCGGTGCTGCAGGTGGGGAGCTTCTTCATCGGCGTGCATTGGGGGATCGAGGGTGTGGCCATCTGCTACCTGGTCGCCAATATCCTCAATGCGATTCCGCATTTCTATTTCGCCACCCGCGAATTGCACAGCAACCTGCTGGGACTGCTGCGCGCGCTGTGGCAGCCGGTGGTTTTTTCCCTGGTGATGCTGGGCCTGCTGGCGCCGCTGCTGCAATGGATGCGCAGCGACCAGTTCGCCCCGCAGGCGGTACTGTTCGGACTGGCGGCCTTTGGCGCGGTGGTGTTTGCGGGATTGACGCTGCTGTTTTCCAGGGAGCTGGTACTGGACATGAAGAAGATGGTGGGGCGCGCCTGAGGCCGTACTTCAGGCTATACCGATCCGGTTCACATTCCAACAAGAGAGCATCATGAACGACCTGGTCTCCATCTATGTCCCCACCAAGAACCGTCTTGGCCTGCTCACGCGCGCGGTCAATTCGGTACTGGCCCAATCGTACCGGCAGCTGGAACTGATCGTGGTGTCCGACGGTTCCACCGACGGCACCTGCGACTATGTCCGCGCCTTGTCGAGCGACATCCAGGTCAGGCTGATCCACCATGATCAATCACAGGGCGCCTGCGCGGCCCGCAACCTGGCCATCGAAGCGGCTTCCGGGCGCTTCATCACCGGCATCGACGACGACGACGTCTTCATGCCGGACCGCATCGAGCGCTTCGTGCGGCAATGGCAGGCGCTGGAGCAGCAGGGGCAGCATTTCTCTTGCCTGTTCGACCGCCGCATCGTCAATGCCGGCGGCAGCGTCATGCTCTGGGATACCGAGGCCCAGGTCGACCTGGCGGCGATCCTGGAGACCAATGCCATCGGCAACCAGGTCTTCACCACGCCCGAGCGGCTCAAGCAGATCGGCATGTTCGACGCCGCCATGCCGGCCTGGCAGGACTGGGAAACCTGGGTACGCCTGGTACGGGCTTTCGGGCCGGCCATCAGCATCTGCTCCAACACCTACCTGATGGATATCTCGCACGAGTTCGAACGCATCACTCTGAAGTCGCCCGAACGCATCATCTCGGCGGCGCAATTGTTCTACGACCGCCACTGCCAGCGCCGCAACATGGCGGGCCTGTTGCGCTCGCTGGCCGGCTACGACCAGATCAAGCTGTCGGCCAGCGATTTCTTCACCATGCTCGGGGGTGGTCGCTCCCATGCCAAGTTTGCGGTCAAGCAGCTCAAGTACGGCAAGTACAAGGCCTCGCTGGCGCCGACCCTGCATGCCGCGCCGGGCAAGCGCTGACGGCCGCGGATAGGGTGATTGTGTGATTGCGTGATGGAGAAACGGATACCCGCCATGGAAAAACAGCACTACGGTGGCCTGGAAGTCCTCAAGCTCGTCATGAGCCTGATGGTGGTGGGCATCCACACCAATCCCTTTGCCAGCCTGCCGATGCTCAATGCCTTGAGCTCCAACGGGATCTTCCGCATTGCCGTGCCGGTGTTCTTCGTCATGAACGGCTATTTTCTCAGCCTGGAACGCGACAAGTTCCTGCCCTGGCTGCGCCGCATCGTGGTGCTCTACCTGTTGCTGAGCCTGCTGTTCTCGCCCCTGTGGCTGGATACGCGCTCGGTGGGCGACTGCCTGGCCTCGATCGCGCTGAACCTGGCGACCGGCTGGCACCACCTGTGGTACCTGGCGGCGCTGATCCTGGCGGCCTGCCTGGCTTACCTGGGGCGGGCGCACTTGCGCTGGATGTTGCCATTGTCGCTGTTGCTATTCCTGGGTGGCGTGGCGCTGCAAGCGGTCGCCTTATGGAACGGCAATGCCTTCGCCCGCAGCATCCACGGCGAATTCGATCTCTATCGCAATGGCCTGACGGTGGCGCTGCCTTTCCTATTGGTGGGCATGGCCTTGCGCCGGCGTGATCCGCAGGAACGGGTGTCGTGGCTGGTGCTGGTAATGGTGCTGGCCGTGTTCGTGGCCGAGATCCTGTTGTGGGATCGCCTGTGGGGCCATCAGACGCGCGACCTCTATGCCAGCCTGATCGTGGTGGCGCCGGTGCTGTTCCTGGCGGCGCGCCAGGTGCGCATGACCTATCGCGACCAGATGTCGGCGCGCATCTACTACTTCCATCCCATTTTCGAGATGGCCTTCAAGCTCAACGGCAAGTTCGGTGGTGGCAAGGTGTTCCTGGTGACGGCCGCGCTGTCGGTGTTGCTGGCCTATGCCATCGGCAAGCTCAAGGGCGTGCAGGCCGCAGGCCGCTTGCGCTGGGTCAGGCTGATTCCCTGATGGGCTGCCTCGCCTTGGACTGCAGCAGTTGCTCCAGCTTGTCCAGCAGGGGTGCCGGTTGCTCGTCGAACTTGCGGGCGAACAGGACCTCGGCAGGCGGCAGCGGACTATTGTTGTGCGGCGAGTTCAGCACCACGTCCTGGGCGAAATGCGGCAGGTAATCCTCTGTGATGGTTTCCGGGCTCATCTTGCCCGGGACCCAGTTGGTGTAGGTGATGCCGGGCCGCAAGCTCTGCCGTAGCGGTGAATTCCACAGGATGGTCTGGAAGAAGAATTCGTCCGGGCAATCGGTGTGCTGGCAAAAGCGCACAAAGCGCGGATGGGCGTCGATGAAGTCGAGGATGACCTGGCACGCCACACCGGTAATGGCCCACCACTGCGAGCCGGCGGCCGGTTGCAGCTCGCCGAAGGCGCGCCGGAAATTGCGCCTGGGCAGCCAGGCATTGATGAAGTCCTGCAGCATCCAGCGATAGCGGTGCATGGGCGGGCTGCGGCGTATCCAGTAATGCTCCAGACGGCCCAGGCTCTTGCCGTATTGTTCGTTGGGCATGGCGAAGGCATCCATGAAGTTGGCCTCGCCATGGCGCCGGAAAAAATCCTCGATGTAGCTGGCTGGCTGCACCGGCAGGGTGGCGCCACTGAGCAGCACGACCCGGTCGGGCGTAGCCAGGGTGCGCATGGCCAGGCGCATGAGGCGCAGCGTCGCTTCCACCAGCGAGAAATGGCCCCAGGCACCGTCGATCCGGTCGCGGCAGAAATGCAGTCGGGGAAAATGCTCGGCCAGCCCCAGGAAGGGCGTGATATCGGCCTTGCGGTCGATATGCAGGAAAAAGGAGATTTGCGGCCCGTCAAGCTGTCGCATCAATCGTTCCAGCAGCTTGGGATTGTTGTGGGCCAGGATGAGATAGGCAATGTTCATCGGGTGGTCTCTGGTGGACGGGCTATCGCAATAGGGAGGGTATGCAGGCCCGCGCTACGGCCCCGCTCCGTGACTGAGGGTGGCAAAGCCGGCACAAAGTTCCGCAAATGGGGCAGGGCTGCCATGTTGCGATGCACATCAGATGCAATGGCGCTGGCAGGCATCAGGATGGCTGTTATTTTTGCTTTGCAATACGAACTTTTCTGCAGATCACTGCTCTGTTGTGCAGGTGGCCTGCCGTTGCAATCCGATGCCGGCAAGCCTGTTCACCAACTATGTCGAGTTTTCCGACCTTTCCGACGAGAGACCTTGATGAGCAGAGATCCCGATTGGGAAGCCGACCTGCGGCGCTACGACATGCGCCGTCCCTTCCTCAAGGAACAGTCGATCTGGGCGATCTGGGTCTACCGCTGGGGCCGCCGTATCGAGGCGCGTCCGGCCGGGCTGGGCAGGAAGATCGCCAATCTCTTCTACTGGCTGGCCTTTCGCCTGGTGGAGACCACCTTCGGCATCAGCCTGCCGCGCACGGCCAGGATAGGACCGGGCCTGCGCATCTGGCACTTCGGCAATATCTTCCTGCATGGCGATGTCGTGATCGGCGCGGGCTGCACGCTGCGCCAGGGTGTGACCATCGGCAACCGGCGCGAAGGCGGTCCGGTCCCGGTCCTCGGCGATGACGTCGAACTGGGCGCCTATGCGCAGGTACTGGGCGCCGTCCACCTGGGTGACGGCAGCAAGGTGGGGGCCATGTCGGTGGTGCTCGATGACGTGCCGCCGGGCGCTACCGCGGTGGGCGCGCCAGCGCGGGTGATCCGCCGCGAACCCGCACGCGGCCAGGCAGATTTTCTGGAAAAGGACCTCACATGACCCAAGCCACGATCCTCGTCACCGGCGGTGCCGGCTACATCGGTTCGCATACCTGCGTCGAGCTCATCCATGCCGGCTACGCCGTGGTGGTGCTGGACAACCTCAGCAACAGCCGCGCCAGCGTGATCGATCGGGTCGGGCAGATCAGCGGCCAGCGCCCGCTCTTCATCGAAGGCGATATCCGCGATCGCGCACTGCTGGACGAACTCTTCACGCGCCATCGCATCGATGCTGTGATCCACTTCGCCGGCCTCAAGGCCGTGGGCGAATCGGTGGCCCAGCCGCTGCGCTACTACGACAACAATGTCAACGGCAGCAATGTGCTGTTCGAGGCGATGGCCGCGCATGGGGTCAAGAGCATCGTCTTCAGCTCGTCGGCGACGGTCTATGGCGACCCGGCCAGCGTGCCCATCACCGAGGCATTCCCGTTGTCGGCCACCAATCCCTATGGACGCAGCAAGCTGATGGTGGAGCAGATCCTGGGGGACCTGCATGTCTCGGACCCGACCTGGCGCATTGCGTTGCTGCGCTACTTCAATCCGGTGGGCGCACATGAAAGCGGGCTGATCGGCGAGGACCCCAGCGGCATTCCCAACAACCTGCTGCCCTTCATTGCGCAAGTGGCCGACGGGCGGCGCGCTGCGCTGTCGGTCTATGGCAGCGACTATGCCACGCCCGATGGCACCGGCGTGCGCGACTACATCCATGTGGTCGACCTGGCACTGGGCCACCTGAAGACCTTGCGCAAGCTGGAGCAGGCACCGGGCGTGCAGATCTACAACCTGGGGACCGGACGTGGCAACAGCGTGCTGGAAATGCTGGCCGCCTTCGAGAAGGCCTGCGGCAGCAAGCTGGCCTATCAACTGGCGGATCGTCGTCCCGGCGACATCGCCTGCTGCTATGCCGCCACCGAACGCGCCGAGCGCGAGCTGGGCTGGCGTGCCGAGCGCGGCATCGACGCCATGTGCGCCGATACCTGGCGCTGGCAGGCCCTGGCCCGGCAATTGGCACAGGACGAGGCGGCATGAGCCGCAAGCCGGGCCGGCGCAGTACCGGTGATCTTCATTCAAACTTTGGAGTGTGAGCATGGCGACCATCGATGTACTGTTGCCGGTCAAGAACGGCGTGGATTTCCTGGCGGAGTCGCTGGAGAGTGTGCAGGCCCAGAGCTTCCGTGACTGGCGCCTGCTGGTGCTGGACCACGGCTCCACCGATGGCAGCGCCGAGATGGCGGCGCGCTATCACGAACAGGATCCCCGCATCGAACTGCATTCCTTTCCCGAGGCGGATGGCTTGTCAGGGCTGCTCAACAAGGGACTGGAGATCAGCGACTGCCGCTACGTGATGCGGCATGACGCCGACGATGTCTGCTATCCCGAGCGCATGGCGATTTCGCTGGCCGCCTTCGAGCATCACCGGCAGTGCGTGGCCATCGGTGGCCAGGCCGATGTGATCGATGCGAGCGGTGCCGGCATCGGCGACATGAGGATGCCCGTCGGCCCGCAGCGGGTGGGGGCAGCCAGCCTGTTCCGCAATCCCATCGCGCATCCGACGGCGATGCTGGACTTCGCCGCGGTGTGCAAGGCCGGGATCCGTTATGGCGCCGATTTCATGGGCGTGTTCGCGCAGGAACAGCAGATGACCGTCAAGAACCTGGCCGAGGATTACTTCCTGTTCGGCCAGTTGGGCATCCAGGGCAAGTGCAACAACGTGCCACAGAAACTGATCAAGTACCGCTGGCACGGCAACAATGTCAGCGCCAAGCGCTTTGACGAACAGATGAAGGTCTCGCTGCAGGTGTCGCGCTACCTGGTGCGTGCCTTTGCGCAGATGAAGCAGGTGCCGTATTTCGATCCCGCGCCGTTCTGCAATCACGGTGGCCTGCTGTTCGAGATCGACGGGCGCAGCGACTTTTCTCCCGAGTTCGCGCGCATGGCCGCGGCAGTCCGGGAAGGCTTTGCCCATGCGCCGGACATCGAGCGCGAGCTGCGCTTCCGCAAGCTGGCGACGACGCGCAATGAATTGCTGCTGCTGTGGCGTTATTTCCTGTTCCAGGCCAATAACCAGCCGGAGACGGGAGAGTGGAACGCCGTGCGTGCCTGGCTGATCCGTCGCTTTCCCGGCAAGCGGCGCATGAGTGCACTGCTCGAAAGCGCGCCTGCCTGAGCGGGTGCAGCAATGAAAAAATTATTTATATCAAAGACTTAGGGAGATCTTCCCGGGCTTGTCCACAGGCTTGCCCCCATTTTCTGGGGATAAGTGTTGCTGATGAGGATAAGTCGGCTTGGTGCGCCAGGAAAGCCGTCATCGTGATGGCTTGCCGGGTACTTTATCCTCCGATAACGCGCTTTTGCCTGCACCTGCACCGGTTTGGCAAAGCCGTTTGCAATCAAGGGCTTGGATAGCTTTTCCCGGGATTTTCCACAGGCCTGTCCCCGATTTCTGTGAACAACTCGGCCTGTGGAGACGCCTTGGCTTATCGACCGCTGGCGCTGGCCGTCTGCCACAGGCGTGCGATCTGTTCGGCACTGGCCTGCAGCAGTTGCGGTGCCTGCGCGATTGCATCGTCCAGCGTGCCGGGGCCGAACACGATGGAGAAGCAACCCGAGAAGCCGGTCTGCAATTGCGCCAGCGACTTGCGATCGATGCCGCCCGAGAGCAGGCTGGTCGGCACGCCCAGGCGGCGTGCGCGCTGGCTGGCGATGAAGGGGGCCTTGCCGTGCAGGGTCTGGGCATCACTGCGGCCTTCGCCGGTGATCAGCCAGTCGGCGCCGGTGAGGGCGTCGTCCAGGCCGATATGATCGGCCACGGTTTCCGCCCCCGAACGGAATTGCGCGCCCAGCATCAGCAGGGCATAGCCCAGTCCGCCAGCGGCCCCCGCGCCGGGCAGTTCTGAGGCGCTGCGGCCCAGGCCGGCTTCCAGCACCTTGGCGAAATGGGCCAGCGCGCCATCGAGTTGCGCCAGCTGTTCGGGCTTCACGCCTTTCTGCGGACCAAAGACCGCGGTGGCGCCTTCCTCGCCGCACAGCGGATTGTCGACGTCCGACATGGCCACGAAGCGGGCTTCCTTGACGCGCGGATCCAGTGCCGAGGCATCGACCCGGGTGATCTTGTGCAATTGCGCCGGCTGCGGCGCCACGACTTCACCTGCGGCATCGTAGAACACCACGCCCAGCCCGGCCAGCAAGCCGGCGCCACCGTCGTTGGTACTGCTGCCGCCCAGCGCCACCAGGAAGTGGCGGGCACCACGGTCGAGCAGGGCCTTGATGGCATCGCCCACCCCCAGCGTGCTGCGCTCTTCGACGGCGACCGCCGTGCCCGCCGCATCGGTGAGGCCGACGATGGCGGCCGATTCGATGACGGCGCTGCCATCCTTGAGGATGCCTACCGGCGCCTGCACCGTTTGTCCGGCCGCGTTGCGGCAGGCCACGCTGAGTCGTTCGCCACCGGCGTGCATGAGAGCGTCAAGCGTGCCTTCGCCGCCGTCGGCAATCGGGCGCAGACGCACTTCGGCGCCCGGGATGGCGGCCTGGATGCCGGCGCCGATGGCGGCGGCGACTTCTTCTGCAGAAAGCGAGCCCTTGAAGGAATCGGGGGCGATGACGACGACGGGAGCGCGGGAGGTAGGGCGGGAAGATGTCATGGTGTGCCTGGGTTGATGATGCCTGGCGCAGCGTGGCGCCGGGCGGTGCTGCTGGGTCTCGATATCGTTGTGGGAGGCGTCGCACGCATCGTATGCGCTGCGATCGCCGCGTCATTATATAAGCAGCGCCTTATCTGATTATGGTTGCACCGGTATAGACAGTAGAAACGGCCGGTGAAGATTTGCCCCGGGGCAAGCCGCCCGGCTTGATGCTCGTAACAATTGGTAAGGGCAGTGGAAGCGGGCGCGAGGCTGGGCAATAGTTTCACATTGGCGGTGTTGCGCCTGAGGAGAAATGACCATGAAACCGCATCTCTATTTAGCCCTGCTGCCCGTGGCATTGATGCTGGGTGGATGCGTGGCTGTCCCGACGGATCCCTATGGGGGAGCCGTTGCCTATCCGGCGCAGCCGGTATATTCGCCTTATTACGCTTATCCGGCCTATCCGGGCTATTGGTATCCTTCCAGTTCCATTTACTTCGGCTACGGTGGCGGTTGGGGGCATGGTGGTCGCTGGCGTTGAGGTTGGAGCCCATAAAAATAGGCCTGCCGCCGTTCCGGCGAGCAGGGTAAAAGCGGCTAAAATGTCGCCTTCTTTGATTGCCACGTGTGACATGGCAGACGACGCCCGGAGATCGACGGTCAGCACCGTTGAACTGCTCCGCTGGAGGCGCTGCCGCAGGGTATGAGTTCCTTCGTTTCGTCGATCCGCACAGACAGCATGATCCATCCCAGGCGCCGCACGGCGCTGGGCTTGTTTGCGTCCGTGCTGGTCCATGCGGTGCTGTTCCTGTTTGTGCGGGCCAAGCTGGCTGAAGTGCCGCCGCAGTTCAATGCACCCGGCAAGCCGGATGCACCGATGCAGGTAACCCTCATCCGGCCCCAGCCACCGGCGCCGGTCATGCAGCCGGAGCCACCCAAGGCAGCGCCCGAACCGCCCAGGAAAGTGGTGCAACCTACACCCAGGAAGCCAGCCGCCAAGGCCGCCCAGCGTCATAGTCCGGCGCCGGTACGTCGGCCGCAGAGTGATCGCCCCTTGACGGCGGTGGCGCCCAGCAGCAGTGCCGTGGTCACACCGGCTGCGCCTGATGAGGACTTCAGCACGGCCATGAACCGCCGTCGCGAGAAGCGCGAGGCAGCGGAGGCAGCGGCCGCCCAGGAGAATGCGGCGGCACGTGCGGCCGAGAATCCCTCGGCGAATGATATTGCTCGGGCCAATATTGCCTTCCAGGATAGGCGCGGACGCGGCACCAATGGCATCTTCCAGATCCTCAGCATGGGGCCGCGCGTGGCGCAGTACAGTTTTCGTGGATGGACCACCGACCAGCGCCGCAGCCAGAACCAGACGATCGAAGTCGATGCCGGCTTCGGCGGCAATGTGCAACTGGCCGTGGTCGACAGCATGATTACCCTGATCCGCAAATACTATTCAGGCGATTTCAACTTCGATTCCCAGCGACTGGGTCGCGTGGTGACCTTGTCGGCGCGACAGGAAGATACCAAGGGCCTGCAGAATTTCCTGCTCAACGAATTCTTCAGCGGGCGATGAAGAGGGCTCGGAATAAAAGATTAAAAATGTTTTCTAGAAACACTTGATATTCATACATAATTGCTGCTATACTTTTGTTCTTCAGTCGGGGCGTAGCGCAGCCTGGTAGCGTACTTGCATGGGGTGCAAGGGGTCGAGTGTTCGAATCACTCCGTCCCGACCAATAGAATCAAAGGTTTACAGCGAAAGCTGTATGAAAAGACAGCACTGTATATTAGACACTTTTCTAATATCAGTGCTGTTTTACTTTGTGGGCCAGGGTAACGGCAGATTCATGTCCGACACCTGGGGGATCACTTCCTTGATGTAGATTTCCGAGGTCTTCGACAACGTGTGCGTCAGCGGGCCTGAATCTCATCCATCTTCTTCCCGGTCCTGGTAGCGCCGAGCGCGCGCAGATCCCTAAAATTGAATTCGCTCTTCCGGCGGTGAATCCTTGTCGATGCCAAGGCGGTCGCGCGTCCGGTCCTACATAGAGAAAAGCCTATTCTTCCCGTATGGCGTGCCTTTCCTCGTAGGGAATAGGAAGCCCGTGATCAGTGGCTTGCCATGCACCTTGTAGCCCTTCTTGACCGTCATGGCACGCTGAATAACGTCCCAGATGGCCGGGGTAATGAGGATGTCCACCGACTTGCCGCTGGTCTTCAACGTTTTGGGCGGCTGCAGGCGAATGTAGCTGCCCAGCTCACCATCGATCGGGGATTCCTTCAAGGTGCGCACGTCGATCGCGTGCGCCCACAGCAAGTATGCTGCATCATCCACCAGACAGGCAAACACTGGGCCGCTAATAGTCGGGAGTGCCTTACCAGTATCTGCCCTGACCCTGCTCATCATGCCCGCCTGGGGGATGGCCTACACCTGCTCATGGGTGGGCAGGATCAGCCAGCGCTCGGTCTCGTAGTCCTCCAGCTCGATCTGGTCGATGAGATTGTCGTCGCGCATGCCCAGCTCAGAGATGATGAACTTGAAGAGCTTCCGGGCCAAAGCCGTGTATTTCTGGGCAGTGTTCGAGTGGTCGCTGAAGTTCTCGAAGAGAAACTGCACTCACCTCTTGCCGGATCTGCTTATCCAGCGTCAGGTCAGCGACGATACGTCGCTGGAGCGCATTCCCGTCTTCGAGCTGCTTGAGCTTGCGCAGTTCGCTTACGCCGAAATCGACGTACTTCTTCTATGTGTAGAAGGTTGCCTCCGATATGCCAAGCTGCCGACAGAAGTCGACTACCGGCGTGCCGCCCTCGGCTAATCGCAACGCATGGGCCATTTGCTCTTCGGTAAATTTCGAACGTTTCATGGCTATTTCTTACCCATTTCGGGGCGCAGGTCAGAAGCAACCTTACCTCTAGTTTTAACTGGTACGGATATTCCGGGGCGGGGCAGGTCATTAATGTTCAGTATGATTGATTGAGCGGTTCATAAATGAGCGGAAATCTGGTGCCAATGCCTCTGACTGGTGCTGTGTAATGTGATTCCAGTCCTGCATGATATAGCTGCCAGATGAATCGGTTACGTCTACTGCAGAGCGACCTGCGTAGATCGTTGGAGAGGGATCCCAGATCTTCACATTGGCGAATTGTGAGGCTAGTTTGTCATACGCGGCATCCTCGCGCGCGCGGGTATGCAGATCCTGCTCCTTTGTGACCCTACAGATGCTCTCACCGAACAACTTGATCTGTAGTGCACAGGCCGGGCTCGTGGATACGACATTCATCAAGGGTGTATCACGAGAGAAGAATACAGTAACGCCTTTGCGCTCAAGCCGCTCGATGTGAGGCGTAATAGCCGCGACGAAACTCATGGAGCGCTCATTGAAGGTAGCAGTCTCATTGAGTGGCAGGTGTTTGTCGCGATCTCCATTGAACTGGCCTCGGTGCATGGAGAACATCAATATATCCCCTTTGCGCGAGTTCGTATCAACAAAATTCAACGTCTTGGAGCCAGCTGGCGAATCGAGCATCAGTGAAGACGGAACATCTTCTTCAAGGTTGACAAACCGCACCGTATAGCCAGTGTCGTTTGTGGCCCGTTCAGCCATCCAATATAACTGGGCAGCATGCGAGTCGCCGATCAAATATAGAACATTGGGTTTTTGGGAGCTGTGATCTGCACCCAGGCAATGCGCTAGGGGATCAGCGAATTTGCTAGTGTTCACCCTGCCATGACACTCAAGGAACGGCCATTCAGGGACATCCTTGATATGAAACACTGTTGCAAGGTAGTTGTTTTCGCTATTGGTCCTCTGCGGCAGCTTTCTATCAATGAAAGCTGCCAATGCCAGTGCGACCAGCAAGCCAGTGAACACGATCAGCAGATTGCTACGCAGGCGGATATGGCGTAGTGGTTGCTCCACAATGTAAAAGGAGCACAACGCCAGCACGAGCACTAATGCCAAGCTGATGGCCTTCGCAGTAACAGATTCTCCCAGTGTCCACTTCGCCATCACCAGCACGCTCCAGTGCCACAGATACAGTGAATAGGAGATCGTCCCGATAAATGCGAGCGGACGGCTGCTCAGTATGCGGTAGGTGAGCTGTCGCGGCCTGATGGCGATAAGGAGCATGGCTGTTAACCCAACACCAGCAACTGTGCTCCATGTTTGCTCAGATTGCGGTAAGAACATGACCGCAACCAGGGCGGCGGCAGTGACGTCGATATTGACCGAAAGGTCATGACGCTGGGGCCCTACCGACTTTGAGCGGTAGATGTAACATAGGGCACCCACAGCGAGCTCCCAAATGCGTGTCGGGAGTAGATAGAATCGCGCGGCATGTGAGGTGGGAGGTAGCGCGAACCACAAAATTAGCGAAAGCGCGAGCGCGATCGGAAGCATCCATGTCATCGATCGACGCTTCCCCTCACCGATGCTGACATATCCGGCTAGTCCAAGAGCAAGCGGAAAAAGAAGATAGAACTGCTCTTCGACACCCAATGACCACGTGTGCGTGAACGGATTGAGCTTTGCGTCGAGAGAGAAATAATCCGTCGAGCGAATATACAAAAAGACGTTGCTGGTGCCGAGTAGGGCAAAAGCCGCAGTTCTGAACACATCCTGGGGAGGACGCGTCGTGAATTTCACAAAGACCAGGCTGGTCACAATTACGCAAACGAGCAACGCCGGCAACAAGCGCTTGATTCGGCGCGCGTAAAATTGCGAGAGAAAGTCTTTCCAAGATTCGAAGTGTGATTCCGTCAAATACTTGGTGATCACATAGCCGGAGATGACGAAGAAAACGTCGACTCCCAGGAAGCCCGAGGGTAGAGCTGCTTCAAAGAAGTGGTTGATTATTACCGATAGGACGGCAAAAGCACGTAGACCTTCAACTTCCAGTAGGCGGCTCGTAATCTTTTTTGTTGATATGTTGATCATGCGATCGGCTTTTTTTGGAAAAGCGCAATTCTCGCACGACACAAACTTGCATGGAATGACGAAAATTTACTCTGTCCGGTTTCGCGTCAATATCGGCTTTGTCTTGTATATGCAAAATATCGGACTTAGCTTATATCAAGCAATAATATGCAGCGTACGAATGCACTGTTTATTTGAACAGTATTTTGGTGATGGCGAAGCACAACACCAGCCCGAAGCTGCGAATGTCCACCCCGGAATTGCGCGAGATCTATCGTCAGAACCCCACGTCTGAGCTCGCCCGTGCTCTGTGGGAGGTCGCGCGCGTGAAACACATCATCGATATGTTCTCGCGAGAATATATCCAGCTGATAGGGATGTGGCGCGAGACACCAGAGGCCGGCAGGTACTGCTGGAGACGCTGAAATCGCGCATGCTGGTGGAGGTGCGGGAGGCCTGGGCGCCACCACGGTCCTCGAGCCTGCCTCTCAGCTTCACGGCCCGCATGGCATTTGCCGATCTGGATGATGATCATCCCGCGGACCTGGCCCTTATCGGAGAACTGGCATGCTTTGTCCAGTACATGAATCCCGTAGTCCGTCACGTCGGGATTTCAGGTGGGTCAGAAAGCGCTGTTTTTTAGACTAAACAATTCAGATTGCACGAATCTTTACTCGTTTAGGCGAGTGCTCACTTGCATGGGGGGGCGAGTGTGCGAATTACACTCCGTCCCGACCAAGAAGCAAACTTCAACTGGCGCAAGCGGATGTCCAGTCCTAGAATAGGTTGACAGGTTTTACTGCAACACGGACGCCCGATGCGCTGCATCGGGCGTTTTGTATTTCAGGGCTGTATGTGGCCTTCTTGGTTGTAGATCCGAACCGATTGCGCCACCATTTTGGCGGCTTGCCGTAGATCTGCCGGGCCGTTCAGTAAGAACCCTCCCTTAAGGATGCCGTTGATTCGCTCAGCCAAGGCATTCTGGTGGCAGTGGTACCCATCCGTCATCGAACACACCATCCATGCCGGCGATGCATTTCTTGGTAATACGTCGCACAGTATTGGATGCCCCTGTCGGAATGGTGGATCACCGGTGCACTACCACGGCGCCCGCGCAAAGCCATCTTCAGCGCTTGGCTGACCTCTTCCGTCTGCAAATTGCCGTGCACGTGGTACCCAACAATCTTGCGCGACCAGGCATCCGTCACCAAGCTCAAGTACACGAACTTTTCTCGTGTCGGCAGGTACGTGATGTCAGCTACCCAGACTTGTTCAGGACCCGTTGGCACGACTTGGTCCGGCCCTGTCTTGAGTAAATTCGGATGTTTTCGCAGCATGACAACGGGCAGTTCATCTATGCGATCACCTTGCCTCAATTGTTGATACAGCTGGGAACCCTGGGATGGCTCAATCTCATCCGGCGCGAGGTGGCGCGGCGCTCGGAAATGCCGCCGGGGTTTTTCAATGGGTTCGTCCGGCGATCGATCCAGGTACCGATGATTCCCGTCCTGCTGCTCGGTGTGGGATTGGCGCTCTACGCGGTGCTAGGCGGGGCCGAAAGAAACCTGTACCTGTGTGTTGCCGCCATCACGGTGGTCTATGCAGTGGTGGTGATCCTGCGCGAATACCTCATTGCCCTGGGGATGCCGGCCTTCAGCATCGCTGCCTCCGAAGCGCTTCCCTTTGTCTTTGCGGGAGTCTCCATCTGGCTGGTCCGGCCAGGGCAGGTGGACGTCGCGGCGTTCTTTTTCCTGCTCGGACTGCTGGCCTCCTGCGCGGTGCAACTGCCTGTGGTTGTCCATGTGCTCAAGCCCCATTTGCAGGCGTCAGATGTGCAATTCGAGACGGCTGCCTGGATGCGTGCCGGCGGCATGTCCTTGCTTGGCGTGGGCGGGCGAACCATTCTCGACAGACTCGATACGCTGGTCCTGGCGACGCTGGGGCCGGTGGTGCAGTTCGCGCAATACAACTCGGCGCAGCGCGCAACCGTCCTGCTGCTGGTCGCGCCGATGGTCTTGCTGCCGGTGTTTTCTCCTCATGTCAGCCGGGCGTTTGCGCTTGGTGACAAGGCCTTGCTGCGCCGTGAAATGCTGTTGCAGATGCTCCTGGTCGCGGCCAGTGTATTGCCTCTGGCCTGGCTGCTGGTGATGTTTCCCGCTCAGGTGATGGGATTGCTGTTCGGCGAGCAATATGTGGGCTCATCGCCGATCCTGGGGCTGATCGTTCTTTCTCAGCTTCTTTTCGCGTTTTCTCTTCCCTGGAGCAACCTGATGCTCATGACGGATCGGGAGGGCGTCTATGCCGGCGCACATCTGGCGGTGCTGGCAGTGGTGCTCCCGATCGCCATCGGTCTGGTGGGGAACTGGGGAGCTTATGCGATAGCCCTGGCTGCGCTGATCGCCAATGTCTTGCTGTGCGCCGTCTTTTTTGGTGTCGGGGTGTATGGACTTCTGCGAGATGAGCCTGGCACGGTCAGGGAGATCTATACGTGATTGTCTTGAAGTTCTTGTTGATTTCAATGTTCGTGGTGACGTGGTTGAGAGCCCGTCATTCGATGCTGGTTGATCTGAAGACGCATGGGGTACTTCTATCGTCCGAACGAATGTCTGTCTCGATTGCCGTCGCCGCCGCTATCGTGCTGCTGGCGATCCTGCTGTTGTTCATGGCCAGTCCGGAATTCCGGCATTTCAAGTCGGATGTCCTGAGATTCCTGGCATTCCGGTTCGAAGGCAGCGATTACCGCTTGCTGCGCAACGAAAGATATTCCGATGGCTGGCGTCTTGAAAATGTGATCGGGCGGCTCAGGTTCACGCTATTTCCTGTCCTGTTCTGCCTGGTCCTCTACACGGGATGGAGTGGCATCAACATGCTGGCCAAGGTCTTCGGGCTGGTTCCGCGCCTGCCGGATATCGAGGTGGCCCGGACCTTGCTGGGGCCGGATAGCGGCAGCAATCCCGGGATCTACTTTCTCGGTGGATATGCTGCTTTCGGCATGGGTGGCTTGTGTCTGTTTGCCGCGCTCGGGCCTCTCCTGCTGTGGATGCTGGACTTGTTGGGGCGGCGGATCAGGGCGGCGCCACTGCGGGCGACGTTTCTGGCCGTGGTGGGCATGAATGGGGTTTTCCTCAATCAGATTGCCTTGCAGACCGCCCTGGTGACGTACGGGCTTGCATTGCTGCCTCTGGTGCTGTTCGGTCTGGATCTGGTGGTGTGCCGCATCTGGCGCGGCCAGGGTGGGCGGCCGGGCGCCGGGTGAGGCAAGCAGGCGTCTGGCTGATGGAGGGATGGTATTAACTTGTTTTTATGGCAAGTTCGGCGGCCAGGTTACACAAACATACAATTTCCCGTCCGCTTAACCATTGCCTTGCCCGTTATCTGCTCACCACGGCCTACATTTCGTGGCGTCCGGCTCTCCACGCCGGAACAATTCGCCAAACAAGATCAGGAGCGCAAGCATGAAATCCCTTTTATTGATTCCCGCCATCGCGGCGGCATTTGCCTTGAGCGGTTGCGTGGTCACGCCGCCGAGCGTACGTCCGGCCTATGTCGCGCCTCCGGGTGTGGTCTACGTCGAGCCGACCTATGCTTCGCCGGGCCCGGGCTGGGCATGGGAATATCACGCCCACTACGGCTGGGGCTGGCACCATCCGCAATACGGCTGGCATCGCGGCTGGCGCTGATGTCTGCGCCAGGCGTAGTAGCGTACAAATGAAAACAGCGGCTGCATGCCGCTGTTTTTTTTGCTTTGCGCCGGGATGCTTATCTTGGCCGATGCTCCAGGGTCAGGTGCTGCAGCTCGGCGATCGTCGACAGTCGGGTGCGCAATTGCTCCTCGGTGGTCGCAGCCGGGGTCGAGACGCTGATGATGGCGGCACGCGCGGCGGGGCCGATGCGCCAGACATGCAGGTCGTCGATCTGCGCCTCCAGGCCATCAAGGGCGCGCTCGATGCGGGCGGCGACCTGTTCGTCGGTCACGTCCAGCAGCATCGACGCACTGCTGCGCAGGAGGCTGTAGGACCAGCGCGCAATCACCACGGCGCCGACCACGCCCATCAAGGGATCCAGCCAGGTCCAGCCAAGATAGAGACCAGCCACCAGGGCGGCGATGGCCAGGACCGAGGTCAGGGCGTCGGCCACTACGTGCACATAGGCCGAGCGCAGGTTGTTGTCGTGACCATGATGGTGGTGTCCGTGCTCATGTGCGTCGCTCTGTGCATCGTGCGCATGATGGTGATGATGGTGATGATGGTCGTGATCATGGCTTTCCATCAGCAGCATGGCGCTGGCGATGTTGACGATCAGGCCGATCACCGCGATGACGATGGCGTCGCCGAATTCCACCGGGCTGGGATTGGCCAGTCGCCACACCGATTCGCCACCAATGCCAATGGCAATCACGGCCAGCACCAGGGCTGATGCGAAGCCCGCCAGGTCTCCCACCTTGCCGGTGCCGAAGCTGAAGCGCGTGTCGTGGGCGTGACGGCGCGCGAACAGGTAGGCAAACGCGGCAATGGCCAGCGCGCCGGTGTGGGTGGCCATATGGAAACCATCGGCCAGCAATGCCATGGAGCCGGTCAGATAGCCGGCCGCAATCTCGGCCACCATCATCACCGCGGTCAGCGCCACTACCCACAGGGTGCGGCGGGTATTGCGGTCGTGATTGGCGCCAAGATAGACGTGTTCGTGGCGGAACGGGGAAGTGCCTTGCATGCTTGCTCCTGTCAATTCGGTCGGTTATTTGGCATAGCGACGGATCGCTTCGAGGACTTCTTCCAGCCCCTGGTTGCGCTGCTCATCGCTCAGGCCCGGCCGGGCCACGTGCTCGCGTGCGTGCGCTTCGATCAACTGGTCCATCAGTCCGTGTACTGCGCCCCGGATGGCCGCTGCCAGGTGCAGGGTGCTGGCGCAATCGGCATCGCCTTCCAGGGCGCGCTCCAGTGCCTGGACCTGGCCATTGATGCGGCGAACCCGTTTGAGCAGGGCATCCTTGTCCTGTGTGAGATGGGACATACCATACCCCCCTATCCTATAAAGGGGTGATTCTATCCGAAAAGTCGAAGGAGGAGGAGGCAAGTCGATCAATGCTGTTACGGTCAGCTTGATGTCAGCTATTGCTGTTCGTTAAGTTACGCGTAAGCTAAGCGCATTAGCCTCATGAGACTGCGGCGCGTGCGTCCGCAACCATGCCTGCCTGGAAGCAGGTACCGACAAGCGGGATACCCGCAGGGAGACAAGGATGGCAAAGATCAGGGTGGCCGGCGCCGCAGGTGCGCCGGTGCAGTGGCTTGGGGCGCTTGCGCCATGGGCGGCGGGTCTGGTCCTGGGCGCAGGCGTGGCCTTCGCGCTGGATGCGACGGGCGCGGTGAATGCAATCGGGGCGCCATGGGTGTCTTGCGTGGCGGTACTGGCCGGCCTGCTGGGATCGACCCTGGTGCGCAGGCGCGCCACGCCATCGGGCAACCAGATGGTCGGCAAGATCGGCGGGGAGATCGATCACATCATGATCGGTGCGGCCGAGACTTCCTTCTTTGTCGATACCATCAAGACCAAGATCGGCAAGGATGTCGACGCGGCCAACCGCATCGCCGCCAGCGCGGAGCAGAACGCGGCCACCACCGAACAGATCGCCGCCAATGCCGAGCGTGCCTCGGCGATCGCTTCCGAGGTCCGGGCCGAGAGCGTCAGTGGCCGCTCCGAGGTCGATCGTGGATTGCAGCAGATCGGCCAGGCTCGTACCGATGCCTTGTCGGCTTCCTCGATGATGGAGCAGTTGCAGGACAAGTCGCGCCGCATCCATGGCATTACCGAGGTCATCAGCGAGATCGCTGCGCGCACCAACCTGCTGGCGCTGAACGCGGCCATCGAGGCGGCGCGCGCGGGCGAGCAGGGGCGCGGTTTCGCGGTGGTGGCCGGCGAGGTGCGGCAACTGGCCCAGCGCACCAAGGAGGCCACCGATGACATCGGCGTCATGGTGCGTGCCATCAATGAGGAGGCCGAGCGGGCCGCCTCGGGCATGAACGCCCTGAGCGGACGGGTGCTGGAGGCGGCGCAGAACGTGGAGAAGGTCCATGGCCTCCTGAACAGCATCGAGCGTTCGGCCAGCCAGTCCCAGGAGCAGATCGAGGAGATCGCCGTGGCCTCGCGCGAACATGTGCAGACCACCCAGGAGATTGCCGAGGCCATCACCGATATCCGCAACGGCATGTTGCATACCGATGCCGAACTGCCGCGCGTGGCGGCGTCGGCCATGCAGCTCTCCGAGCGTGCCGAGGCCGTCTTCGAGGCCATCGTCGAAGGCGGGGCGCGCAGCGGACATGACGATATCCATGCCGGTGCAGCCGAGGCGGCCAGGGCGGTGGGGCGCCTGTTCGAGGAGTCGATCAAGGCCGGCCGCATCTCCGAGGCCGCCTTGTTCGACCGGACCTACCAGCCCATTGCCCATACCTCACCGCCCAAGCACACCAGCCAGTTCGATACCTTCACCGACCGCGTGCTGCCGGCGATCCAGGAGGGTTTGCTGGAGCGCATGCCGCAGCTGGCCTATGCCGGAGCGGTCGATAACAATGGTTACTTTCCTACCCATAACAAGAAGTTTTCGCAGCCCCTGACCGGCAACTATGACGTTGACCTGGTCAACAACCGCACCAAGCGTATCTTCAGCGACCGCACCGGCAAGCGTTGCGGCGCCAATACCAAGCCCTTCCTGCTGCAGACCTACAAGCGCGATACCGGCGAGGTCATGCATGACCTGTCGGTTCCCATCTATGTGCATGGCAAGCACTGGGGCGGTTTCCGGGTGGGTTACCGTTCCAGTCATGCACCGGTGCCGGGGGCGGTTGGCGCGGTGGCCCCCGGGCTAGCTCAGATTGCGACCCAAATGCCCGCAACGCCGCTCAGGGCAAGCGCGGTGAGGATTTCAAAGCATTGAGAACGCAAGCACGCCGGCCGGTGATTGACTTGCCGCAATAGGGGGGTAAAACCGTTTCATTTCCGGGGCTGATTTGCTTGACCCCGCCTGGTGGCTGATAGATTATTCGACAAGGGGATAGCCGCCCGCACGGAGCGGGCGTTAGACAGCAAACGGCGCGCCGGTCTCGGCGCCGTACCAGGGAAGGAAAGACAGTGAAGCCTACGGTGCCAAGCAAGGGCGAATCATCCGGCAAGGAGTTCGATTTCAATAGCCGTGATTTCGAGCGCGTGCGTGGCCTCATCTACCAGCGCGCGGGGATCGCGCTGGCCGACAGCAAGCAGGAGATGGTGTACAGCCGCCTGGCGCGGCGTTTGCGCGCCACCGGCATTACCTCCTTCAATCAGTACCTGGACATGCTGGAGCGGACCCACGATTCAGAGGAGTGGGAGGCCTTCACCAATGCGCTGACCACCAACCTGACCTCGTTCTTTCGCGAGGCTCACCACTTCCCCATCCTGGCCGACTTCCTCAAGACCCTGAAGGAACCGGCCACCATCTGGTGCTCGGCCGCCTCCACGGGGGAGGAGCCCTACACCATCGCCATGACCGCCTGCGAGGCTTACGGATCGCTGACGCCGCCGGTGCAGATCGTGGCCACCGACATCGATACCAATGTGCTGGCCACCGGTGCCAATGGTGTCTATCCCATGGAGCGCATCGAGAAGATGTCGCCCGAGCGGGTCAAGAAATTCTTCCTGCGTGGCAAGGGTAGCCACGAGGGCTACGTACGCGTGCGCCCGGAGTTGCGCAAGCTGATCACCTTCAAGCAGTTGAACCTGCTGGCCGATGGCTGGCCCATCAGTGGCCAGTTCGACGTGATCTTCTGTCGCAATGTGATGATCTATTTTGATAAGCCGACCCAGAGCAAGATCCTGTCCAGATTCGTACCACTGATGAAGCCCCATGCCTTGCTGTTCGCCGGCCATTCGGAGAACTTCCTGTATGTCTCCGATTCGCTCAAGCTCAAGGGCAAGACAGTCTATGAACTCAACGCAGCCCAGCGCGGTGCAAGGATCAAGACATGAGTCAGGCCTCGGAGCAGATTGCCACCAATCTCTATTACGATCGCACCTTCGATTGCGATGCGGCCAAGATCTTGCCTGGCGAGTATTTTTTTACGGGCAAGGACATGATGATCGTGACCGTGCTCGGGTCCTGTGTCTCGGCCTGTATCCGCGACCGCGTCTCGGGTATCGGCGGGATGAACCACTTCATGCTGCCCGACGGCGGCGGCGATGATGGCAGCCCCGTCTCGGCGTCGGCGCGCTATGGCACCTATGCCATGGAAGTGCTGATCAACGATGTCCTGAAGTCCGGTGCCCGCCGCGAAAACCTGGAGGCCAAGGTGTTTGGTGGCGGCAACGTGCTGCGGGGCTTTTCGGCCATCAACGTGGGCGAGCGCAATGCCGAGTTCGTGCGGCGCTACCTCAAGGCGGAAAATATCCGCGTGGTGGCCGAAGATCTCAATGATATCTATCCGCGCAAGGTCTATTTCTTCCCCCGCACCGGCAAGGTGCTGGTGAAGAAGCTCAAGCAGATGCACAACAATACGCTGGTGGATCGCGAAAAAGCCTACGCCAGCAAGCTGGTGACCAAGCCGGTGGGTGGCGAGGTCGATCTGTTCTGATGAGCGGCAGATTTGGCAGGTTTGGGCAGGTTCAGGGAAAGCAGGGCAATACGGAAACTAGAGTGTAGAGTGATGAAAATAAAAGTTCTTATCGTCGACGATTCGGCACTGATCCGCAGCGTGATGCGCGAGATCATCGGTAGTCAGCCAGACATGGAGGTGGTGGGCGTGGCGCCCGACCCCATCATTGCACGCGAGCTGATCAAGCAGACCAACCCGGATGTGCTGACGCTGGATGTGGAAATGCCGCGCATGGATGGCCTGGATTTCCTGGAAAAGCTCATGCGCCTGCGGCCCATGCCGGTGGTGATGGTGTCCTCGCTGACCGAGCGCGGCTCCGAAATCACCTTGCGCGCCCTGGAGCTGGGTGCCATCGATTTCGTGACCAAGCCCAAGATCTCGATCCAGAGCGGCATGCAGGAATATGCCGACATGATCGCCGACAAGATCCGCGCAGCCGCCAAGGCGCGCGTGCGCGCCCGTCCGCCGCGCAGTGCCGAGCAGGCCAATACGCCCGGCGAGGTGCTGCCGCAGATCCGCAATCCGCTCACCAGTAGCGAAAAGCTCATCATCATCGGTGCCTCCACCGGCGGCACCGAAGCCATCAAGGAATTCCTGATCCGCATGCCCTCGGACTGCCCGGGCATCCTGATCACCCAGCACATGCCCGAAGGCTTCACCCGCTCCTTTGCCCAGCGCCTCAACAACCTGTGCAAGATCTCGGTGGTCGAGTCCGCTGGCAACGAGCGCGTACTGCCTGGTCACGCCTATATCGCCCCGGGCCATTCGCACCTGAAACTGGTGCGCAGCGGCGCCAACTACATGACCCAGCTCGACCAGGGGCCGCCGGTGAACCGTCACCGCCCCTCGGTGGACGTGCTGTTCCAGTCGGCGGCCAGTTGCGCGGGCAAGAACGCCGTGGGTGTCATTCTCACCGGCATGGGCAAGGATGGCGCGCAAGGCATGCTGGAAATGCGCAATGCCGGTGCCTACAATTTTGCCCAGGATGAGGCCTCCTGCGTGGTGTTTGGCATGCCGCGCGAGGCCATCGCCATCGGTGCGGCGCATGAAGTGCTGTCCCTGCAAGCCATGCCGGGACGGGTGCTGGCGTGGCTGGCGGAACACGGCAGTCGCGCGCTGCGTGTCTGAAAAGGCCGGCAGCAGCGATTGTGCTGCCATTTTTGCTATTGCTGCACTACAATTCCGTGGCAGCCGAGAGGGATGCATCTGCGGCATGGCGCCGCTGATGCAACACACAGAAAAAGGGAGCGGTTCAAGTTCGCATCCGGGCTTGCCGTTATCCAAGAATTCAATTGAACAGATGGAGTCTTAGCATGTCCGGTCCCAATACCAAGTTCTTAGTCGTCGATGATTTCTCGACCATGCGCCGCATCGTGCGCAACCTGCTCAAGGAGTTGGGCTACACCAACGTGGATGAGGCTGAAGATGGTGTCCAGGCACTGCAGAAGCTGCGCAGCGACCAGTTCGACTTCGTCGTCTCCGACTGGAACATGCCCAACATGGATGGCCTGACCATGCTGCAGGAAATCCGCAAGGATCCGGCGCTGTCCAAGCTGCCCGTGCTGATGGTGACGGCCGAGGCCAAGAAGGAAAACATCGTCGCCGCCGCCCAGGCTGGTGCCAATGGCTATGTGGTCAAGCCTTTCACCGCGGCGACGCTGGATGAAAAGCTGGCCAAGATCTTCGAAAAGATGGCTGCAGGTGGCTGATATGGAAGAGGGCCTCGATTCTGCCCGCAAGCCCTCCGGCGACGGTGTAGCGGCGAACGAAGAGGTGCTGGTGCGCATCGGTCACATGACGCGCAACCTGCACGATAGCCTGCGCGGCCTGGGTTTTGACCGCCTGCTGGAGCGGGCGGCCAGCGACATGCCGGACGCCCGTGATCGCCTTGAATACGTGGCCCGCATGACCGAGCAGGCCGCGCAGCGCGTGCTCAATGCCACCGAGCTGGCCAGTCCCTTGCAGGAGCGCATCGGCGAGGGCGCCGGTGAGCTCAAGGCGCAATGGGATGCCGCCAATGCCGGCAGTTTCTCGGAGGCCGATTATCGCGCCCTGGGAGCGAAGACCGCCGCTTTCCTGGCCCAGGCGGGCGAGGACAGCAGCGTGACCAAGCAGCAACTGCTGGACATCATGATGGCCCAGGATTTCCAGGACCTGACCGGCCAGGTCATCAAGCGCGTGACCAAGCTGGCCCATGACCTGGAGTCGCAACTGGTGCAATTGCTGGTCGATTATTCGCCTTCTGACGCCAAGCGCGAGGATACCGGCCTGCTCAACGGGCCGCAGATCGATCCGGCTGGCAAGGATGTGATCGCCAACCAGGGGCAGGTCGACGACCTGCTGGAAAGCCTGGGTTTCTGAGGCTGTCCGGACGGGCGCGAAGGCTTTTTTCGCGCCCGTAGCCTGTCTTTTGTGATGTTTTGGCAAGTTTTGTTGTTTGCCTGACCCCGTCTACCGGACGTTTCCCATTTTTCGAGACGCATCGTTCTGCCTGACGCAGACACTTGCGTTTTTGCCTAGTCCGAAATGGGGGACCTTTCCGCCCCTATTCCCCTGATGATCCCGTCCCGCCGTCCCCAATAATCCTGCCTATTGTTCTAGAAATCCGTCCATTGAAAGCGTTCTTGGACGGACGTGCAGTTTTGCAGGGGGGATGCGGCGGATGGCCGAAGATAGCGACATGGAGCGGACCGAACCCGCCACGGGTAAACGCCTTGAGCGTGCCCGTGAGCAGGGTGATGTGCCGCGTTCGCGCGAGCTGGCCACTTGCCTGTTGCTGCTGGTGGGGGGCAGCTGTGTGTGGATGTTCAGCGGTCCGGTAGTGACCAGCGTGAACCGCATCATGGTGGCGACGCTCAGTTTCGAGCGCGCCGCCGCTTTCGACCCGGTGGTGCTGTTCAACATGCTCAGCGCCCATTTCATCGAGGTCGCCATCTCCATCATTCCGATCGCTTTCATGATGACCCTGGCGGCCATGGCCGCGCCCCTGATGCTGGGCGGCTGGCTCTTCAATGTCGATTCCCTGGCACCCAAGTTCGGCAAGCTCAATCCCCTCAACGGGATTGGCAACATGTTTTCCATCAATTCCCTGGTCGAGCTGGGCAAGGCCGTCCTCAAGACCCTGGTGGTCGGCATCGTGGCCTGGCTGGTCATCCGTAGCCAGATCGACGCCGTCATGGGGCTGGGCGTGGAATCGCTCGCGACCGCCAGCAGCCATTCGGCACACCTGTTGTGGACCAGCTTCATCGTGATCGTCGCGGCACTGGCCTTCATCGCCGCCATCGATGTGCCCTACCAGATCTGGAACTATGGCCGCAAGCTGCGCATGACGCGTCAGGAAGTCAAGCAGGAGCACAAGGAGTCCGAAGGCGATCCGCACATCAAGGGCAAGATCCGTGCGATGCAGCGTGCCATGGCCCGTCGTCGCATGATGGCCGAGGTGCCGACCGCCGACGTGGTGGTGACCAACCCGACCCACTTCGCGGTCGCCCTGAAATATACCGAAGGCAAGATGGCTGCGCCCAAGGTGGTGGCCAAGGGATCCGACGAGATCGCCGCCAAGATCCGCGAGATCGCCCGCGAGAACAAGGTGCCGCTGCTGGAGGCGCCGCCGCTGGCGCGTGCCTTGCACACCCACACCGAGATCGGTGACCAGATTCCCGAGGCACTCTATACCGCCGTGGCCGAGGTGCTGGCCTATGTGTTCCAGCTGCGTACCTATGGCCAGTTTGGCGGTTTGCGTCCAGTCGAACCCACCGAGCTGCAGGTGCCCAGGGACCTGGACCCGGCAACCGCGCCCAAGAAACCGCGCGGAGCACAGCGTAGAAACACGTAGTAACTATGGCAACCAAACTCAATACCCTGAAAATCCCGACCTGGGTGCCGATCAAGAGCGGCCGGGCACTGGCAGCGCCGGTCCTGATCATCCTGATGCTGGCCATGATGGTGCTGCCATTGCCGGCCTTCATGCTGGATCTGCTGTTCAGCTTCAACATCTCGCTGTCGGTGATCGTGCTGATGACTGCGCTCTACACGGTCAAGCCGCTGGACTTCATTGCCTTCCCGGCGGTGCTGCTGGTGTCGACCATGTTGCGGCTGTCGCTGAACGTGGCCTCGACCCGGGTGGTGCTGACGGAGGGCCACACCGGCCCCGACGCGGCAGGCAAGGTGATCGAGGCCTTCGGCCACTTCCTGATCGGGGGCAATTACACGGTCGGTATCGTGGTCTTCATCATCCTGACCATCATCAACTTCATGGTGGTGACCAAGGGTGCCGGTCGTATCGCCGAAGTGGGTGCCCGTTTTACCCTGGACGCCATGCCCGGCAAGCAGATGGCGATCGATGCCGACCTCAACGCCGGCCTGATCGGCGAACCCGAGGCCCGTGCCCGCCGCAAGGAAGTGGCGCAGGAGTCCGAATTCTATGGCGCCATGGACGGTGCCTCCAAGTATGTGCGCGGCGATGCCGTGGCCGGCATCATCGTCACCGTGGTCAACATCGTCGGTGGTCTGGTGGTGGGCATGGTGCAGCACGACCTGGCCTTTGATGCGGCCCTGAAGAATTACACCCTGCTGGCCATCGGTGACGGCCTGGTGGCGCAGATCCCCTCGCTGATCATCTCGACCGCTGCCGGTGTGGTGGTCTCGCGTGTGGCCAACGACCAGGACGTCGGCGGACAGCTCATCAACCAGCTCTTCGCCAAGCCGGAAGTGCTCTACATCACGGCGGCCATCATCGGTGGCATGGGCCTGATCCCGGGCATGCCGCATATCGCCTTCATCCTGCTGGCGGCGGCCATGGGCGGTGGGGCTTACGCCATTGGCAAGCGCGCCGAGAAGGTCAAGGCGGAAGCTGCTGCCCAGCCGCAAGCCGCGTCGGCTGCAGCTCCGGTGAATGAGGGCGAAGAAGCGACCTGGAACGATGTCATGCCGGTCGATACCCTGGGCCTGGAAGTGGGTTACCGCCTCATTCCGCTGGTCGACAAGGGGCAGGGCGGCGAATTGCTCAAGCGCATCAAGGGTATTCGCAAGAAATTCGCTCAGGAAGTCGGTTTTTTGTCGCCCCCCATCCATATCCGCGACAATCTGGAATTGAAACCCTCGGCCTATCGCATTACCCTCAAGGGTGTGGAAGTGGGTAACGGTGAAGCACATGCGGGCCAGTACCTGGCCATCAATCCCGGTATGGTGACCGGTCCCTTGCCGGGGATGATGACGACCGATCCGGCGTTTGGCCTGCCGGCGGTCTGGATCGAGAACGGCTTGCGCGAGCAGGCGTCCACCATGGGCTACACTGTGGTGGATGCTGGTACCGTGGTGGCGACCCACCTGAACCACCTGATCACCACCCATGCGTCCGAGCTGCTGGGGCGCCAGGAGGTGCAGAGCCTGCTGGACCATCTGGCCAAGGAAGCGCCCAAGCTGGTCGAGGATCTGGTGCCCAAGATGTTGCCGCTGGGGACCTTGCAGAAGGTGTTGCAGAACTTGCTGCTCGAAGGCGTGCATATCCGCGACATGCGCACCATCATCGAGACGCTGGCCGAGAACGTGGCGCGCGTGCAGGATCCCACCGACCTCACCGCCATCGTGCGCATTGCGCTGGGCCGGGCCATCGTGCAGCAGATCTTCCCGGGCGAGAGCGAGTTGCCGGTCATGGCGCTCGACTCCAAGCTGGAGCGTCTGCTGATGCAGGCACTGCAGGCCAGCGGCGACAGCGGCGGCATCGAGCCCGGCCTGGCCGACTCGCTGGTGACGCAGGCAGAAATGGCGGCGCAACGCCAGGAACAGATGGGCCTGTCACCGGTATTGCTGGTAGGCGCGCCCTTGCGGACCTTGCTGGCGCGCTTCCTGCGTCGTGCCATGCCACAATTGCGTGTGTTGTCGCACGCTGAAATACCGGAATCGAAAACGATTAAAGTTACTAGCCTAGTTGGAGGGCAAGCATGAACGTCAAGAAATTTATCGCCAATTCCTCTCGCGAGGCCTGGCGTCAGGTGCGCGAGGCGCTTGGGCCGGATGCCGTCATTCTCTCCAACCGCAATATTCCTGATGGGGTGGAAATCCTGGCCATGGCCAACGAGGATATGACCACTCTGGTCGCACCCACGGGCGCGCGCGAGGCGGTGGGGCGGCCCCAGGCGGCTTCCCTGCAGCAGCAATCGGGCTTGCCGCCGGCGCAGCAACCCAGGCGGCCGGCCTTGCTGTCCTCACCGGTGGCGTCGCAGGCCCCGCGCCAGCCGCGTGCCGACGTGCCACCGCTGCTGGACCAGCAGCCGCTAGGCCGGATCAATGCCCGCGCCGCCGAAGGGGCTGCCCCGACCAGCGACGCCCGTGTCTGGCGTAGTCGTAGCAGCGAGGGAGCCGCCCGCCAGGCCGGCACCAGCGATGCCGCAGAGGCCAGTGAGCAGGAGTCGGCGCGTCCGCGCTCGGCCTTGCCTGAGTTCGATGGCAAGGACTACGACGAAATCCTGTCGGAAGTCATGAGCGAGATCCGCTCCATGCGTGGCGTACTGGAGACCCAGCTGGCCGAGATCTCCTGGGGTGGCACGCAAAAGCGCGAGCCGCTCAAGGGCATCGTGCTCAAGGAAATGCTGGCGGCCGGCTTCTCGGCCAGCCTGTCGCGCCTGATCACCGAGAACCTGCCGGCCAACTCGAAGTCGCAGGACATCATGTTCTGGGTCAAGTCGGTGCTGGCGCGCAATCTCAACACCCTGTCCAACGAAAACGAACTGCTGGAGAACGGCGGCGTCTTCGCCCTGGTCGGCCCCACCGGCGTGGGCAAGACCACCACCACCGCCAAGCTGGCGGCGCGCTGCGTGATGCGCCACGGCTCCGGCAAGCTGGCCCTGATCACCACCGACGGCTACCGTATCGGTGGTTACGAACAACTGCGCATCTACGGCAAGATCCTGGGTGTGATGGTGCACTCGGTCAAGGATGAGGCTGACCTGCGCATCGCCCTGCAGGAGCTCAAGGGCAAGCATACCGTGCTCATCGATACGGCTGGGGTAGGCCAGCGAGACCAGATGGTGGTCGAGCAGGATGCCATGCTGGCCGGTGCCGGCGTGGATATCAAGCGCCTGCTGTGCCTGAACGCCACGGCCACCGGCGGTACCCTCAACGAGGTGGTGCACGCCTATTCCAGCTCCGGCCTGGCCGGTTGTATCGTCACCAAGCTCGACGAAGCCGCCACCATCGGCAACGTGCTCGATGTGGTGATCCGCCACAAGCTCAACCTGCACTACGTGGCCAACGGCCAGCGTGTGCCGGAAGACCTGCATGTGGCCAACAAGCTCTACCTGGCTGACCGTGCCTTCAAGCAGAAGAGGGAGACTGCCCCTTTTGAATTCCAGGAGTCCGAGTTGCCTGGTGTCATTGGCCCGACTGCCATGTCCATGAATGACAAAGGCCTGCGCGAGGTGAGCTTTGGCTAGTTACGAAATCGATCAGGCTGCAGGACTGCGCCGGATGCTGGAGCGCCCGGTGCCACGGCTGTTCACGTTCTTCTCGGTGCTGGGTGAGGAAGAGAAGAGCGCCATGCTGATCAACCTGGCGGCATCCTTGTCCCAGGGTAACCACAATGTGCTGGTCATCGATGGCGATGTCGCCTCCACGGGGCTGCTGACCCGCATCGGCTTGCGCCACGATGTGGCGACCCTGCAGGAGGTGGCGCGCATGGAGCGTCCGCTGGGCGAAGCCATGCGCCTGCTGCCGGAAGGTTTTTCGATGGCCCGGATCGCGCGCCGCACGGTGCCGTCCTCGATTGATCCGCAGGCCGGACGGCTGGCGGAGATCTTCGACAGCCTCATCGAGCAGGCCGAGATCACCCTGGTCAATGGCGTGCTGGCGGCTGACCAGTCCATGCCGGTGCCGACCATGGAGATGGGCGAAATCGTGATCCAGGTGTCGACCACGGCGACCTCGATCAAGGCCGCCTACGTGCTGCTCAAGAACCTGAGCGACCGGATTGGACGCCGTCCCTTCAGCCTCATCGTCAATGACGCCACCGAGGCCGAGGCACGTACCGTCCATGCCAACATGGCGCAGGCGGCCAGCCGCTACCTGGCGGCGCAGTTGAATTTCCTGGGGTCCATCCCCGCTGATGACCACATCCGCCGGGCGACCGGGCAGGGGCGGGCGGTGATGGACGTGTTCCCGTTTGCGGGCGCGGCAGTGGCGTTCCAGCGCCTGGCCAAGCGCTTCACGCTGGCAGAGCCGGCGCGCGGCAGTTACGGCATGGCCACCGATGGTGCCAGTCTGGGAGTGTGACGTGCATGTATAACGTCAAGGGAAAGAAAGGCAAGAACGATTTGCTGGAGCAGCATGCGCCGCTGGTGAAGAAGCTGGCGCATCAGCTCAAGGCAAAGTTGCCCCCTAGCGTCGAGGTAGATGACCTGATCCAGGCTGGCATGATGGGTCTGCTGGATGCTGTGCAGCGTTACGAAGAGACGCATGGCGCCCAGTTCGAGACCTATGCCGTGCAGCGTATCCGTGGTGCCATGCTCGACGAGCTGCGCAGCAGCGACTGGTTGCCGCGCAGCATCCGCCAGAATGCGCGCAAGGTGGAAGAGGCCCTGCAGACCCTGCTGCAGCAGCTGGGTCGTCCGCCGCAGGAGGCGGAAGTCGCCCAGCACATGAAGATCAGCCTGGTGGAATACCAGTCCCTGCTGACCGAGTGTGGTGGTCATCAGCTGATCTACTACGAAGATTTCCACGACGACGACGGCGGTCATGAGCATTTCCTGGACCGCTACCAGACCTCCGAGTCGGACGATCCGCTGCAGAACCTGATCAACGGCGGTTTCCGCGAGGCGGTGGTGGATTCCATCAAGGCCTTGCCCGAGCGCGAGCAGATCCTCATGGCCCTGTATTACGAGCAGGAGATGAACCTCAAGGAAATCGGTGCCGTCATGGGGGTGTCGGAGTCGCGTGTGTGCCAGTTGCACAGCCAGGCGATTTCGCGGATGCGCTCCTATCTGCGGGAGCATTCGTGGAGTGGCGTTTCCTGAGTGCCAGGGTAGTCGTCAGGTAAGCAAAAAGCCCGGCATTGCCGGGCTTTTTTCATGGTGGCCGAGACTGGTGGGGCTCGCCGATTTCAAACCACGCCCAGCCTGCGGCCGGAAGACTTGATGCTGCTCTGGCCATCCGGACCATAGAAGCTGCCGGTACCGGTCTTGCCTTGCAGGACGGTCAGGGCATTCTGGTTGACCGAGAGTTTCTTGCCGATCAGCAAGCCATTGACGCGGTTCAGTTCCTTGGCATCCTGGGCCAGCTCGAACAGATCGGCCCAGATATCCTTGTCGGCATCCGAACCTTGTTCATTCATCCATTTCTGCATGCCGGTCTCGTCATCGACATAGCCCAGTTCGGCCAGCTGGCGATGGCGATTTCCCGCCAGTGTGGTCATTTCGGCAACGATGGCAGCTTTATCGGTGATGATTTCAGTCATCCCTTCGGCGCTGGCCTCCGAGAGCAGGGCCTGTTCCTGGCGCAGCTTCTCGATCAGGCGCTGCATGGCGCCCTTTTCCTGGTTCAGTTGGCTAGCGGGGTGGCTCATGCGAAAGATCTGTGGAAAGCGGTGATCAGGCTGGCGTACGGGCGTTGATCAGGGTCTTGACGGTGTCGATCACCCCGTTGGCAATCTTCTCGGGGTCGATCTGGAAGGTGCCGTTGGCGATGGCGGCCTTGATCTCGGCCACTTTCTTGGCGTCGAAGCTGCCGCTGCTGCTGCTCACCTTGGTTTCCAGCGACTGGTAGGTGCTGGACAGGCGCACGCTGTCGGAAGCGGCGGCGTTACCGGCGGCACCGTTGCCGGCGGCCGCACCAGACTGGGCGTTGTTGCGCGTCTGGGTCTGCTCGGCATTGAGGGCAGTGGATTTGAGGGCGTCGTTAACGTTCACGGCAGTATTCCTTGTAGGGTGGGGGCGCTTTGCACCCGCCTGTCGCATAGATTATCGACCAATTCTCCGCAAACTTTAACACCATCGCCCCTAAATTGCGGGTTCGGATGCATTTTTCTTCACAAGTCTGACGAGAATCCTTGCCAGCTGGCGTTTCTTGCGATCAATAATTGATTTCAAGAATTCCGCCGGCCTTGGCAATGCCGCTCACTACCTGGCCAGTCGCCGTCCTGGCCTGGGCCATCTGTCCTTCGGTGGCATTGGTCATGGCACGTGCCTCGGTAGAAATCTGGAAGCCGGGGCCGTTGGACACCACCCGTACCGACTGGCCTTGCTGGACCACGCGCTGGTTGCGGATCGCATCCATGCGCAGGGGCGTGCCGGCGCGCAGCGACATGCCGGCAACCCGGCCCACGGCCTGCGATTCCTCGGTAATCACGCCGCTGGGCAGGCTGGACATGTCGCCGCGTACGCGGGTGATGTCGCTGGCGCTGATGGTCTGGCCCTGTACCAGCGGCACGGCGGCCACCAGGTAGTCCGCAACCACTTGCACATTGGCGCGCAGGTAGACCGTCCAGGGGGAGGGGGCGACGCACTTGATGCCGACCGTGGTGCGGCCCCACAGGCGCGCGCCGTTGGGCATGAAGGCCTGTGGTTCGACGCAGGCGGCCAGCGTCAGGCGCTGGTCGACCGGGTCGACGCTGATGGTGACGCTGCCGGGCAGGCCGGCAGTCTGGCTCTTGAGGAATTCTTCGGCGGATTGTTGTACGACTTGCAAGTCCTGGCGTTGCGGAGGAGTCGGGTCGTTCTGTGCCTGGGCCGGGCTTGTCCAGGCCAGGCTGCCAGCCAGCAGGGCCAGGGAGGCAAGCGCCAGGCGCGCCGCGCCGAGGAAGTGAAGGGGGTGTTTCATTTTATGCAACTTGCCCGGCGCACGGGCCTTGTCCAATCTTGGCAGCCATCGTACTCCGCGCGCGTGAGGTCAAAAGGAGGAACAAGAGAGGCTTTTCTTGGTTTATCGCCCCTTAGAGTGGCGAGTGGATCCGTATCATCAAGTCTACGTAATTCCATCATCGGCGCAGTGCGTGATCACCTCGCGGCGCCGGTCATCCTGGAGGACCTGATGGTCTCTAAGCTCGACGATTTCTTCCGTTTCAACGAAATGGCGCTGAATCTGCGCGCCCAGCGCCAGCAGGTGCTCGCCTCCAATATCGCCAATGCCGACACGCCCAACTACAAGGCGCGGGATGTCAACTTTGCCGATGCGCTGCAGAATGCGCTGGACAGCAAGTCGACCACCTTGCCGCCGCTGCAGCTGGCGCGCACCTCGGCGGCCCATGTGGCGGCGACGGCGCCCGACAACAGTGCCGGTAGCCTGGGCGGCTCGCCCTTGCTCTACCGCACCGTGACCCAGGGCAGCGTGGACGGCAATACGGTCGATATGGATGTGGAGCGCAACCAGTTCCTCGATAACGGCATCCGCTACGAAGCCGGTGTTACCGCCGTGAACGGCCAGATCAAGGCCATGATTAACGCCATCCAACCGGGTTGATAAGCCATGTCACTTTCCAACATCTTCAACGTTGCCGGCTCGGCCATGAGCGCGCAGTCGCAGCGACTCAACGCCACCGCCAGCAATATTGCCAACGCCGATAGCGCCACCAGCCCCGACGGCACGCCCTACAAGGCCAAGCAGGTGGTGTTCCAGGCCATCCCCGTGGGGGATGTCAAGGATAGCGGCGTGAAAGTGGCTGCCGTGGTGGAGGATCAGGCACCTCCCAAGCTGGTCTACGATCCCAAGCATCCCATGGCCGACGCCAACGGCTACGTCGCCATGCCCAATGTCAATCCGGTCGAGGAAATGGTCAACATGATCTCGGCTTCCCGCTCTTACCAGACCAACGTGGAAACCATGAATACCGCCAAGGCCATGCTGGTCAAGACTCTCACCATCGGTCAATAAGCCAAGGATAGTTCGCCATGACAACCGTATCCAACGATCTGCTCAGCGCCATGAACGGGACGAGCAGCAGCTCGTCCACCGCCGCGACCAGCGCTTCCAGTCTCAACGACAATAGCCCCGATGCGATCCAGAATCGCTTCCTGACGCTGCTGATCGCGCAGATGAAGAACCAGGATCCCAGCAATCCCATGGACAACTCCCAGCTGACCACGCAGATGGCGCAGCTGTCGACGGTGTCGGGCATCAGCCAGCTCAATAACACCCTGTCCACGCTGCTGAGCAACCTCAACAGCTCGCAGGCGCTGTCCACGGCCAACATGATCGGCCATGGCGTGCTGGCCCCGGGCAACAGCATCCAGCTGACCTCCGACACCACCACCGCCACCGATGGCACGACGACCACGTCGCAGAAGGCGGTGTTCGGCGTGAACCTCGATTCGACGGCGTCCTCGGTGGTCGTGACGGTCAAGGACTCCACCGGTGCCACGGTGCGCACCATGAATCTGGGGACCCAGTCCTCGGGCGTGGTGCCGGTCATCTGGGATGGCACCAACGACGCCGGCAGCAAGGCTGCCGACGGCAACTACACCTTCACCGTCAACGCCTCCAACAATGGCGTGGCGGTCAATGCCACGGCACTTGCTTTCGGTACGGTCTCCAGCGTGTCGACCACCAGCAGCGGGGTCATGCTCAACGTCGCCAACATCGGCACCATCAAGCCGACCGACGTTCTGCAAATTCTTTAATCGTCATTACCGACATCTTTCGTATCAAGGGGATATCTCATGGGTTTTCAACAAGGTCTGAGCGGACTGAACGGCGCCTCCAAGAGCCTGGACGTCATCGGTAATAACGTGGCCAACGCCAGCACGGTGGGCTTCAAGCAATCGCAGGCGCAGTTTGCCGACATGTACGCCAATTCGATGAACCGTTCGGGCAATTCGCCGGTCGGTATCGGCGTGACCGTGGCGGACGTGTCGCAGCAATTCACGCAGGGCAACATCACGTCGTCCAACAATCCACTGGATATCGCCATCAACGGCGACGGCTTCTTCCAGATGGCGGCCAGCCCGACCAACCTGTCGCCGATGTATGGCCGCAATGGCCAGTTCCAGCTGGACAAGAACGGCTACATCGTCAACCCCAGCGAAAACGGCGCCAACCTGATGGGTTATGCAGCCGGTGTCACGGGCGGTGATCCGGTGCCGCTGAAGATCGATACCTCGTCCATTCCCGCGACCACCACCACGACCATCAACACCAAGGTCAACCTGGATTCGCGCGTGACCGTGCCGACCACCACGCCCTTCAAGTCGACCGATCCGACCAGCTACAACAACTCCACCGGCGTGACGGTCTACGACAGCTTGGGTAACCCGTACAGCGTGCAGACCTACTACGTCAAGAACGCGCCGACCGGCACGCCGCCGACGACCAACTGGGATGTGTATGCCACCGTGAATGGCACCACCCTGACGACGACCGCGGGCGGTACCGTGCCACTGAAGCTGGGCACGATGACCTTCGATTCCACCGGCACCCTGACCGCTGGCGGCGCGATGACCATCGACCTGACCTCGGCCGGCACCAACCCTGGCATCGCTGCCGGCGGCGGCAACTTCGCCAGCACCATCGCCCTGAGCTATACCGGCTCCACCCAGACCGGTTCGGCCTTCGTGAACCTGGCGCAGACCCAGAACGGCATGCCGCCGGGCACGCTGTCGAGCTTCTCGATCGCCGCCGATGGCACCATCGTCGGTTCCTACAGCAACCAGCAGACCAAGAACCTGGGCAGCGTGGTGCTGGTCAACTTCGCCAACCCCAACGGCCTGCAGCCGCTGGGCAACAACCTGTACCAGGCCTCGGCCGCGGCCGGCAGCCCGCTGGTGGGCAAGCCGACCACCGGTACCTTCGGCACCCTGCAGGCGCGCGCGGTGGAAGACTCCAACGTCGACCTGACCGCCGAGCTGGTCAACATGATCGTGGCCCAGCGCGTCTACCAGGCCAACTCGCAGACCATCAAGGTGCAGGATACCGTCCTGCAGACCCTGGTCAGCCTGCGCTGATGCACTGATCTGCGCGCCCCTGCGGGGGCGCGGGCTTCAAGGCCGCCGGCGTCGCCGGCGGCTGGTTTCAACCGGCGGTGCTGTCAGAGGCGCCGTCCAAAAGGGGTTTTATGGATCGTCTGGTCTATACCGCGATGTCGGGCGCCAAGCAAACGATGGAGCAGCAGGCTACCGCCAGCAACAACCTGGCCAATGCCACGACCACGGGTTTTCGTGCCCAGCTCAATACCTTCCGCTCGGCGCCGGTGACCGGCGATGGCCTGCCTACGCGTGCCTTCGTGGTCGACTCCACTGCAGGCAATGATTTTTCCCAGGGACCGATCCAGGATACCGGCCGCGCCCTGGATGTGGCGGTGCAGGGCAATGGCTGGATCGCGGTGCAGACCGCCGATGGCAGCGAGGCCTATACTCGCAACGGCAGTTTCAAGATCAACGAGAACGGCATCCTGCAGACCCAGAGCGGTCAGCCGGTGCTGGGTGATGGCGGTCCGATCACCATCCCGCCCGATACCACCGTGGCCATCGCCGCCGATGGTACGGTGTCGTCGATCCCGACCACGGGCGTGCCCAATGCGGTCAACGTGCTGGGCCGCATCAAGCTGGTCAACCCGGACCCGAAGAACATGAAGCGCGGCGATGACGGCATGTTCCGCACCATCACCGGCGCGGCCCAGCCCGATGCCAATGTGCGCCTGGCAGCTGGTGCACTCGAAGGCAGCAACGTGAACGTGGTGGAGGCGATGGTCAACATGATCAACCTGTCGCGCCAGTTCGAACTGAATATGAAGATGATCTCGACCGCCCAGAGCGATGCCGCCAAGGCCACCGAGATCCTCACCCTGTCTTGATCGTCTTGTTAGTCTTGATGCCCAAGCGCTGATTACCGGAGAAATAAATGATTCGTTCCCTGTGGATTTCCAAGACCGGCCTGGATGCGCAACAGACGCAACTGGACGTGATCTCCAACAACCTGGCCAACACCAGCACCAACGGTTTCAAGGCCTCCCGTGCCGTGTTCGAAGACCTGCTGTACCAGACCGTGCGACAGCCGGGCGCGCAGTCTTCGCAGCAGACGCAATTGCCCTCGGGCCTGCAGATCGGTACCGGCGTGCGTCCGGTCGCCACCGAGCGCATCTTTACCCAGGGTAACGTCAACCAGACCAACAATGACAAGGATCTGGCGATCCAGGGCAATGGCTTCTTCCAGGTCCTGCTGCCCGATGGCACCACGGCCTATACCCGTGACGGCTCGTTCCAGACCGACAGCCAGGGCCAGATGGTGACCTCCAGCGGCTACACGCTGCAGCCGCCGATCACCATCCCGCTCAACACCACCAAGCTGACGGTGGGCCGCGATGGTACCGTGTCGATTATGCAGGCCGGCTCCACCGCGACCACCCAGATCGGCACCATCCAGGTGGCCACCTTCATCAATCCGGCCGGCCTGGAAAGCCGTGGCGAGAACCTGTATTCGGAAACCGCCGCCTCCGGCACGCCCAATCCCAATACCCCGGGTACCAATGGCGCCGGCGCGCTGTGGCAGGGTTATGTCGAGACCTCCAACGTCAACGTGGTGGAAGAGCTGGTCAACATGATCCAGACCCAGCGTGCGTACGAAATCAACAGCAAGTCCATCACCACCTCGGACCAGATGCTGGCCAAGATCTCGCAGCTGTAAGCAGCGTAGTGGGTAGCACGGTATTGATTCAGCAGTTCGCGTAGCAGGGAAGCAGGAAGTTGGAGAAGGAAGGACGAGGCAGATATGAATAGCTTGGTGAAACTGATCGCCATCGTGGGCGTCATGGCGACGGCCGCATGCACCACCGTGCCTGACAGCATTGTGTCGGGTCCCAAGTCGGCGCGTCCGATCCCGGCGTCCTACGCTCCCCCGACTTCCGGCGCGATCTTCCAGTCGGCGGTCTATCGTCCTCTGCTGGAAGACCGCCGTGCACGCCTGGTGGGTGACACCATCACCATCGTAATCAATGAAAACACCGCTGCCGGCAAGTCGGCGGCCAGCTCCGCCAGCAAGACCGGCACTGTCGCATCGCCGGCACCGACCATCTTCGGTACCTCCATCAAGGAATTGTCGGCCAGCGGTACCTCGTCGGCCAGCTTCGGTGACAAGGGCGCCACCACGTCCAGCAACACCTTCACCGGCACCATCGGCGTGACCGTGATCGAAGTGCTGCCCAATGGCAACCTGGTGGTCAGCGGCGAGAAGCAGGTGGCGCTGGACAAGGGTGTGGAATACGTGCGCTTCTCCGGTACCGTGAGTCCGGATAACATCCAGACGGGCAACACCGTCTCCTCGCTCCTGGTGGCAGACGCCAAGGTCGAGTACCGTACCAATACCCGCGTAGACATGGCTGATTTCATGTCTTCGCTGGGTCGTTTCTTCTTCAGTGTTTCTCCTTTCTGAAGTGGGTTCATGCATGGCTAGGAAAGGAAATCGCGTAATGGATGCAATGCAAATGGGGCGCAAGCTGCTGTCGGCCGTGGCGTTGGCAGGCTTGTGCCTGGCCGCCGCGACGACGGCCCATGCCGAGCGCCTCAAGGACCTGGCCAGTATCCAGGGCGTACGTCAGAACCAGTTAGTGGGTTATGGCCTGGTGGTCGGCCTGGATGGCAGCGGTGACCAGACCACGCAGACGCCGTTTACGGTGCAGAGCGTCATCAGCATGCTGCAGCAGCTGGGCGTGAACGTGCCTACCGGCACCAGCAGCAACATGCAGTTGAAGAACGTGGCTGCGGCCATGGTGACGGCGACCCTGCCGGCCTTTGCCCAACCGGGCCAGCTGATCGACGTGACGGTGTCTTCCATCGGCAATGCCAAGAGCATCCGCGGCGGCACCTTGCTGATGGCGCCCCTGAAGGGTGCCGATGGCCAGATCTACGCGATTGCCCAGGGCAACATCGTGGTGGGCGGTGCCGGTGCCTCGGCGGCCGGCAGCAGCACGACGATCAACCAGTTGTCGGCCGGCCGTATCTCCGGTGGTGCGACGGTGGAACGCGCCGTGCCCAGCGCCCTCGGCGGTGGCGACATGGTGATGCTGGAGCTCAACGACAATGATTTCTCGACCGCCAGCCGGGTGGTCGATGCACTGAACAAGCGTTTCGGTTCGGATACGGCAGTGGCCCAGGATGGTCGCGTGATCCGGGTGCGTGCACCTATTTCCAGCGGTGACCGGGTGGCTTTCCTGGGGGCGCTGGAAAACGTCGATGTCACGCCCGGCAAGCTGGCGGCCAAGGTCATCCTCAATGCCCGTACCGGCTCGGTGGTCATGAACCAGAGCGTCATGCTCGATACCTGCGCGGTGTCGCACGGCAACCTGTCGGTGGTGATCCAGGCCGACAACGCGGTCAGCCAGCCCAATGCCCTGGCCGGCGGCCAGACCGCGGCCGTGCAGAATGCGCAGATCTCGATCAACAAGGAGCCCGGCAAGGTCATGCTGTTGAAGGGTGGGGCGTCGCTGGCCGAGGTGGTCAAGGCGCTCAACGCCATCGGCGCCACGCCCCAGGACTTGCTGGCTATCCTGCAGGCGATGAAGGCGGCCGGTTCCTTGCGTGCCGAACTCGAAGTGATCTGATGTAACGGGGCGACCTGGCTGGCAGCCGGGTCCAACAACAAACGCTCTCATCCAAGGTAACCATGATCAACAAGATCAACCCATCCAATCCGACCGACAGCCTGGCCGTCGATGCGAATGGGCTCAATGGCCTGCGTGAGGCGGCCCGGCAGAATTCGCCGGAAGCCCTCAAGGGAGCGGCCAAGCAGTTCGAGGCGCTGTTCCTGAACATGGTGATGAAGAGCATGCGGGATGCAACCCCGCAAAATGGCCCGTTCGACAATGAACAGACCAAGATGTTTACGTCCATGCTGGACCAGCAGCTCAGCCAGACCCTGGCCCAGCGCGGCGTCGGCCTGGCCGATGTGCTGACGCGCCAGCTGTCGGCGTCGCTGCCCAAGAAGTTGCCCGATGCGCAAGATCTGGAAGGCCAGCCTGCCTCGCCCGAGGATGGCCTGCCGATGGGTATCCCGCTGGTCAAGGACATGAGCGAGGCCGATCGCGCCAAGTTCATCCAGAGCTTCGTAAGCCAGCAGGGCGCCGATGGTACCGACCAGGATGGTCGCAACAACAAGCGCCGCAACCCCAACAAGCCGGCCCATGTGGAAGCCTTCCAGAATCGCCTGCAGGCCGATGCCGAGATGGCCAGCAAACTGACCGGCATCCCGGCCAAGTTCATGCTGGCGCAGGCGGCGCTTGAGACCGGTTGGGGCAAGAAGGAGATCATTGCCCGCGATGGCCGTTCGGCCCACAACCTGTTCGGCATCAAGGCCACCGGCAACTGGACCGGCAAGGTGGTCGAGGCCACTACGATCGAATACGTCAACGGCAAGCCGCAAAAGCGCGTGGAGAAATTCCGCGCCTATGATTCCTATGCGGATGCCTTCAAGGATTACGCCAACTTGCTGCGCAGCAATCCGCGCTACGAGAAGGTGCTGGCGAGCGCCCAGGATGCCCATGGCTTTGCCTACGGCTTGCAGCGCGCCGGTTATGCGACCGATCCGCATTATGCGGAAAAACTCTCGCGCATCATTCGCCAGTCGCTGTCGGCCTGAGTGTTGCCGGCCATTGTTGTGCCGGCAAGCTCGTCAGTTCTGATTGGAAACAATTTCCACTGACGCCATCTAAAGTTTTGGTCAAGACTGCCGTTGACTTGGTTATTCCGCTAAAAGCTTTCAGGGACGACAACCTAGCATGGCAACTAACATTTTCAGCATCGGGCAATCGGCGTTGCAGGCAGCCATGGCGGCGCAAGCCACCACCAGCCACAACATTTCCAATGCCACCACCCCCGGCTATAACCGTCAGGAAGTCGTGCAAAGCTCGGCTGGCGGGATCAATTATGGCTACGGGTTCGTCGGTCAGGGTACCCAGGTTACCCAGATCAAGCGTATCTACGATGACTTGCTGACCAAGCAGGCGCTGGCCTCGCAGACTTCGGCCAGCTCGCTGGACTCCTACTATTCGCAGATCTCGCAGATCAACAACACGCTGGCCGATAGCCAGGCGGGCTTGTCACCGGCCTTGCAGAATTTCTTCTCGGCGGTCCAGGGCCTGGCCTCCAACCCGACCACCCAGGCATCGCGCCAGTCCGTGTTGTCGCAGGCATCGACCCTGGCGGCACGCGTACAGAGCCTGAGCGACCAGTTGCAGCAGAGCAGTGCCGCGGTCAACAGCCAGATCACCTCGACGATCAGCACCGTCAACTCCTATGCCCAGCAGCTCTCGGCCCTGAACCAGGCCATCGTCAAGGCGACCGGCTCCAGCGGCGGCCAGGCGCCCAACGACTTGCTGGACCAGCGTGACCAGGTCGTGGCCGAGCTCAACAAGTACGTCAAGATCACCACCGTGCCCCAGGATACGGGTGCCATCAGCGTGTTCATCGGCACCGGTCAGGCCCTGGTGGCAGGCGACCAGGTGAGCACCCTGGTGGCGACCAATTCGCCCACCGATGTCTCGCGCCTGCAGGTCGGTGTGCAGACCACCGGCGGCGGTACGTCGACCATCCCTGACAGCTTCTTCTACGATGGCGGCAGCCTCGGCGGGCTGTTGAAGTACCGTACCGAAACGCTCGATCCCACGCAGAACTCGCTGGGCCGCATCGCCATCGCGCTGGGGACCGCGTTCAACCAGCAACAGCAACTGGGCCTGGACCAGAACGGCAATCCCGGTACCAACCTGTTCAATGTCAGCTCGCCCAACCTGATCGCCTACCCGACCAATACGGGCACGACCAACCTGACCGCGACGATCAGCGATCCGTCCAAGCTCTCCACCAGCGACTACAACATGTCCTACGACGGCACCAACTACACGTTGACGCGCCTGTCGGACGGCACCAAGACCACTTACACGGCCGCCAACTTCCCGGTGACCGTGGATGGCGTGACCTACTCCAATGGTGCGGCCGCTCCCGGACCATATGCGCCCACCATGACGGCCGGCGACATGTTCAAGATCCAGCCGACGGCCAACGGCGCGCAAGGATTCTCGGTGGCGCTGCAAAATACCCAGTTGCTGGCCACGGCCGCGCCCATCGTCACCGCGATCAACGCCACCAACAACGCCAACCTGGTGATGCCGGCGACCAATACCGGCAGCGGCATCGTGACCAACACCTCGGTGGATCCGACCACCTTCCAGCAGGGTTCCTCGGTGTCCTTCGCGACCACGGTGGATACCACGGTGACGCCGAACCAGACCAAGCTGGCGGCGACCTGGTCCGGTGCCACGCCCACGCCCAGCGTGACGCTGACCTATCCGGATGGCACGTCCAGCACCGTGACCGGCACCACGCCGTTCAACTACCAGTCCGGCATGACCGTCACCAGCGGTGGCCTGACCTATACGCTGACCGGTTCGCCCAACGCCGGCGACCAGTTCAACTTCACGCCGACTGCGGCCAACCAGGGAACGGCCACCATCAGCACCGGCTCGGTCACGTCAGCCTACCTGACCACGACCACGCCGCTGACCAAGCCCACCACGTTGACCTACAACACGGCGGCAGCACCACCGGCATTCACCATTTCGCCGGCTGTGCCGGCCGGTGGCGGCACCATCACCCACCTGGACGGTACCACCACCGCCATCGCCGGCGGCGCCACCAGCATCCCCTACAAGGCGGGCGATAGCTTCGCCATCAGCGGCGTATCGTTCCAGATTTCGGGCCAGCCTTCCAATGGTGACCAGTTCACCATTTCGGCCAATACCAATGCGGCGTCGGACAACCGCAATACGCTGGCCATGGGCGCGCTGCAAACCGCGACCACGATCGCCGGCACCAACTTCCAGGGATCCTATTCCCAGCTTGTTGCCACCATCGGCAACAAGACCAACGAGATCAACGTCACCAACACGGCCGAGAAATCGCGCCTGGCGGCGATCCAGAGCCAACAGCAGTCCGAGTCCGGGGTCAACCAGGATGAGGAGCTGGCGCAGATGATCCAGAACCAGCAGCAATACCAGGCTGCGGCCAAGATCATCCAGGCGGCCAGCGACATGCTCAACGTGTTGTTCACGCTGGGCACCTAATCGAGCTTAAAGGAACAGGCAAATGCGCATTAGTACCCAGATGCTCTATCAGCAGAGCAACACCGACCTGACCAACATGCAGGGCGACATCCTGAAGCTGACGCAGCAGGTGAGCGCCGGCCAGACGGTGCTGGTCCCCTCGGATGATCCGGTGGCATCGGCACGGGCGCTGGATGTGACCCAGAGCCAGTCGCTCAATAGCCAATACAAGACCAATCGCCAGAACGCCAACAGCGCCCTGACCACGGTCCAGTCCACCCTGACCAGCTTCAGCAATATGCTGGTCAAGCTCAAGTCGGATGTGATCACGGCCGGCAACGCCTCTTATTCCAATAACGAGCGTTCCGACCTGGCCTCCGAGATCAAGGGCAACCTCAATGAAGTGCTGGGCTATGCCAACGCCCAGGACGGTACCGGGGACTATCTGTTTGCCGGCTTCAAGAGCTCGACCCAGCCGTTTACCCAGGATGGGACCGGCGGCGTGACCTACAACGGTGACCAGGGTGTGATGACCCTGCAGGTCGACTCGACCCGCCAGATGGCCATCAGTGCGTCGGGTCAACAGATTTTCCAGGGCAATGGTCAAGACATCTTCAAGACCATGAGCAACATGATCAACACCCTGTCGATCCCGGTGACCGAGGCGGCCAACAATGCCGACGTGACGGCGGCCGACAATTTCCAGTATCCCGCCAACAGCTCGCCGGCGACCTATCCCATCGCGGCCTACAAGACGGCACAGGCGCAGCTGGATGCACTCGATCCGAGCGACCCGACCTATGCGGCCAAATTTACCCAGGTGGCCGCACTGAAGCTGCAATCGGATGCCGCCGATGCCGCTCGTACCCCGGTGCCGGGCAGCCAGGCCGCGTTGACGCGTAACCTGGCGGCGTTCAACACCCAGATCGACGCCATGATCGGCAACGTCACCACGGCACAGGCTTCCATTGGTGCGCGCCAGAACGAGCTGGACAGCCTGGACGCTGCCGGCGAGGTCAAGAACGAGAACTACACGGCCACCATCAATGACCTGCTTGGACGCAATACTTCCGATGTCAGCTCGTTGATCAGTGACCTCACGCTCAAGCAGACCTACCTGTCGGCGGCGCAGAAGGTGTTCGTCACCACCAGCAGCCTGTCGCTGTTGAACTACCTGAAGTAATCATTCCCGCGTCGCCGCCCGGTCGGCGCGATGGACAAGGACAAAGGCGAACCTGCGGGTTCGCCTTTGTCGTTCTGGCCGGCAGGCATCATGGTGCAGCCGTTCTGGCAGCCTGTGCCGCAGTGATGCGGTCATCACCCCCCAATGCCTGGTAGAGCGTCATCTGGTTCTTCAGCTGGCTCAGCCGCACCTGTGCCAGCGACACTTCGGCGGTACGCCGCTTGTCCTGCTGGTCCAGCCAGGATTGCAGGGTCACCGAGCCGGCCCGGTAACGCAGTTCGTAGAGCCGCTCAGCGGCCTGTGCCGCCTCCAGGTTGCGTTGCAGGAGGGCTTGCTGCATGGCGTACTGGCGCCGTGCCGACAAGGCATTCTCGACGTCGCTGAAGGCCGCATAGAGGCTCTGGCGGAAGTCGACGACGGCCTTGTCATAGTCGGCCTGGGCAACCCCCACCTTGAGCTTCATCTCGGTGTGCTGCAGGAAGGGCAGCGTCAACTGCCCCGCCAGCGAGGCGACCGGATTCTGTACCAGGCGCAGCAAGGCATCGCTGCTGGTACCGAGGCTGCCGGTCAGGGTCAGTTGCGGGTAGTAGTTGGTACGCGCCAGGTCGACGCTGGCCAGCGACTCGCGCAGTCGCAGTTCGGCCGCCCGCAGGTCTGGACGGCGCGCCAGCAGTTCGGCCGGCAGGCCCGCCGCCAGGGATGGCAAGGCTTGCTGGGGCAGCATCGCCGGCAGGTCGACGGACTTGCCGGGTGGGCTGTCGAAGAGGATGGACAGGGCATTGTCGTTCTCGACCTGCTGCTGCACCAGTTCGGTATGGCTGGATTGCTGGGTGATCAGGTTCTGCTGGGCTTCCAGCACCTCCAGCGAGGACACGGCACCGGCCTGGTACTGCGTGCGCACCAGCTCCAGCGTCTTCTGCGCGTAGTCGATGCTCTGCAGGCTGGTACGGATGCGCTGGTTCAGGTAGGCCCCGGTCCAGTAGAGATTGGCGGTGGTGCCGATGAGGCTCAGTGCGGTACTGTCGCGATCCTGCGCGGTGGCCAGCGCCTCCCAGCGGCTCACGTCGTAGTTGGCGCCCAGGCGGCCCCAGAGGTCGACTTCATAGGACAGCGTCACCGTATTCTGGCTGCTGCGGGTAGTCTGGCGCGTGCCATCGAGCTGCTTGCTGGCCGTCGATCCCAGGGTGGCGCCCAGCGCCGGCACGAAGGCATCGTTGGCCAGCCCGGCTTGCAGCTGGGCGCGCCTGAGCTTGATGGTGGCGGCGGCCAGGTCATTGTTCTTGCGCAGCGCCTCATCGATGAGGCCGGTGAGGGTATCGTCGCCGAAGGCTTGCCACCAGCGCTGGGCATTGACCTCGGCTTGCGTGCCGCCTTGCAGCCAGGCGACGGGGGCTTGCGTGAGGGGCGGGGTATAGGGCGTGCGTACCAGGGCGCTGCAACCACCCAGCAGGGTCAGTGCCAGGGCCAGCGACAGGCGAGAAAGGACAGGGGACATGGACAGGGATTTCATTCGCGGGCCAGGGCATCGACCGGGTTCAGGCGCGCCGCATTGCGCGCCGGCAGGAAGCCGAAGACGACGCCGATCAGGGTCGAGCAGGCAAAGGCGCTGACGATGGAGACAGTCGAATAGATCATGCGGAAGCTGCTGACGAAGTGCGAGAAGATGGCGCCGAAGGACAGTGCCAGCAGCACACCGATCAAGCCACCGGCCAGGCACACCAGCACCGCCTCGATCAGGAACTGTTGCATGATGTCGTCCTGGCGCGCGCCCACGGCCATGCGCACGCCGATCTCGCGGGTGCGCTCGGTGACCGAGACCAGCATGATGTTCATCACGCCGATGCCGCCCACCACCAGCGAAATCAGGGCGATCATCGAGACCAGCAGGGTCAGCGTCGCGGTCGCTTTCTCGATGGTCTGGCGGATGCTGTCGGTGTTGAAGATGTAGAAGTCCCTGGTGCGGTGGCGCAGCGTCATCAGCTGGACGATGCCTTGCTCGGCCGCCGCGCTGGGCACGTTGTCGTTGACGCGCACGGTGATGCCGCTCAGGTAGCGCTGACCGATCACGCGGCTCATGGCGGTGGTGTAGGGGACCCAGACATTGAGGGCATTGTTGTTGCCAAAGCCGTTCTCGCGCTTTTGCGTCACGCCGATGATGCGGCAGGGCACGCTGCCCAGGAAGATCACCTCGCCCAGCGGATCGCGATCGGCGGGGAAGAGCTTCTTGTAGGTATTGGCGTCGATGACCACTTCCTGGGCGTAGCGGCGGATGCCATCCTGGTCGAAGCTCTTGCCGCGTTCCATCTTCAGGCCGCGCACGCGGAAATACTGCTCGCCCACACCATTGATGGTGGCCGACACCGAGATGTTGCCATAGCGCGCCGACGAGGACGTGGAGACGCTGGGCGTGACGCTGTCCACGAAGTTCTGCTCGGCCAGGGCCGCGGCATCGGCGGGTGTGAGCGTGCGGATCGCGGCCGACTTCATGTCGCCGAAGTCGGCGCCGGGAAAGATGTCGATGGTATTGGTGCCCATGGCGCTGATGTCGGAGAGGATCTGCTCGCGCGAGCCACTCCCCAGGGCCACGACCGACACCACCGAGGCGATGCCAATGATGATGCCCAGCATGGTCAGGAAGCTGCGTAGCCGGTGCGCGTTCATGGCCAGCAGCGACATGTGCAGGGCTTCCTTGAGGCGATCCAGCGCCGCCCGCCAGGGCCGTGCCGCCTGTCGCTGCTGCGGCTGCAGGGTCGCCGCCGGGGTGGCATCCGGGCTCGTGTTGCGACGGTCGGCGACGATCACGCCATCCTTGATCTCGATGATGCGCTGGGCGTTGCTGGCCACCTGCATGTCGTGCGTGACGATGATGATGGTGTGGCCCTCGGCATGCAGTTCCTTGAGGATGTTCATCACTTCCAGGCCGCTGTGGCTGTCCAGCGCCCCGGTTGGTTCGTCGGCCAGGATGACGTCGCCGCCATTCATCAGGGCGCGGGCGATCGAGACGCGCTGCTGCTGGCCGCCCGACAATTGTCCGGGCTTGTGGTGGCTGCGTTCGGCCAGGCCCAGGCGCGCCAGCAGTTGCGTGGCGCGCGCGCGGCGCTCCTTGCGCTCACGCCCGGCATAGACCGATGGCACTTCCACGTTGGCGGTGGCATCCAGGTCGGAGAGCAGGTGATAGCGCTGGAAGATGAAGCCGAAGTGCTCGCGCCGCAACTGTGCCAGCGCATCCGGATCCAGTTCGCCGGTCTCGCGGCCGGCCACCTGGTAGCTGCCGGCACTGGGCTTGTCCAGGCAGCCGAGGATATTCATCAGGGTGGACTTGCCGGAGCCCGACGCACCGACGATGGCCACCATCTCGCCGGCGGCGATATCGAGATTGACGTCGTCGAGGACGGTGATGGTGTCGTCGCCAGCCGGGAAGTCGCGCCGCAGTCCGCGCAGCCGTAGCAGGGGTGTGCTCATGGCCGCCCCTTACATGCGCGGTGGCGGGCCACGGCGCTCGGTGGTGCTGTCGATCGTCGCTGTCGTGGCCGTGCCGGTGACCACGCGTTCGCCGGCCTTCAGGCCTTCGATGATCTGCACCTGGGCATTGGTGTTGATGCCGGTCCTGACCTTGCGCGGCTGCGCCTGGCCCTGGGCATCGAGCACGCGCACGGTGTAGCGGCCCTGGGCATCCTTCTCGCCCAGCGCGGTGGACGGCACCACCAGGGTGTTGCTGGCCTCGGAGAGCACGATGTTGACCTGGGTCGTCATCGAAATGCGCAGCTTGCCATCCGGATTGGGGACGTCCAGCAAGCCGTTGTAGTAGATCGCCGTGGAGCTGGAGCTGCTGCTCGATGTGCTGCTGCTGGTGGTGCTGGTGGAGGTGTCGTCCTGCAGGATCGAGTCCGGTGCCGGCTCGATGGCGCGCAGGGTGGTGCGGTAGCGGTGGTCGGGGTCGCCCAGGATGGTGAAGTAGACCTGCTGGCCCGGCTTGACCCGGATGACGTCGGCCTCCGAGATCTGCGCCTTGACGGTCACCGTATCCATGCGCGCCACCTTGATGATGGTCGGCGTGCTCTGGTTGGCGTTCACGGTCTGGCCCTCCTGCGCGACTATGGCAACCACTTGGCCGTCGATGGGCGAGGTGATGCGGGTGTAGCCCAGGTTCACGCGGGCGGTGTCGACCTCGATGGCAGCGGACTTGATCTGGGCCTGCAGCGAGGCGATATCGGCGCGGGTGGAGTTCAGTGTGGCTTCGGCACTCTCGAAGCTCTCGCGCGAGCTGGCGTCGCCGGCCAGCATGGTCTTCTGGCGCTCATAGGCCAGTTGCGCCTGTTTCAGGGTGGCTTCCTTGGAGCGCAGTTGCGCCTGCAGGTTCTGCACCGAGAATTCGGCGCTGGCCAGGGAGTTGGCCTGGGTCAGCGAATCGATCTCGGCCACCAGCTGACCCTTCCTGACCTGGTCACCCAGGGCCACCTTGAGCGACTTGATCTGGCCCGATGCCTGCGCACCCACGCTGACCTGCTTGTAGGCCTTGACGGTGCCGCTGGCCAGGACCACGTCCTGGATATCGGCCACGGTAGCCGGTGCGCTCAGGTAGCTGGGCGGCGGTGGTGGCGTCAGCCAGCGATAGCCGACATAGCCGACCAATAGCAGGACGAAGAGGGTGGAAAGGAGGATCTTGGGACGACGGAGCTTGGCAATATTCATGCGGGACGGGTGCGCACTGCGGACATTTCTTGGCAGGCGATAGTGTGTATCGGGAGACTGTCGGCGATCGTCAGGACAGGTAAATTTTCTGTGATCGAGTGTATGCGCGGTTTAGCCAGCGCATGCCCGTCTCCGTCAACGTCACGGACGTGGCAGGACCTTGATCGGCGGGACGCTGCCCAGCAGCCGCACCATTTCGACGCCTTCCGAGAGGAAGCGTTGCAGCGGCGTGAGCATGTAGGGCAGGCCAAAGCCGATCAGCAGGAAGCCAGCCAGCATGGTAATCGAAAAACCGATCCCGAACAGGTTCAGTTGCGGCGCCGCCCGGGTCAGGATGCCCAGCGCGAAGTTGGTGATCAGCAGGGCAATGAGGAACGGCAGCGACAGCTGGATACCCATGCTGAAAATCTTGCTCCCCCACAGGGCTAGCTGATGGAAGCCCTCGGCGGTGATGGGCTGGCCGGTGATGGGCAGGGTCTGGAAACTCTCGGCCATTACCTGCAGGAGGATCAGGTGGCCGTTCAGGCTCAGGAAGACCATGGTCGCCAGCAGCGAGAAGACCTGGCTGATGACGGCGGTACGGCCCTGGCTCTGGGGATCGAAGAAGGCCGCGAAGGACAGGCCCATGGTGGAGCTGGTGAGGTCACCGGCCGCTTCTACGGCGGCGAACACCATACGCATGGCCAGCCCCATGGACAGGCCGATCAGCAGTTGCTCCAGCAGGATCAGCAGGCCCGTCATCGACATGGGATCGATGGCCGGCGGAATGGGGACGTCAGGTGCGATGACCACGCCGATGGCAATGCCCAGCAGGATCTTCACCAGCATGGGGACGCTGGCGCTGCCGAAGGGCGGCGCCAGGCTCAGCAGGCCGAGCATGCGCGTGGTCGGCCAGATGAACATGGCGACCCAGGCGTAGAGTTGCTGGCTGGAAAAGGTGAGCATTGGCGTGGATCAGGCGGCCGTGGCCGGTATGGTACCGGCCACGGCCCCGGGATTACTGGACCATGGCGGGAATGCCGCTGAACATGGTGCGCATGTAGTCGAGGATGATGGTGAGCATCCAGGGACCGGCCACGATCAGGGCCAGGAACACGCCCACCAGCTTGGGGATGAAGGCCAGGGTCTGTTCGTTGATCTGGGTCGCGGCCTGGAAGATGCTGACCAGCAGACCGATGATGAGCGCCGTCAGCAGCATCGGCGCGGCGATCAGCAGGGTGACTTCCATGGCCTGACGGCCCAGGGTCATGACGCTTTCAGGAGTCATGGGGCTCTCCTATTCCTTAATCCTAGTAGAAACTCTGGGCCAGCGACCCGATCAGCAACTGCCAGCCATCCACCAGCACGAACAGCATCAGCTTGAAGGGTAGCGAGACGATGGCCGGCGACATCATCATCATGCCCATGGACATCAGGATACTGGCCACCACCATGTCGATGATGAGGAAGGGGATGAAGATGGCAAAGCCGATCTGGAAGGCAGTCTTCAATTCGCTGGTCACGAAGGCCGGCACCAGCAGGCGCAGTGGCACGTCTTCCGGTCCCTGCAGCGCCGGGCCGCGCGAGAGCTTGACGTAGAGCGCCAGGTCGGCCTGGCGGGTCTGCTTGAGCATGAATTCCTTGAGTGGCGCGGCGCCCTTGTCGAGCGCCTCCATCATCTGGATCTTGTTCTCGGAGAAGGGCTGGTAGGCGTCGGTGTAGATGCGGTCGAACACCGGCCCCATGACGAAGAAGGTCAGGAACAGCGACAGGCCCACCAGCACCTGGGTCGGTGGCGTGGATTGCGTGCCCAGTGCCTGGCGCAGCAGGGACAGCACGATCACGATGCGCGTGAAGCTGGTCATCATCAGCATCGCCGCCGGGATGAACGACAGCGACGTCAGCAACAGCATGGTCTGGATGGGCAACGTATAGTTCGTGCCACCACCAGCTGCCGGCATGCTGTTCAATGCGGGGAGTCCTTGCTGTGCCGAGGCTGCCAGGGGCAGGCACAGCACCAGCAGCAGCCACTTGCGGCTGCACAGGAAGCGATACAACAGGCTGGCCGTGCCGGCCAGCGGGCGTCGGCCCGGCTGGGGCGCCGTCGCCGGGAAAGTCCCTTGCGGGTTAGGATGTGCTGCCATCTTGACCTGGGCGAGCACCGCGATCGGCCTCGCCATTACGTTTATCCATGGTTTGCTTGAGCCAGGCGGCGAAGGCCGGCGTGCCGGTCTTGCTATCCTGTTGCGGCGCGACTTCCTGGCGCGGCAGGGTGGCCAGCGCGTTGACCCGGCCGGGGGCGACCCCGACCACGATCCATTGTTCGCCGACCTCGACCACCATCACGCGTTCACGCGTACCGACACTGACGCCACCGACCACCTTGGCCACCGCATTGCCGGCCAGGCCCTGGGTCAGGCCAAAGCGCTTGAGCAGCCAGGCGACTGCCGCCATCAGGGCCAGCACTGCCGCCAGTCCGAAGAGCATGGTGAAGACACTGCCGCTGGAGGAGGGGATGGCCGACCCGGCCACCGCGGCCGGCGGCGTCGCTATGGATGCCGTCGTCGTGCTGGCCGGTGCCGCGTTCTCGGCCCAGGCCTGGGCGCAGGCGAGAAGACTGCCGCCCAGAAAGAGCCGGGCGGACACTAGGCCCGCCCGGGTCTGTTGCAGGCTGCGCGAAAGGGATGCTGCGCGGATGCGTTTCATCAAATAGAGACCGTCCCGCTCAGCGGTTGAGCTTGCGGATGCGTTCGGCCGGCGTGATGATGTCGGTCAGGCGGATACCGAACTTGTCGTTGACCACCACCACTTCGCCCTGCGCGATCAGGCAGCCGTTGACCAGCACGTCCATCGGTTCGCCCGCCATGCCATCCAGTTCCACCACCGAGCCCTGCGCCAGTTGCAGCAGGTTCTTGATGGCGATCTTGGTACGGCCCAGTTCCACGGTCAGCTGGACCGGGATGTCGAGGATGAAGTCGATGTCATTGGGCGTGTTGGTCTTGATATCGCTCGAGCTCAGGTCCTTGAAGACAGTGGCTGCAGCCGGGGTTGCCGAGATACCTTTCTCGTCTTCCATCTGGCCTTTCTTCTGCGCTTCCTCGGCCTGGGTCTGCTCGGCCATGGCCGCGCCCCACGGATCGTCTTCGGCCGCGCCCGCGCCTGCTACATTCTCATCAGCCATTACTAATCTCCTTGAAAGCTTTCCGGTGTTTCTTGATGGGTGATGGACAGCAGTTTTTCCACACGCAAGGCGTATTGGCCATTGAGTTGGCCGTAGCTGCACTCCATCACGGGCACGCCGTCGACCTGTGCCTGGACGGTCTCGGTGGTTTGCAGCGGGATCACGTCGCCGACCTGCATGTGCAGCAGATCAGTAAAGTTGAGTCGGGCAGTGCCAAAATTGACGATGAGTTCGACCTCGGCGGTCTGGATCTGCTGCTTCATCAGGCGGATCCAGCGCTTGTCGACTTCCAGTGCCTCACCCTGCATGCTGCTGGTGAGGCGGTCACGCACCGGCTCGATCATCGAGTAGGGCGTGCAGATATGGATTTCGCCCGACACCGGCCCCAGTTCCACGGTGAAGGTGGTCGAGACCACCACTTCGTTGGGGGTGGCGATGTTGGCGAACTGGGTGTTCATTTCCGAGCGGATGAACTCGAATTCGATCGGATAGATCGGCTCCCACGACTTGGCGTAGGTTTCGAAGGTGATCTCCAGCACGCGCATGATGATGCGCTGCTCGGTGGGCGTGAATTCACGACCTTCGATACGGGTATGGAAACGACCATCGCCGCCGAACATGTTGTCCACCAGCATGAACACGAACTGGGGATCGAAGACCACCAGCCCGATGCCACGGAAGGGCTTGATGTGGACCAGGTTCAGGTTGGTCGGCACCACCAGGTTGCGGATGAATTCGCTGTACTTGGACACCTTCACCGGACCGACCGAAATCTCGGCGGTACGGTGGATGAAGTTGAACAAGCCGATGCGGAACAGCCGGGCGAAGCGCTCGTTGATGATTTCGAGCGTGGGCATACGCCCGCGCACGATCCGTTCCTGCGTTGCCAGGTTGTAGGTACGTACCGTACCAGGAGCTTCTTCGACGATTTTTTCTTCGTCTTCATCTCCTGTCACGCCCTTCAGAAGGGCATCGACTTCTTCCTGTGAGAGAAAGTGCTCGGCCATGGTCGTGTGAATCTCTGACTTCGGTTACTGCTGTTGGATCACAAAGGAAGTGTAGAACACATCGGTGATCTGCGGTCCCTTGCCCTTGCCCGAGAACGGCTCGCCCAGCTGGTCGACGATCTCGTCGGTGAGCTTGCGCTTGCCGTCGCTGGTGAGCAGCTCCGAGGCCTTCTTGCTCGACAGGACCATCAGGAGGCGGCTGCGCACCTGGGGCATGTAGAGCTTGAGCGCTTCTGCTGTCTGCGCATCCTGTACTTGCAGGGTCATGGCCACTTGCAGGTACTGGTCGCCGGTTTCCTGCTGCAGGTTGACGACGAAGGGTTCGATGACCACGAAGGTGGGCGCCTTGGCTTCCACATGTTCTTCGGCGTGGTCTTCACCCTTCTTGCTCTTGCCCCCCATCATGAAGAAAGCTGCCGCACCACCGATGACCAGCACCAGCACGGCGCCGACGATGATGAAGAGCATCTTCTTGCTCGATTTCGCTGGTGCTGCGTCTGCTTCAGCGCCCTTGGCCGGGGCCTTTCCTTTTGTTGCCATCTACTATTCCTTTCAGTTCGTCAGCGCGTGGTACTTGGTACTTTGATATCGCGGATATCTGCTTAACGGCAAAGATTTCTTATTGTTGAGTCCTGCGCGGACGAAATTGCATTTCCTGGGGCTGTGCCGGCCGGCAGGGCTCAGACAAAGGTGTCGACCAGTCCCAGCCCGCTGGTGGTGGCCTGGGTCGTACCAGCGACCCCGGCCAGGGCCAGATCGCCTTCTTCATCCTGTCCTGATCCACCCGAGGAGGACGAACCCCGCGCCTGCTGCTGGCTATTGGCGCCTTGCTGCTGGTTGGGCATGCCGGTGTTGACGGTGGCCTGGCCCAGCTGGATGCCGGCCTGGTCCATCATTTCACGCAGCTTGGGCATGGCGGCTTCAAGCGCCTGCTTGACTTCCGGCTGGGCGGTGATGAAGGTGGCGTCGGCCTGCTGGTTGTGGACACTCAGGACCACCTGCATGGGACCGAGGTCCGGCGGGTTCAGGGTCAGCGATGCGCTCTGGATGCCACCCGTGGCCATCCAGGTGATCTTGTTGCCGACCGCCTGATCCCAGCCGGCGCTGCCGACATTGGGCTGGATCTTGTCGGTATAGGCTGCACCGAACACGGCTTGCGGCTGATTGGCGGCCAGGGTCTGCTGCATGGCCGGCATCAGCACCGGTGTCGGGGTCGCCAGGGGCAGGTCCTGACGCGAGGCCTGTGCTTCCGGCGCTACCTTGGCCAGTTGTGCCGAGGTGGCCTGGGCGCTGCTGTCATTCTTGGGGGCAGCCTTGGCGGCGCTGTTCAGGTCGATGGCCGGCTTGCCGCCGCGACCACCATCGGCACCCAGGTCGGCACTGGCCTGGCCGTCATCCTGGCTGGTCTGCGTGGCGCCAGCGTCGAGCCTGGCCTTGTTGGCATCGATGCTGCTCTGCAGACCGTTGATGTCGATCTTCTTGCCCTTGGCATCAAGGGCGGCCGCCTGTGCATCCAGCGCCTCCAGCGAGCCCTTGCCATTGCCGCGCTTGCCCTGGGCCAGCAGGTCGGCGTCGCTGCCCTTGCTGTTGTTGACGGGGGTGACCGCATTCTGCTGCAGGTTGGCTACCAGGGCCAGCAATTCCGCCGAGGCCTGGGTGGTGGTGTCGTCGTCCTGATCGTCGTTCTTGGCGCTGGTTTCCTGCTTGTCGCTGGTGGCGCTGGTCGAGGCACTCTTGTCGCTGCTGGTGGTGGACTGGGCCGCCTGGGCTGCCGGTGGAGCTGGCGTCGCCGGGGGCGGTGCCGATGCCGACGAATCCTGACTTGCAGGTGCGGCATTCTGCGCATTGTTGTCTGCAGTGCGCGCGCTGACCTGGTTGTTGAGCATCTGGGTGAACGACGCGTCAGCACTGAAGCTGTCGGCGAGATTGGACGAGCGCGAGGCGTTGGCGGCTTGCGAGCCGGTCAGCACATTCAACAGCGGCAGGGAAGGATTCATGATGGGTAGCCTGTCGGTAACTTGCTATTACGTGCGTTGGTTTGCGATTTTACGTGCTGCCTGCTGCCTGTGCTGCTCTCGTCGGGTCCGGATCAGCGCTTGTAGAACGTCATGCGGGAGGCATGCTCGTCCATGGACTTCTGGTCGCGCTTGTTTTCCTTCTGCAACTGCTGCTCCCTGGCGCGCGCGGCCAGCGTGTCGTAGGACATGCGCTTGCGTTCGCAGGCCTGCCATGCTGCGCGGGCTTCGGCCACACGTTGCTGGCTGCTCTTGACGACATCTTCCTGGCCATCGATGGCCGTATCGATCTTCTCGATGAACAACTGGAAGTTGCGGTAGCTCAACGCCGTGAGGCCATTGCTCAGGGTTTCCTGGAAGCGGGCCGCGTAGTCATCGCGGTATTGCTGCAGGATCACCAGCTTCTGTTGCGCTTCCTCGCTCACGCGAATAGCCCGGCCGAGGCGTTTGGTCGCTTCGTCGGTCTCTTTGGTCGCCAATTCGATCAGCGTATCAAGTGCGGAGGGAGTAGCCATGATGGTTTTGATTATATTTTTGCGCTGCAGCTCTCAATCACCCGAATAGAGCGGTAAGTTGCCTCAAGCTCTCTGATACATCGGCCTGTTCATGGATCCCCTGTTGCAAAAACGCTTCCATTCTTGGCAATAATGCAATGGCCTCGTCCAGGATCGGGTCGCTGCCGGCCGCGTAGGCACCCACGCTGATGAGGTCGCGGTTGCGCTGGAAGCGCGAATACAGCTGCTTCAGATGGCGCGAGCGACGCTGGTGATCGGCGTCGGTGATGCTGTGCATGGCCCGGCTGATCGATTGTTCGATATCGATGGCGGGGTAGTGTCCGGCTTCGGCCAATTGGCGGTTGAGCACGATGTGGCCGTCCAGGATGGCGCGGGCGGCATCGGCGATCGGGTCCTGCTGGTCGTCGCCTTCGGTCAGCACGGTGTAGAAGGCCGTAATCGAGCCACCACCCTCGTCGCCATTGCCGGCGCGTTCGACCAGTGCGGGCAGCTTGGCGAACACCGAGGGCGGGTAGCCCTTGGTGGCGGGCGGCTCGCCAATGGCCAGGGCGATCTCGCGCTGGGCCATGGCATAGCGGGTCAGCGAATCCATGATCAGCAGCACATCCTTGCCCTGGTCGCGGAAATACTCGGCAATCGAGGTGCAGTAGGCGGCGCCCTGCAGGCGCATCAGTGGCGGGGTGTCGGCCGGTGCGGCCACCACGACCGAGCGCGCCAGGCCTTCGGCGCCGAGGATCTGCTCGATGAATTCCTTGACTTCGCGGCCGCGTTCGCCGATCAGGCCGACCACGATCACGTCGGCGCTGGTATAGCGCGCCATCATGCCCAGCAACACGCTCTTGCCCACGCCGGAGCCGGCGAACAGGCCCATGCGCTGGCCACGGCCTACGGTGAGCATGGAGTTGATGGCGCGAATGCCGGTATCGAGGATGTCGCGGATCGGTGCGCGCCCCAGCGGATTGGCGGCCCGCACGGCCAGGGGCGCGGAGCGTTCGGTATGCAGGGGGCCGAGGCTGTCCAGCGGGCGGCCGGCGCCATCGAGCACCCGGCCCAGCAATTCGTCGCCGACCGGCAGGCGGCGGCTATGTTCGTCCACACGGCGCGGCGTGAAGGTGATCGGTCCGGTGCGCGGGGGCGGCTTGACCGGCTCGACCGCAAAGACGCGCGTACCCGGCACGATGCCTTCGACATCGCTTTGCGGCATCAGGAACAGGCGCTCGTCCTGGAAGCCGACGACTTCGGCCTCGATCATCATGCCATTGGGCAGGGGGACATTACAGGGGCTGCCCACGGGCAGCTTGAGGCCGACCGCTTCCATCACCAGGCCGGCCACGCGCGTGATGCGGCCAGCGGTCTGGGTGGGTTCGGCCGTGGCCACCAGGCTGCGACAGTTGTGCAGATAGGCTTGCCAGAGACTGCTATGGGAAGGCATCGGGGAGTTCATGCGGGTCTCCCGTTCAGGTCAGGGTCACGTGCGCTACTCAATCCAGCCAGTCGAGCTGCTGGGACAGCGATTCGCCCAGGCGTTTCCAGCGGGTCTGGGGCGAGGCATCGATCTGGTTGGTACGGGTTTCCACGCGGCAGCCGCCGCGCTCCATGTGGGCGTCGTCTTCGATCTTCCAGCCTTGCTGGCCCAGTTCTTCGCCCAGATGCTGGCGTACCAGCGCAGCATCTTCCGGGTGCAGTGTCAGCACCGCAGGCAACTGCAGCACGGGCAGGGTCTGGATGGCCGCCGTGACGGTGGGCAGCACCAGCTCCGGGCGCACGTTGAGCGCCGTCTTGAGCATGGATTTGGCCAGGTCCAGGGCCAGGTCCAGCAGTTCCGGGGCCATGCTTTCGCTGCATTGCGAGACTTCGGTGCCGAAATTGACGGCGATCTGGCGGAAATGCTGGATGACTTCGTTGACTTCCTTCTGGCCCTGTTGCAAGCCCGCCATGTAGCCTTCCGAACGTCCGGCCTGCAGGCCATGCGCGCGACCTTCGGCAAAGCCTTCCTGGCGTGCCGCTTCACGGATGGCGTCGAGCTGCTCGGCCGTCAGTTGCGGCACTGGCGGTGGCTCTTCGAGGTATTCCTCTTCCACCGGCAGCGGTTCGGGCTCCGGTTCGGGTTCTTCGTTGAAGGACGCCAGCTCCCAGCGCTGGTAGGGCGTCATCTCTTCCTTGGGGATGATCTTTGCACGCATGGCTTCTTTGACTCCTCAGGCCGGCATGCCGACAGCAAACTGCACGATGGGCGTCAAGCGCATCAGACGAACGCGTCCTCGCCCTTGGCGCCGAGCACGATCTGGCCTTCGTCGGCCAGGCGGCGCACGATCTGCAGGATGGCCTTCTGTTGCGCATCGACTTCGGACAGGCGCACCGGTCCCTTGGATTCCAGGTCTTCCTTCATCATCTCGGCCGCGCGCTGAGACATGTTGGCGAAGATCTTGTCGCGCAGGCCTTGCGAGGCACCCTTCAGGGCCACGATCAGCGACTCGGACTGGACTTCGCGCAGCAGCAGCTGGATGCCGCGGCCGTCGATGTCGATGATGTTCTCGAAGACGAACATCTCGTCCATGATCTTCTGCGCCATGTCCTCGTCGTAGGAACGCAGGTTGTTCATCACCGCGGTCTCGTTCTCGCCCGACATGAAGTTGAGGATCTCGGCCGCGGTACGGATACCGCCCATCTGTTGCTTCTTCAGGCTTTCGTTGCCGGTCAGCAGCTTGGTCAACACGTCATTGAGTTCGCGCAACGCGGCCGGCTGCACGCCGTCCAGGGTTGCAATACGAAGGATGACGTCGTTGCGCAAACGTTCCGTGAAATTGTTGATGATACCGCAGGCGTGGTCGCGCTCCAGGTGGACCAGGATGGTGGCGATGATCTGCGGGTGTTCGTTGCGGATGAGCTCTGCCACGGACTGCGCGTCCATCCACTTGAGGCTTTCGATGCCGGAGGCGTCGCGACCACCCAGGATGCGGTTGAGCAGGGAGGTGGCCTTGTCGTCGCCCAGGGCCTTGGTCAGCACGCTGCGGATGTACTCGTCCGAATCCAGGCCCAGCGAAGAGGCCTGGCCGGTCTCGGCGACGAAGGCTTCCAGCACTTCATTGATTTCCTCGAAGCTGACATTGCGCAGGGCCGACATGGCCGCGCCCAGCTTCTGGACTTCCTTCGGACCCAGATACTTCATCACCTCGGCCGCTTCATCCTCGCCCAGGGCGAGCATCAGGATGGCACCTTTCTGAACGCCGTCGTTACTCATTGTTCACCCATGACTTGATGATGCTTGCCACCAGCTTGGGATCATTCTTGGCCCACTGCTTGGCGGTTTCGAGATTGGCCTTGTAGGCGGCGCGTTCGTCGACCTCGGGCTCGCCGGAGAGGTTGACGATGGCATCCGGATCGTCCGGATCGAAGCCGGCGGCGACTGCGGCGGCAACGGCGGCGGCTTCGGCCTCGGCCTTTTCCTTGGCCAGGCGTTCGCGTTCTTCGCGACCCGACAGCTTCCAGATGATGGGGCGCAGCACGCGGAAGTAGATGAACAGCAGCACGGCAGCCAGCAGGATGTACTTGCCCGCTTCCTTGGCCAGGTCGATCATGCCCGGTTGCTTCCACAGCGGCACTTCCGGTTCCAGGTCGGTGCTGAACTGGGTGTTGACCACGTTGAGCGAGTCGCCGCGATCCTTGTTGTAGCCCATCGCCTCCTTGACCAGATCGGTGATCTGGTTGCGCTCGGCCTCGGTGAGCGGACGCATCACGATCTTGCCGGTATTGTCGATGGTGCGCTTGTAGTTCACCACCACGGCCACGGTCAGGCGACGCACGCCACCCATCGGTTGCTGGGTGTAGCGCACGGTCTTGTCGACCTCGTAGTTGACGGTCTCATCCTTGCGCGAGTTGCCGCTGGCAGTAGGCGAGGGCGCTGCGCCATTGGGTGTGGCTGCCTGGTTGGCGGCGCCATTGGCGGCCGCCGGATTGACGATCTGTGCCGTGGCCGGCGCCGGCGGCTGGTTGGTCAAGGCGCCCGGCACGCCAGAGGTTCCCGAGGACGAATTGTTGGCCTCGCTGCTCTGCTTGCTGCGCACCGCGGCGGTGTCCTTGGCCTGGTTGGGCTTGTAGGCCTCCGATGCCTGCTCGGAGCGCGAGAAATCGACATCGGCGGTGGCTTCGGCGCGCACGTTGCCATTGCCCACGATGGGGGCGATGATGGATTCGACGCGCTTGATGATGTCCTGCTGCATGTCCTGCACGTACTTCAGCTGGGTCGGATCCAGGGTATTGGTCTGCGCCTGCTTGGTGGTGTCGGAGAGCAGGTTGCCGTTCTGGTCGACGATGGTCACGGCCTTGGGCGAGAGCTCAGGCACGCTGCTGGCGACCAGGTGGACGATGGCGCTGACCTGTTGCTGATCCAGGTAGCGGCCGGGGTACAGGGCCAGCACGACCGAGGCGGTCGGCTTTTGCTGGTCGCGCACGAAGACGGATGCCTTGGGCAGGGCCAGGTGGACGCGGGCAGTCTGCACCGAGGACAGCGATTGCACCGAGCGCGCCAGCTCACCTTCGAGTGCGCGCTGGAAATTGACTTGTTCGAGGAACTGGGAAATGCCCAGCTTCTGGTTTTCCATCAGCTCGAAGCCGACATTGCCGCCCTTGGGCAGGCCTTGCGCCGCCAGTTTCAGGCGGGCGTCATGCACCATGTTCTCCGGCACCAGGATGGCCGAGCCGCCTTCGGAATACTTGTAGGGCACGTTCATCTGCTGCAACGAGGCCACAATGGCACCACCGTCGCGGTCATTGAAGTTGGAGAACAGGACCCGGTACTCGACCTTCTGGCTCCACAGCCAGATACCCACCATCACGGCAATGGTCGCGGCAGCGGCAATGATGAGCAGGATGCGCCGGCCCTGTGGCGAGCGGGCATAGCCAACCACGCCGCCCGGGGCGGGTTGCGCCTGGGGCAGACCCTCGAGATTGCTGTTCTCGGTCTGGTTGTTGGTGTCGCCGGTCATTGTGCCGTCGGCTGCTACCGCCATGATTTCCCCTCTGGCAGCCCTGCGATTGCCAGCTTGATAATGACTTTGTTCACTGCTTGCCTACCCTTAAGAGGTTTTTTGCTCAGTGTGGATTGTCCTTTGGAGTTGGGAATTTGATCGCCCGAACAGAATGGCAATTTCCCCGCTTATTGGTGCGATTTGTCAATGCAATGGTGTTAAGGTGCTGCTGTAGATGGCGGTAGTACGTGCTACGCGCCGGCAGGTTCTGAAATATGGCAATCAAGGGATGAGAAATGGCGATCGACAGCGTGATTGATACCAGCAAGATCGAGGCGATGGTGGCCCAGCTCAAGGCTGCGGCGGCACGTGCCCAGGGCATTGTGGACCCGGTTCAGAATGATGTTGCTGCCGAGAAAGCGGCGCCGCGCGTGGATTTTGCCGATGTGCTCAAGGGCGCGATCAACCAGGTCAACGATTCCCAGCAGCAGGCTGCAAAAATGTCCCAGGCCTTCGCCATGGGCGATGATAGTGTGAACCTGTCGGACGTGATGATTGCCTCGCAAAAGGCCAGCATCTCCTTCCAGACCAGCATCCAGGTGCGCAACAAGCTGGTGTCGGCCTACCGGGACATCATGACGATGCAGGTGTAGGCGGGCGTATTCATTCTCCCGGCCGTCGTGCTCGGGAGGAGCAAAAAAAACACCCCAGCAACCGGTCGCCGGTTCCTGGGGTGTTTTGTTGTTCGCTTGCCTGCCGGCGTCACATCATGCCGGAGGCCTTGGCATTCTGTTCGCGTTCCAGCTTGGTGATGAAGCGCTGGATGGCGGCCAGCACGGTGCGCGGAATGTCGACGAACTGGCAACCGAAGCGGTTGACCGTCTTGCCGGTGGTCATTTTGAATTCCTTGCAGTCGCGCACCTGCAGCTTGACCGACACCAGGGTGCTATCGCCCAGTTCCAGCTGGCAGTCTTCATAGATCGTGCCCTGGGTGGTGGGCAGGACCTTCTTTTCGTCGGTAATGCCCACGCCGCCGGCGCTGATGTTGTTGAGCAGCGTGACCACGGTGATGAACGAGCCATCCGCTTGCGTGATGCGGAAGGTGCAGCGCAGCGGCTTGGCGATCGGCGTGGGGATGCGGAAGTATTCGCGGCGTTGCAGGCGCACCAGGCTGTCCGGCAGCGCCACGCGCAGGGCGGGGCGGTTCTGGTATTCGACCTGGCTCGCGCCGTCGACGGCGAAGGTGATGCGGATGCTGTTGTAGATCGCTTCGAAGTTGATGCGCTTGCTGGAGACGATACTGTCGTTGAGCATGGCGCTGGGCGCGGCGTCGATGATCATGGCGCCATCGTCGTCATCCACTTCGAGAATGGAGGTGATGACCGATTCCGATCCGCCCTTGATCAGCAGGCTCAGCAGCTGGTTTTTCTCCATCATGCTGGTCAGCAGGGAAATGATCTCCCTCCGTGAATGAACCCGGTATGGGCTGTCGTCGTCGATCTCGTCGTAATTAGCCATCTGTGCGTCTTGTACGTCTGAAATTCAGCGAGTGGGATCGCTTTCCCCAGAGGGATTATTGGAATAATTTAACCTCGTATCATACATCACCGACTGCCCTAATTGCATATTTTCAATACGATATAGCCAGGCCAGTAATTCGGCCACGGTGCGGTACAGGGCAGGGGGGATTTGCTGGTCCAGCTCCACCTGCATCAGCAGTGATACCAGCTCCTTGGATTCGTGTACATAGACCCCGCTCTCGCGGGCGCGGGCGATGATGGCTTCGGCCACCAGGCCACGGCCCTTGGCCACGACTTGGGGAGCGGCCTGGTTGGCGTTGTAGGCCAGCGCGACCGCATTCTGCATTGCAATGTTAGATTTCTCCATCGGCTTGCTTGACGATCAGGGAGTCCAGGGAGGTGCCAGCCGCTGCCATGGCATCGGCGAACATCGGAGTGTTGGTGCGCAGGGCGGCGGTGGCGGCTTCGTTATCGGCCTTGACCTGCACATGGATCTGCTGGCCGATCAGGCGAATGGAGGCGCTCACGCTGCCCAGGTGGGCGAAGTTGAAGCGCACCACGCTGTGCCAGCTGGGTGGCTCCTGCGCTTCGCCTGGTGTCTTGGGCTTGTCGTTGCCGTCTTCCTGGTTGATTTCCCATTCCATCTTCTGGCCAGGCCAGACCTCGCCGTGCCAGAGCACGCGTTGCTGCTCCAGGGCGTTGAGCTGCAGGTTGATGATCTGCCCCAGCTGGTTCTGGGTCGGGTCATCGGTACTGAGCAGGTTGATGTCACCGCCTTTCTGGGCGGCGACCTGGGCCTGCGGTTCCTTCATCAGATCTTCGGCGGAGCGCTGCCCGGCGGCCCAGGCAGAGACATGGGATTCGTAGAAGACGCCGCTGTAGGTGATGGCATTCTGCAAGGCGTTTGCGACCTGGTCGGTCGGTGCGCCAGCCCGGGCCAGCAGTGGTGTGGTCGCGCTGACGTGATCGGCCATGTCGCCCTGCTGGGACGCCTGCAGCAGGCTGTTGATCAGCTTGGCGGCATTGCTCAGGGTGGTGGGTGTGCTGGTGGCGGTGCCGGCCTGACCGGACTGGGCTCCCTTGGCCTGGGCATCGAGCAGGGCTTCCTCGTGCTCGGCGATCTGTCCGGCGCCGCTTTCGTCACGGGTGACGAACTGCAGCGACTTCAGGTCTTTCTGCATCGCCCGGCCCGCCGTACTCAGGGCAACTGAGCTGCTCTCGCTATCCTGGCCAATGCTGTCTTCCTTGACGGCGAAGGTCGGACGCGGGTCCTTGGAGACCAGGGTCAGGACCAGCGAGTCGCCAGTGCGGGCATTGGGCGGCAGCACCATGCGCGCGGCCGTATTGGCAATGCGCACCAGGAAGGTGCCGTCATCGAAGGTGGAGAGGATGCGTCCGGCCAACTGCTGGCCCACGGCGATCTGGGCCAGGCGGCTGAAGGCTTCCTGCTTGGCATCGGCGACTGAAACGACGGCAGTGGCCGGATCGACTGGATTGACGGGCTGTACAGCCGTGGCGATATCTGCCCGCGGCAACATGATCAGCTACCTATGCCGTAGGTGTTGAGCAGTTTGCGTTCGGTGTGATTGCTTTGGATGAGCGCCGACAGCTTGCGCAGGCCGGGTTCGGTCAGGTTGCGGATGTCGCGATCGTCTTCCAGGATCTTGGTGATGAAGACGACCTTCCGGTCGCGTTGCACCTGGGTCAGGGCGATGTTTTCCTCGCAGATGCGCAGGTTCGCAATGTGCTGGCCGCACTGGTTCTCCAGCGTGGCCAGCAGTTCCCAGTCGGCCGCATGTGCGGCACCCAGCATCTGGTCGGTCAATAGCGAAATCGACTCGTAGATGGCGATGACGTCATCACCGTTCATGTCTGATTACACCTTTGCAAGGCGGGTTGGCGAAACGGCGTCCTCGTAGGCTGCCGGCACTTGTGGTGCCACGCCGGGTGTGCCGTTGGGATTGATTTGCTCCCAGGCCGAGCGGATGTCGGTGAGCAGCCCGTGGACTTCGTCCAGGATGGCCGGGTCATTGGTGGCGTTGGCCTGGAACAGGCGGCGGCTCATGTACTCGTATAGGGAGTCGAGGTTCAGGGCCAGCTCGCCGCCGACGTTTTTGTTCAGGCTGGCTCGCAGGCCATTGTCGATGATCAGGATGGCATGGGTGATCGACTTGCCCTTGCTGCGGATGTCGCCATCGGCCATGTGCTTCTTGCCCATGGCAATGGCGACCAGCGCGCCGTCGAACAGCATCGTGATGAGCTTGTGCGGATTGGCGGCCAGCACGCCGGTTTCCATGCCGATGTTGGCATAGGCGTTGGCGCCACGTTTCATGGTTCCGAACATCACATTCTCCTGTGTTCGCGGGTTGAGTCTTAGCTGGTCTTGGGCAGGTTGGCCAGCTGTTGCGTCAGGTAGCTTTGCGTGGCCTGCATGCTCGACAGGGTCGTGTTCAGCTGGTTGAACTGGTTGGTGTAGGCATCTTGCATGGCGGTCAGGCGCGTCTGAACTGCAGTTTGCTGGGCCTGGTTGAGCTTCAGGCTGGTCTGCAGACCATTGGTCTTGGTGGCGATCAGGCCGGTATCGCTCAGCAGGCTCGTCATCAGCGTCTGCAGTTTCGTGACGATACCATTGTTGGCCGACGTGGTGTTGGTCGTATCCGCATCGGTTGCAGTGAACAGATTGGCAATGCCGGCGAAGTTGCTGGAGGCGGCGGTCGACAGCTTGGTCGCGTCCAGTGCCAGGGTGCCATCTTTCTGGAAGGAAATGCCGATATCGGACAGAGAGCTGATGCCGTTGCCGCCATTGACCGTCGCAAACAGGGTGTTGCGCAACTGGTCGACGATGGTCTGCACCGACGACTCGCTGGCCAGCGGGGACGAATTGGTCGACTGTCCCAGCGTGGTCGACGGCGTTTGCGCGGTCAGGCTGGAGATGGCCTTTTCCAGCGTGTTATAGGCCGATACGAAGGTATTGGCCGCGGTGGTCAGGCCCGAGGTATCGTTGGAGATGTTGAGGGTCAGGTTATCCGAGGAATTGGTCACACTGGTCAAATTCAGTGTGACACCGGAGATGACATTCTCAACCTGGTTGCTGGGGCTGGTGACGGTCACGCCGTCGATGGACAGCTTGGCATCCTGGGCCTTGATCATCTGGCCCATGCCGGCCATGGTCAGGCCGGAATAGTCGCCCGTGCCGGTCAGTGCCACCGCGCTGGTGGCGCTGCTACCGGTCGGCGTGAGCACCAGGTGATTATTGGTGCCGTCATTGGTGATCGAGGCCGTCACACCGGCGTTGGCGCCGTTGATGGCGCTCATCACCTGCGTCAGGTCGATGGTGCCGCTGCCGTTGGCGGTGGGGTTGATCGCGACCGTCGTATCGCCGACCTTCAGGCTCAGGGTGCCACTGGCATAGGTCTGGGAGGTCGAGACATTGGGCGAGATCGTGGTACCGCTGGGGTCGCTGCTGAACACCGAATAGCTGCCGGTGCCGGTGATCTTGATGGTGTTGGCCGCGCCGCTGTCCTTGGCGGTGATGACGAGGTGATCATTGGTGCCATCGCTGACGATGGTGGCATTCACGCCGGCGCTGCTGGCGTTGATGGCGTCACGCACGCCGGCCAGGGTATTGGTGGCGGGCTGGATCACCGCGGTCGAGCCGGTGCCGGTCTTGATGGCCAGCAGGCCGTTGTCGAACGTGGTTCCGGGGGCAATGCCCGCCGAGCTCAGTTTCGCCGTTTGCGCCAGTTGCGAGATCGACACCGCATAGTTGCCCGAGGCGGCAGAGGTCGCATCGCGCGGCGCCTGGATCTGGGTCACGGTGCTGGGGGTCGAGCTGGAGGGGTCGTAGGCGAATCCGGACAGGGTATTGTTGGCCGACACCTTGATCGTATTGGCGGTGCCGCCGGTGTTGGATTCCAGTACCAGGTGGTCGCCGCTGCCATCGGTCACGACCGAAGCCGTCACGCCCGCATTGGCGGCATTGATGGCGTCGCGCACGCCGGCGATGGTCGAATTTGCCTTGAGCGTGACGAAGGTGGGTGAGCCGCTGCCGACCTTGATGGCGATGGAGTCGCCCGCGTTGAACGTGGTGCCGCTGGCAACGCCGGCCGATTGGATCTTCTGGGCCAGGATCTGGGTCGACGAGTCGCTGTTGATGGTGGCCGTGAAGGGATTGCTGGTCAGGTTGCTGCCCGTGCCGGCATTGGAGACCGAGCTTTTCTGGGAGCTGAAGCTGGCCGTGGTCATGCCCTGGATGGCGCTCTGATAGGTACTCAGTGCGCTCTTCAAGGTGCCATAGGCGGAAACGAGTGCGTTGTAGCTGCTGGCCTGGTTGGTCAGCGGAGTCAGGTCCTGAGCGCTCTCGGCCTGCATCAGGTTACTGACGAGCGTGTTGACGTCGAGGGGGCCTGCTGAGGTGGTAATGGTGCCGGTGGAAGTCGCCATGATTCACTCCTGATGTTTCGCTTGGTGCACAGCGCGGTAGGCTTCGCTGGCGCAGTCAACAGGAGAGCAACTCTCAAGTACGGCGTCGGCGGCGAAGGACGCTGTGCAGATAACTAGTTAAATCCGTTATGAACTGAGGTAACCGATCCTATCATGCAACCTGCCGCAGGGCGAAGAGGCATGTTTTTTTGTCGATCACTGCAGTTCGTACCAGACTCAGGCCTTTTCCTTGAGCAGCAAACCTTGCAGCTTGTCGATCGACTGCGCAATATTGATGGCTTCCTGGCTGGGGATCTGGCGGATCAGGGTGTTTGTTTCGGTATCCATGATCTTGATGACCATCTTGCCGGAAGTATCATCCTTGGCGAAGCTGAGCGAGGATGCATTGGCTGCAGCGAAGTCATTGAGCTTGCTCACAGCATGGTCGACCTGCTTGTCGGTCGGCTTGGGTGCATCGCTGGTCGTTGTCGTCGAGGCGGAAGCTGCAGGAGCAACAGCAGGCGCGACCGGATTCGGATTGGCGGCAGCTTGTGCGGGCGGATAGTTAATGCTGGAATCGGCCGCGCTTGTGGAGTTCAGTGGTGCAATCGACATGGTCCTACTCCCTTGCTTAAAAAAACGTGCGGAGAATATTGCGTATCCTCCGCACGTCATCCTACCTAGCTATTGGTCTTATTTCAACAGAGACAGGACCGACTGAGGCGAGGAGTTCGCCTGCGACAGCATCGCGGTACCAGCTTGTTGCAGGATCTGAGCACGGGTCAGGTTTGCAGTTTCCGACGCGTAATCCGTGTCCATGATACGGCTCTTGGATGCGGTGATGTTTTCGCTCGACACTTGCAAGTTGCTGATGACGGCGGTGAAGCGGTTCTGCACGGCACCGAACTCGGAGCGCTTGGAGGAGATCAGGTTGATCGCCAGATCCAGGTTCTGGATGGCCTTTTGTGCATCGCTTTGTGCCGACGGTTGTGCAACAGCGGCATCCAGTTGCAGCTTGGCGCTGTCAACGGCGGCTTGCAGGGTCACAGCCGACGAGGCCAGGGCGGTAGCCGACAGCGAGGAACCGGTAGCGAACAGGTTGTCCAGGGCAGCTTGTGCCGAGGTGTAGGTCGCTTGTGCGGTGCTCACGCCGGAGGTGTCGCCCAGACCGATCAGGCCCTTGGCGCTGGTGCCGATGACGTTGGCGATGGTCGAGTTGTTCGACAGGTCGTCCAGGGTCAGGGTGATCTGGTCGTTCAGCTTGTTGTTCACGACGTTGGCGCCGACCTGGAAGGACAGGGTCAGAGCTGCCGAGACGTTAGCCGAATCCGAGCCGGTACCAGCCGAAGCACCTTGGCCGACACCGGTGAACAGGTTTTGGCCGTTGAAGCTGGTGCCGTTCAGGACGCGGAACACTTCCTGCGACAGCTGGGTGTATTCGTCGTTGAGGGTCTTGCGGTCTTGTGCGCTGTTGGTGCCGTTGGAAGCTTGCACTGCCAGTTCACGCATACGCTGCAGGTTGTCGTTCACGGTCGACAGAGCGCCTTCAGCGGTTTGCGCCATCGAGATACCGTCGTTGGCGTTACGTTGTGCCACTGCCAGGCCGCGGACTTGGGAGTCCATGCGGGTGGCGATGGCCAGACCGGCGGCGTCGTCCTTTGCGCTGTTGACGCGCAGACCAGAGGACAGGCGCTGGATCGAGGTCTGCAGGGACGCCTGCGACATGTTCAAATTGCGCTGGGTGTCAATCGACGCAATATTGGTATTAATGATTGATGCCATGTTAATTCTCCTAAGATTTGAGACCGATGATCCGAGTTTCAGTGCTTAACTTTGGTCTTCTACCCATGAGCCTCAGGCGTTTCAACCTCTGTTGATTGCTTTATCGGGCAGTCTTGGAAAAAGTTTAGGGCTTTGGGCAAAAAATCTTTTTCAAGGCTTTCCGAACTAAAACTACGTGCTTTTAAAATCCAAGCAAATCCTTTTTCGACGGTATTCCGAAAAACTTTAGGGTTTTTTACGTTGTGGTCAGGCAATTTCAGTTGCCAAAAGAAAACCGCCCTGTACGGGCGGTTTTCTGGGTGGCAATTTGGATGGTCTAGGCCTTCTTTTGTTGCAAGGCAATTAATTCCTGGGCAACGCGCTGCATGACCGAGTCCCAATCCTGGATCGCGGGCTGGCGGAACAGGCGCATGCTCGGGTACCAGGGCGAGTCCTCGCGATCGTTGAGCCAGCGCCAGTCAGGTACGTGAGGGAGCAGGACCCAGGTCGGATGCCCCATGGCCCCGGCCAGGTGGACTACCGAGGTATCCACGCTGATGACCAGATCCAGGTTGCTGATTGCCGCGGCCGTATCGGCAAAGTCTTCGCAGGCGCTGCCGAGGTCGTGGACCACCATCTCGGGCGGGAGGTCTTTGAGGCCTTCCAGCGGCTTGCCCTTTTGCAATGAATAGAATTCGATCTTGGGCAGCGTGAACAGCTGCTTGACCCGGTCCAGGGGGATGGAACGATGGCGGTCATTGCCGTGCTCCGGGTTGCCGCCCCAGACGATGCCCACCCGCAGGTGCTGGGGCGACTTGCTCAGGGCGCCAATCTTCTCGCGCCAGGTGGCGGCCAGGAGCGCGTCGGCGGCCAGGTAGCTGGGGTAGGTGGGAATGTCCTCCACCCGTTCCATGCCCGTGGCGTAGGGCAGGCTCATCAATACATAGGAGCAGTCGGCTGGCGGCAGGGGGTCGCTTTCGCGAATCAGGGTCACCTCGGGGGTGAAGGACTGGAACAGTCGATACAGCGGGTTCTTGACGTGAACCGCCACGCGGGCGCCCATTTCCATGACCTTGCGGGCATAGCGCAGGAACTGGATGCTGTCGCCGAAGCCTTGCTCGTGCATCAGCAGGATGTACTTGCCCGCCAGCGAGGACTTGCCATCCCACTTCGGGATGACCTCGAACAGCTTGTGGATGACGCGGTAGACGTGGGAGCGTTCGCGCGTAATCAGTCGGCTTTCGTGGCACTCCCAGCCTTCCTTGAATTCGCCGTGCAATAGCAGGCTCAGTGCCAGGTTGTGCTTTGCGGTGGGGTAGTTGGGGCGCAACTCAAGCGCCGTGCGGAAATTCGCCACCGCTTCGTGGGTTTCGCCGTGATCGTGCTGGACGGCGCCGATGTTGTTGTACGTTAATGCGTATTTCGGGTCGACCTCCAGTGCGCGGCGGAACATGGCCATGGATGCCTCAAAGTCATCCTTGGCCGTGAAGTAGCTCGCGCCCAGCTTGACGTAACCGTTGGGATCCTTGGGCGCGATCTCGATGATGCGCATCAAGTGCTCGTGCGCCTCGTCCACCTGCTTGAGCTTCAGGTAGGTGTCGGCGATCTTGTTGTGGGCGTAGGTGTCCTGTGGATCCAGCAGGATGGCTGTCTTGTGGGATTCGACCGCTTCCTTGTACATCTCCATGGCATGGAAGGCTTCGCCCAGGGCGGTGTGCGAGGGGGCGAAGGTGATCTGCAGTTCAAGTGATTTCAGGATGGTGGCCACCGCTTCTTCGTAGCGCTTGGCATCGATCAGTGCGCGCCCCAGGTGCGAGAGTGGGCCGGGTGCATCAGGTTCGCGCCGCACCGCGTCCTGGAAATAGGCGATGGAGGCTTCGGGATCATTCTTCTGGTGCAGGGCATTGGCCAGGCCGACGCGCGCGGCACGGTTTTCGCCGTCGACGGCGATGGCGCGCTCGAACAGTTTGATGGATTCGTCGATGCGGTCCTGGCTCAGTACGCAGGTGGCCAGGTTGCCCAGGTAGTCTGCATTGTCCGGATCGGCCTCGATCGCCTTGAGCAGGTAGTGCTCACCTTCGGCGAACTTGCTTTCCTGCATCGCCACCAGTCCACGGGCGTGATTGGCGAACACCAGGGTGGGGTTGCGCGCCAGGACCGACATGCAGAGCGCCTTGGCCTCGTCGGACTTGCGGTCGTCGAGGAGATCCAGGCATTTGCGGATTTCCAGTAGATCCTGCAGGTTGTACTTGGGCGCTGCCGGCTGCGAGACCTTGGTGGCCGGTTGGGCCTTCTGGGCAGGGAGGGCGTGCTTGTTGCTGCTCTTGCGCGTGGACATCGATAAGATCCTGGTGGTTGGGCGCATCGGTGGCGCCGGGCATAGCTATCCAGCAGGCATGATATGCGTAGTGCCGACATCGCGAAGGCAGAAACAGAAAGCAAAAAAACCTTCGTTTTTAGTGAAGGTTTTTTGTGCTTGCGGGAAATGACGTCCGGTTCGGGCTGTTGCTGACCTAGTTCCAGCTGCGCAACAGGCCCACCGCCAAGCCCTCCAGGGCGAACTGGTCTTCGTCTGGCTTGACGATGATGGGCTCGAACTCCGGGTTCTCCGGGAACAGGGTGATGACGGCGCCGCTCTTCTGGTAGCGCTTGACGGTGACGTCGTCGGCCAGTCGGGCCACCACGATCTGGCCGTTGCGGACCTGGTCGGTCTTGCGTACGGCCAGCAGGTCGCCGTCGAGGATGCCGGCGTCGCGCATGGACATGCCGCGCACCTTGAGCAGGTAGTCCGGCTTGCCGGAGAACATGGCGGGATCGACCTGGTAGGTCTTTTCCACGTGTTCCTGGGCCAGGATGGGGGAGCCGGCGGCGACCCGTCCGATCAGGGGGAGGCTCAGCTGCATCAGGGTCGGGTGGGGCAGGGCCATCTGGCGGCCCGCCATCGTGGCGCCGGTGCCGGAGTCACGCAGCCGGATGCCGCGCGAGGTGCCGGGGGAGATCTCGATGGCGCCCTTGCGGGCCAGTGCCTGCAGGTGTTCCTCGGCGGCATTGGCGGAGCGGAAGCCCAGCTCGGCCGCGATCTCGGCGCGCGTGGGAGGGAAGCCGGTGTTCTCGATGGCGTTCTTGATCAGGTTCAGGATCTGTTCCTGGCGCGCGGTCAGTTTGAGCATGAGGTTGGCCTTCCGGTGTGGAGGGCTGTTTGTATGAACAGTCTGTATTTTTATACAGCACCATTCCATGTGTCAACGGCAACATGCGGGAATCTGCATCGGCGCTGCATCCATGGCGTGGAATCGCTGGATTTTTCGACCTATATATAAGAGGCCGTCATGCGGGCGAGGAGGTATTTGTCGCAGAGGGGCTGCAGGAAGTGAAGGGAAGTGCAGCAGAACGTTGCCGTCATGCCCAAAACCTAGTATGATCGCTGGTTTTCCTCTTCCCACACCCGTCTTGACGCCGGGGTGGGCGTCTCAATAAGTCCATAAGGAGTCTACATGCGTCACTATGAAATCGTATTTATCGTCCACCCGGACCAAAGCGAGCAAGTGCCGGCGATGATCGAGCGTTACAAGGGCATCGTCACCACCCGCGGCGGCAAGATCCACCGTGTCGAA
>NZ_JBIUZW010000017.1:0-37946 GCF_044745245.1 Herbaspirillum sp. NPDC087042 | reverse complement strand
AAATATACACCAAACGCGAAATCAATATCAACCTTGACTAAGAAAGGGGTCGTCGTCAACTGGCCTACCAGATCCAGAAGCTGGCCAAGGCTCACTACGTCTGCCTGAACATCGAAGTCGACAGCGAAACGCTGGCCGAAATCGAAACCGGCTTCAAGTTCAACGATGCTGTCCTGCGCCACCTGACCGTCAAGATGAAGAAGGCCGAAACCGGTCCTTCCCCGATCCTGAAGGCAGTGCAAAAGGAAGACGCAGCCAAGAGCCGCACCGAAGCACCGGCAGCCTGATTGCCCAGCGATTCCCCTGACGGAGAGTGAACCAGCTTCAAGTCATCGCCAGCCTGGCAGAACGTGACGCATTGCGTTACACGCCGGCGGGTATCCCGATTGTCACTGCCAGGTTGCAGCATCAGTCGGAGCAGATGGAAGCAGGAATGCGTCGCCAGGTCGAGTTCGAGATCGTGGCGATGGCCGCCGGGGAAATCTCCGGTAGCCTCAACCGCGCGGCACTGGGAGCAGTATTCCAGTTCACCGGCTTTCTGGCTCGCAGGAATCGCAACAGCAAGAGCGTCGTGTTTCACATCGTTGATTTTGGCCCGGTTGCCTCAGTCCAGGACTGAGGGCTGCGCCAGACAGACCTACCCAATTTTTAGATACAGGAGCCAATCATGGCATTCGGTAAAAAGTTCGATAAAAGCAAGCTGAAAAACAAGCGTCAACAGCAAAACCCGCTGTTCAAGCGCAAGAAATTCTGCCGTTTCACCGCCGCTGGCGTTGAACAGGTCGATTACAAGGACGTGGACACCCTGAAGGACTTCGTCCAGGAAAACGGCAAGATCATGCCGGCACGCCTGACCGGTACCAAGGCCCACTACCAGCGTCAAGTTGACACCGCCATCAAGCGCGCGCGTTACCTGGCCCTGCTGCCGTACACCGATCTGCACAACGCGTAATCTGCGTCGAGAAATAGGAGAAAAACATGCAAGTCATTCTGTTGGAAAAAATCGTTAATCTCGGCGGTCTGGGCGATGTGGTTCGCGTCAAGGACGGTTTCGCACGTAACTTCCTGATCCCCCAGCGCAAGGCACGTCGTGCTACCGACGCTGCGATCGCTGAATTCGAAGCCAAGCGCGCTGAGCTGGAAAAGGCCGCCGCCGAGAAGCTGGCAGCTGCTCAAGCCCAAGGCGAGAAGCTGGCTGGCGCTACCGTTGAAGTGTCGCAGAAGGCCGGCGTTGACGGTCGTCTGTTCGGTTCCGTGACCAACTTCGACATCGCTGAAGCGCTGGGCAAGAAGGGCTTCGTCGTTGAAAAGGCGCAAGTGCGTCTGCCTAACGGCCCCCTGAAGATCGTCGGCGAACACCCGGTGTCGGTTGCTCTGCACACCGACGTGGTGGTTGACGTGACCATCGCCGTGAAGGGTGAGCAAGCGTAATACGCCTGTTTGCTGCAATTCGTTTTGCAATAGAAAAGCCGGGTTCGCCTGGCTTTTTTATTGCCATTTGCTTGTTGGCATCCTTCTGTTCTTGGCCTGGAGCAATGAAGGGGAGGGTGCCTTGCTGTTGCATCTGTTCTTCCATTCTGGCGGGATGCGCAAAAACGTCCGACCAGTCCAACGGCTTCACCCCAGCAGGTTATAATGCGCGCCATGAAAGAATCGTCCCGCGGCAATCCTGAATTTTTCCGCGGCCCGAAGGAGTCTTCCGATCCCCAGATCGATGCGCTCCGCGTGCCGCCACACTCCATCGAGGCCGAGCAGTCGGTACTCGGCGGCCTGCTGCTGGACAATGCAGCCTGGGACCGTATTGCCGATTTCGTCAGCGCCGAGGATTTCTACCGCTACGATCACCGCATCATCTTCGAGCACATCGTCAAGCTGATCAACAGCACCAAGCCGGCTGACGTGATCACGGTCTACGAGGCCATGTCCACCAGCGGCAAGGCCGAAGAGGTGGGCGGCCTGGTCTACCTGAACGCACTGGCGCAGAACACGCCGTCGGCGGCCAATATCCGCCGCTATGCCGAGATCGTGCGCGACCGCGGCATCCTGCGCAAGCTCATCACGGTGGCCGACGAGATCTCGGGCAATGCCTTCAATCCCCAGGGCAAGGACGTGAAGTCCATGCTGGACGAGGCCGAATCCAAGATCTTCGCCATCGCCGAAGAGGGTTCGCGCGGCTCCCAGGGCTTCATGGAGATCCAGCCGCTCCTGACCCAGGTGGTCGAGCGCATCGACGAACTCTACAATCGCGACAACTCCAGCGACATCACCGGCGTCCCCACAGGTTTCATCGACCTGGACAAGATGACCTCCGGCCTGCAGCCGGGCGATTTGATCATCGTGGCCGGCCGTCCTTCCATGGGTAAGACCGCCTTCTCGATCAACATCGGCGAAAACGTCGCCATCGACTCCGGCCTGCCGGTGGCCGTGTTTTCCATGGAAATGGGTGGCGCCCAGCTGGCTATGCGTATGCTGGGTTCGGTCGGTCGCCTGGACCAGCACCGCCTGCGTACCGGTCGCCTGCTGGACGAGGACTGGCCGCGCCTGACGCACGCCATCCAGAAGATGAACGACGCCCAGTTCTACATCGATGAAACGCCAGCGCTGTCGCCTATCGAATTGCGCGCGCGCTCGCGCCGCCTGGCGCGTCAATGCGGCAAGCTGGGCCTGATCATCATCGACTACCTGCAGCTGATGTCGGGTAACGGCGGCAGTTCCTCCGAAAACCGCGCCTCCGAAATCTCGGAAATCTCGCGTAGCCTGAAGGGCCTGGCCAAGGAGCTCAATTGCCCGGTGATTGCGCTGTCGCAGCTGAACCGCTCGCTGGAACAGCGTCCCAACAAGCGTCCCGTGATGTCCGACTTGCGCGAATCCGGCGCTATCGAGCAGGATGCTGACGTTATTTTGTTCATCTACCGAGATGAAGTCTACAATCCCGACTCTCCGGACAAGGGCACTGCGGAAATCATCATCGGCAAGCAGCGTAATGGCCCGATCGGCAGCATTCGCCTGTCCTTCCTGGGGATGTATACCAAGTACGACAACTATATCGGCAATCTGGCGCAGCCTTACAGCGGCGACTAGACGGGGTTTTGGCGGCACGCCGGCCAGGCGTGCCGTCGCACAAGGATCACGGGCGGCAACTGGCCGCGCGTGTCATGCAAGGCGAACGGCTCCCGAGGCCGTTCGTGCAGGACCGGCAGGGCGGGATTCCGGCTTCCATGGGGGGGCAGCCGCAGGCCGGTCCGATACGGCGTCCGATACGGGCGCTAACCATTGATGAGAGAGAAAAATGTTTGGACGATTGATGCCGACTGAAGGCAAATTCTTTGACCTTTTCAATCAGCATGCAGAGCTGGCGGTCAAGTGTGCGAAAGAAATGGTGTCGCTGATGACCAATTTCGATGACCTCGAAATCCGCGTGCATGCCATTGAAGCCGTCGAGAAGCAAGCCGACAAGATCACGCACAATACCATCGAACTGCTGCACAAGACCTTCATCACGCCGCTGGACCGCGACGACATCCACCAGCTGATCACCCGCATGGATGACATCCTGGACCTGCTGGAAGACGCCGCCCAGACCATTTCCCTGTACGACATCAAGGCCATCACACCCGAAGCCAAGCGTCTGGCCGAGCTGTGCCTGAGCTGTGCCGAGAAGGTGCAGGCTGCCGTCGGCCTGCTGTCGAACATGGACAATTCGCGCCAGATCCTGTCGATCTGCCAGGAAATCGACCGCCTGGAATCTGATGCCGACCACGTCATGCGCGCGGCCATGTCCAAGCTGTTCCGCGACGAGCCGGACGTGCGCACGCTCATCAAGCTCAAGGCCATCTATGAAATCCTGGAAACCGTGACCGACCGCTGCGAAGACGTGGCCAACATCATCGAAGGCATCATCGTCGAAAACGCCTGATTCGGGCGGTGCGGCGCTGCCCCGATGTCGATCGGGGACGCCGCCGGCTTCACACTACGGTTTCCCCATGCAAACAATTCAAATCAGCTTCCATATTCTCGCGCTGTTGATCATCCTGGCGCTGCTGTTCGACTTCATGAACGGCTTCCACGACGCCGCCAACGCGATCGCCACCGTGGTCTCCACCGGTGTGCTGCGTCCGCAGACGGCCGTGGCCATGGCGGCCTTCTTCAACCTGGCGGCGGTGTTCGTGTTCCACCAGCTGCACGTGGCCGCCTCGGTGGGCAAGGGCACCATCGAACCGGCCATCGTGGACCAGTATGTGATCTTCGGCGCCCTGATCGGCGCCATCTTCTGGAACCTGGTCACCTGGTATTACGGCATTCCTTCCTCCTCCTCGCATGCCCTGATCGGCGGCCTGGTGGGTTCGGCGGTGGCCAAGGCCGGCACCGGCGCGCTGATCTCGGCGGGCCTGTTGAAGACCATCCTCTTCATCGTGCTCTCGCCCTTGCTGGGCCTGGTGTTCGGCTCGCTGATGATGCTCCTGGTGTCATGGATCTTCTTCCGCTCAACGCCACGCAAGATCGATGGCTGGTTCAGGCGCCTGCAACTGTTGTCGGCCTCGATGTATAGCCTGGGCCACGGTGGTAACGATGCACAGAAGACCATCGGCATCATCTGGATGCTGCTGATCGCCTCCGGCTATTCCAGCCCCGAAGCGCCGCCGATGTGGGTCATCATCTGCTGCTACTGCGCCATCAGCCTGGGCACCCTGTTCGGTGGCTGGCGCATCGTCAAGACCATGGGCCAGAAGATCACCAAGTTGAAGCCGGTCGGTGGCTTCTGCGCCGAAACCGGTGGTGCCATCACCCTGTTCATCGCGACCGCGCTGGGTATCCCGGTGTCGACTACCCACACCATCACCGGCGCCATCGTCGGCGTGGGCGCTGCACAGAAGATGTCGGCCGTGCGCTGGGGTGTGGCCAGCAACATCGTTTGGGCCTGGATCTTCACGATTCCGGCCTCGGCCTTCGTAGCGGCCATCGCCTGGTGGATCGGCGTGCATATCCTGTAGGCCCTGGCATCTGCGGCCGCCGCTGGCGGTCGCGCAATCGCCAAAAAGCAAAAAGCCACGCATTGCGTGGCTTTTTGCTTTACTGCTGATTGTTGACTGCGGCGGGTGTTGCTTACAGCACGTCGCTGGCGTGATCGGCCAGACGCGAACGTTCGCCCCGCGCCAAGGTGACGTGACCGCTGTGGGCCCAGCCCTTGAAACGATCCACCACGTAGGTCAGGCCGCTGGAGCCTTCGGTCAGATAGGGCGTGTCGATCTGCGCGATGTTGCCCAGGCAGACGATCTTGGTGCCGGGGCCGGCACGCGTGACCAGGGTCTTCATCTGCTTGGGCGTGAGGTTCTGCGCTTCATCGATGATGAGGAACTTGTTCACGAAGGTACGACCGCGCATGAAGTTCAGCGACTTGATCTTGATGCGCGAGCGGATCAGATCCTGGGTGGCTGCACGACCCCATTCGCCGGCATCGCCATCGGACTTGTTGAGCACTTCGAGGTTGTCGTCGAAGGCACCCATCCAGGGCCCCATCTTCTCTTCCTCGGTACCCGGCAGGAAGCCGATATCCTCGCCCACGGGCACCGTCACGCGAGTGACGATGATCTCGTTGTAGAGCTTGGTTTCGAGTACCTGTGCCAGGCCGGAGGCCAGCGCCAGCAGGGTCTTGCCGGTACCGGCCTGGCCCAGCAGGGTGACGAAGTCGCACTCCGGGTTCATCAGCAGGTTCAGCGCGAAGTTCTGCTCACGGTTGCGGGCGGTGATGCCCCAGACGCTGTTCTTGGCATGGCCGAAGTCACGCAGGGTCTGCAGCACGGCGGTCTTGCCGTTGATCTGGCTGACCTGGCCGTAGAAGGCCGGTTCGCCATTCTTGGGCTCGATGAAGACGAACTGGTTCACCAGCAGCGAGGGCACGTACGGACCGGTGACCCGGTAGTAGGTGTAGCTGCTGCCATGGCGGCTTTCCTGCCAGGATTCCATGCCCTTGCCATGCTTGTTCCAGAAGTCATCCGGCAATTGCTGGATGCCCGAGTACAGCAGGTCGGTATCTTCCAGCACATGGTCGTTGAAGTAGTCTTCGGCGGGCAGGCCAATGGCACGCGCCTTCAGGCGCATGTTGATGTCCTTGGACACCAGCACCACCGGGCGTTCCGGATACTGCTGGTCCAGCGCGCGCACTACGCCCAGGATCTGGTTGTCGGCCTTGCCTTCGGGCAGGCCTTCGGGCAGCGCCGCATTCTGCAGCTTGGTCTGGAAGAACAGGCGACCCTTGGCATCCTTGTTGCCCAGCTTGGACAGGGGAATGCCCAGGTCGATTGCGTCCTCGGCGATATCGGACACCAGCGCATCCAGGGAGCGCGAGATCTGGCGTGCATTGCGCGCGACTTCGGACATGCCCTTCTTGTGATTGTCCAGCTCTTCGAGCGTGACCATGGGCAGGTAGATATCGTGTTCCTCGAAGCGGAACAGCGAAGTCGGGTCGTGCATCAGCACATTGGTATCGAGCACGAACAGCTTGGACTGGCCCAGCTTGTCGGCCACACGGCTGGTGGGCGACTTGGCACGCGGCGCGACGCTCTTGGGCGCAGCCTTGGGTTTTTCGGCGACGGCAGCGGTCTTGCCGGTGATGCGGGCGCGGGGCGCCGCGATCTCGGGGACGGCGACGGCAACAGCGACTTCCTGTGGTGCAGCGGCAGGCGTTTCGACTAGCGTGATGTTCGGTTTGACAGGTTTGTTGCGATCGGCCTTGGGATAGTCCTCGGGAGACAGCATCGAAGCTGGTTTGCTCGGCATTTTGGGCAGGGGCATCAGGACCTCGGAAGTGGATGAATAAAACACCGCTTTGTCAGAGCGAACAGGTGATACGGTAAGACAGACAGCAAAGGGAGGGACAAAGTGACGGCGCCGCGGGGTCTAATGAAGCCCTTGCCACGGCCAGTCCTGCCTTCGAACGCAGTCGAAAGCGGGGCAGGCCGGGTACAGGCGAGGGCTTGATTAGGGTGGACGGCAAATTGAAAAGTAAAAAAGCCGTTTCGGCAGGCCTTGGGCCTTAACCTGAAACGGCTCCCAGCAAACGGTTTTCTATTTGAATTCAATGGCTTGTATCGTTTGACCGCATTTTTCGAACGCGTTGGAAACGCTTGCCAGGCATTTCCTTCGCGGCCTTGACCAGTGCGGCGCCTCGGTGGGCGCCCACGAGCCTCGTGGGCTCTTGCGACGCAACAACGAGGCTGCATCACGCGCTTGTCAGGCCAGGGTAGTGATGAAGGCCAGTACCTCATCCACGTGGGCAGGAACCTTCACTCCACGCCATTCTTTCACCACTTTGCCGGATCCGTCAATCACAAACGTGCTGCGCTCGACGCCGCGTACTTGCTTGCCATACATGTTTTTCATCTTCATGACATCGAACATGGCGCACAGCGTTTCGTCGGGGTCGGAGATCAGTTCGAAGGGCATGCCCAGCTTGGCCTTGAAGTTCTCGTGCGACTTCAGGCTGTCACGGCTGATACCGAAGATCTCGGTATTGTGCTGCTGGAACTGCGGATGCAGGTCGCGGAACTGCATGCCCTCGGTGGTACAGCCGGGCGTGTTGTCCTTGGGGTAGAAGTACAGCACCAGGTTCTTGCCCTGGAAGTCGGACAGCTGGAAAGTCTTGCCGCTGGTCATGGCCGCCGAGAATTCGGGCACGGTCTTGTTCAGGATGGATGGTCTGTCGGTCAAAGTGGCGCCCCGTAGGTGAAGTCTTCGTTGGTGGATTGCGTGTGCCGCCGGCTTACATGGCCTGCACGATCATCTCGCCCGAACGGCCGGGCAATTCGCCCCAGCTGATCGGCAGGATGGGCAGGACATCATTCTTGATGCTCTCGTAGTAGTCACCCATGGAGACCAGTTCGTATCCCTGGGCGCGCCAGCCGGCGAGCAGTCGTTCGAAAATGGGGCCGAGTTTCTGTCCTTCAAGCTCTGCGTGCAGGGTGAAGACATGATCCCGCGGTTGTTTGGTCAGCTGCAGCAGGAATTCCGCTGCATTGCCGGCATCGATCATCTTGCCGCCAATGGTACGACCGAGGATTTCATCCAGCGTCGGCAAGGTGGTCGGCAGCTGCACGCACGACAGCGGCTTGCCGAAGGCGGAGAGGCGGTGCGGGCCGGCATCGGGGTCGGCCAGGCGGCCATCGTCGCGCAGCTGCGAGCGTCCATCGGAGGAATAGGCGATGCCAAACTGGTCCAGCTGCACGAAGGCATGGTCGTTCATCTGCCAGCCGGCGGCGCCATGGGTGCGCGGCGCATGGCCGAAGATGTCATGGTAGCGTCCATAGGACTGCTGCATGGTCTCGGTGGTCCATTGGGTACTGGCGGTGCGCACGTCATCCTGCCAGACCCGATGGTCCCAGGTGTGGATGCCGCATTCGAAACCGGCATCGTAGGCATCGCGCATGAATTGCGCGCAGGTCTTGCCGATGTCGGGGGCCGGCAGCAGGGTGCCGTACATCAGGGTCTTCAGGCCATAGTGCTCGACCACCGAAGTGCGCGAGACCTTGCTGAAGAAACCGGGGCGGAAGATCTGCTTGAGCGCCCAGCCGGTGTGATCCGGGCCCAGCGAAAACAGGAAGGTGGCGCCGGCACCATGGCGGCGCAGCTGGCTGATCAGGTTGGGAACGCCCACGCGGGTACCGCGGTAGGTGTCGGCGTCGATCTTGAGAGTGAGTTTGGGCAAGGTGAAGAACCGGAAGAGGGTGGACGGTCATGCGCCGTCCTGTTGTTGCAGGTGCTGGGGCGCTTGTCGCCCCGGCCATGCTGGTATGTGAGACTAGCATTGCGCGCCGGATAGAACAATATGCAGCAACGCAGCATACAGCCTCATTTTCGGCGCTCAGGCCCATCTGTTACTTGATGAAAAGACAATGCGCTGGCAATCGCGTCGTCGTCCCAAAAGCAAAACCGCGCCAGAGGCGCGGTTTGCAGGAGGCGGAGCTGAAGAAAAGATCAGTCCACCAGGGCGCGCGCCTCAGCCACCTGGCTGCGGTAGGCGTCGAAGATGTTGCGCAGGGTGTCGGCCATGGTGGTCTTGGGCGCCCAGTTCAGTTCTTCGCAGGTGTTGGTGATCTTGGGGACGCGGTTCTGCACGTCCTGGTAACCCTTGCCGTAGTAGGCGGTCGAGGTGGTTTCCACCAGCTTGACGTCCTTGGCAGTGTCGGCGTACTCGGGGTACTCGGCAGCCAGCTTCAACATCATGTCGGCCAGGTCCTTGATCGAGTAGTTGTTGACCGGGTTGCCGATGTTGTAGATCTTGCCGGTGGCTACGCCACCTTCGTTGGCGATGATCTTCATCAGCGCGTCGATACCGTCGTCGATGTAGGTGAAGGCGCGCTTCTGCAGGCCGCCGTCGACCAGGGAGATGTTCTCGCCACGGACGATATGGCCGAAGAACTGGGTCACCACGCGGGACGAGCCTTCCTTGGGGGTGTGGATCGAATCCAGGCCGGCGCCGATCCAGTTGAACGGACGGAACAGGGTGAAGTTCAGGTTGGCTTCCATGCCATAGCCCCAGATCACGCGGTCCATCAGCTGCTTGGCGCAGGAGTAGATCCAGCGCGGCTTGTTGATCGGGCCGCAGATCAGTTCGGACTCTTCCGGATCGAATTCCTCGTCATGGCACATGCCATAGACTTCCGAGGTCGAGGGGAAGACCAGATGCTTCTTGTACTTGGCGGCCGAACGCACGATCGGCAGGTTGGCTTCGAAGTCCAGCTCGAACACGCGCAGCGGGGCGTTGACGTAGGTCGAGGGGGTGGCAATGGCCACCAGCGGCAGGATCACGTCACACTTCTTGACGTGGTATTCGACCCATTCCTGGTTGATGGTGATGTCGCCCTCGAAGAAGTGCATGCGCGACTTGTAGGCCTCGTTTTCCAGAATGTCGGTGATGCGGTCAGTCATCATGTCCATGCCGTAGACGTGCCAATCCGTGGTTTCCAGGATGCGCTTGGACAGGTGGTGGCCGATGAAGCCGTTGACGCCGAGAATGAGGACTTTTTTCATAATGTTGAGAGCTTGGTGAATGGCCGGACTTCAGGAGGCCATGTATTTCAGGTAATTGTTGAGCGAAGCATCCTGATCATTGATCTGGATGCCCAGGATCTGGAGGAAGTTGCCATCGCCACAACGCGCGTACAACTTGCCGCCTTCGAAGAACTTGTCCTGCATGCCATGGGCCCGCTGCAGGGCAGGATGGGCCGATGGCGGAACCAGCCGGGTTCTCGTGACCGTAATTTTATCACCCGCGATTTCCTCGAAGGCACCTGGATACGGTGGCGCCACCGCGCGCACCAGATTGTGCACCTCGCGGGCGGTACGACGCCAGTCGATACGACCATCTTCGGGCTTGCGACCACCATAGTAGCTGCCCTTGGACAAGTCGTTGGGCATGTTGGGCGTACGCCCCGAGAGCATCGCCGGCAGCACGTTCCACAGCGTCAGTTCGGCCGCCACCACCACCTTGCCGAATACCTCGTGGGCGGTATCGTCGGGCAGGATGGGCACCGAGGTCTGGGCCACGATGGCGCCGGCATCCGGCTTGACGGTCATTTCATGCAGGGTGGCGCCGGTTTCGGTCTCGCCGTGCAGCACCGCCCAGTTGATCGGCACGCGGCCGCGATACTTGGGCAGCAGCGAGCCGTGCATGTTGTAGGCACCGTGCTTGGCCACTGCCAGTACTTCCACCGGCAGCATATGGCGATAGTAGAAGCTGAAGATGAAGTCCGGCTGCGCAGCCTGGACCTGGGCCAGCAGTTGCGGCGACTTGGGATCGGTGGGGGTGATGCAGGTGATGCCATGTTCGCGGCAGACCCCGGCCACCGAGCCGAACCAGATGTTCTCGCTGGCGCTGTCTTCGTGGGTGACCACCAGGGAGACCTGCACGCCACGGGCGAGCAAGACCTTCAGGCAGCGCACACCCACGTCATGGTAGGCAAAGACGACGGCGTTCATGATGTTTGACTGTCTTCTTCAGAGGATTTCTCGAGGATGGCCTGCACCACATAGCGCGGGCGCGCACGCACCTGCATGTAGATACGGCCGATGTATTCACCCAGGAGGCCGATCGAGAACAGGATCACGCCCATCAGGAAGAAGGTGATCGCGAAGAGGGTGAAGACACCGCCCACTTCGGCGCCGATCAGCAGGCGGCGCAGCACGATCAGGATGAACAGCGCCGCCGAGGCGAACGACAGGCCAATGCCCAGGAGCGAGAAGAACTGCAGCGGCACCAGCGAGAAACCGGTCACCAGGTCGAAGTTGAGACGGATGAGGCTGTAGAACGAATACTTCGACTCGCCCGCCGAGCGTTCCTCGTGCTCTACCACGATCTCGGTCGGCTTGCGGGCGAAGGTATAGGCCAGCGCCGGGACGAAGGTATTGACTTCGCGGCATTTGTTGACCAGATCGATCACGTTGCGGCCGTAGGCGCGCAGCATGTTGCCCTGGTCGGTCATCTTGATGCGGGTGATCTTTTCGCGCAGGCGGTTCATGGCCTTGGAGGCGTAGGTGCGCCATGCCGAATCCTGGCGCTTGCGGCGGATCGAGCCGACGTAGTCGTAGCCTTCGCGCATCTTGGCCACCAGGTTGCCGATTTCTTCGGGCGGGTTCTGCAGATCGGCGTCGAGGGTGACGACGACGTCGCCACGGGTGGCTTCGAAGCCGGCCATGATGGCCATGTGCTGGCCATAGTTGCCGTTGAAGAGGACCACGCGCGTGACATCCGGGCGCAAGCGATATTGCTCGGCCAGGATGCCGGCCGAGCGGTCGCGGCTGCCATCGTTGACGAAGATGACTTCATAGCTGTAGCCCAGCGCGTCCAGCGCCGGATACAGGCGCTCGAACAGCTTGGATAGCCCGGATTCCTCGTTGTATACCGGGATGACGACGGACAGTTCTGGTTTCATCAAATGCTTGAAATGCTTGTACTGAAATAAATCAAAGGCCCGATGCACCGCGACTGATTGTTGTCGCGGCGTTCAGGCCCGCTTGATACCAAGGGAACTACGATGTTGCAATAATGCAATAAAAATGCAATTAAAGCGAATTACATTGAATTATGCCGAATTTTTGTGTCAATTCGGCAATAAATCAGCGAAGTACCGATTTTACCGTTTCGACTGCGCGGACAACGTCATCTTTACTCATTGCATTGAACATCGGCAAGGAGACGATGCGCTGGCCCACGCGTTCAGACACCGGGAACATGCCTTCCTTGAAGCCGCGGTCGCGATACAGCTTGAGCAGGTGGATGGCCGGGTAGTGATAGCCGATGCCGACCTGCTGCTCCATCATCTTTTCCATGAAGGCGGCGCGGGTGATGCGCTCCGGCAGCACCAGCTGGAACATGTGCCAGTTGGAGTTCTCGAAGTCAGCCACCGGCAGCTGGGCGCCGTATTGCGCTTCGAAATCGTTGCCGAAGCAGGCGAAGTAGTGGCGCGCCAGCTCCTTGCGATGGGCAGTGATGGCGTCGATGTGGGCAAACTGGCCCAGGCCGATGGCGGCGGCCACGTCGGTCATGTTGAACTTGCCGCCCAGGACATCCACTTCCAGGCCATCGAAGCCGCTGCGGGTGACGCCTTGCAGGCGATACTTCTCGGCCAGGCGTGCCTCGTCGGCGTTGTTGAGCACCAGGAAGCCACCTTCGGAGCTGGTGATGTTCTTGTTGGCCTGCAGGCTGAAGGAGACGAAGTCGCCAAAGGCGCCGATGCGCTTGCCGTTCCAGGTCGAGCCCAGTGCCTGGGCCGCGTCTTCCACCACGCGCAGCTTGTGCTTGGCGGCAATCGCGTACAGGCGGTCCATGTCGACCGGCAGGCCGGACAGGTAGACCGGGATCACGGCCTTGGTGCGCGGGGTGATGGCGGCTTCCAGGCGGTCCAGGTCGATGTTGCGGGTGATCGGATCGATATCGGCGAAGACCGGAGTCGCGCCGGTTTCCAGGATCACGTTGGCGGTGGCGACCCAGGAGATCGGGGTGGTGATGACTTCGTCGCCGGGACCGATGCCGGCGATGCGCAGCGCGATCTCCATGGTGCAGGTGCCGGAGTTGAAGGTACGCACGATGCGGCCGCCCAGGTAGTCCGACAAGGCCTTTTCAAACGCCTGCACCTTGGGGCCGCTGGTGATCCAGCCCGAACGCAGCACCTCGCCGACGGCGGCGATGGTGGGTTCATCGATGGTGGGTTTGGCAAAAGGCAGGAAGGGCAGGCTCATTGTGGAATCCGGTCAGACGATGTTATTGGGTGGGGCGGGCAGGCGCCTCGCCACGGCCGCTCCCGGGAAGCCCCGGCGAACGGCAGCTCGCTATTGTAAATCAGCTTCTGGTCAGCAAGACCACGCCGACGATGATCACGCCGATGGCCAGGAGGCGCTGCAGGGAGATCGCCTCACCCAGGAAGTACCAGGCGCCGACGGCGTTGATGATGTAGCCCAGTGACAGCAGCGGGTAGGCAATGGTTACATCGACCCGCGACAGGCCGATGATCCAGACGCCCACCGAGATCACGTAGCAGCTCAGGCCGCCGATGATGGGCAGCTGGGTCGCCAGTTTCAGGCCGGTGGCGAACCAGTTCTCGGCTGTGAGATGGATCGCGCCCACGGCATTGGTGCCGGCCTTGAGCAGCAGTTGCGCCACGGCATTGAGGCAGATGCCGACGAAGATGAAGCCGAAGGTGGTCAGGTTCATTTGCCCGCCTTCTTTGTCGTCACTTCGGGCGCCGGATCATTGGCCACGATCACGCGGCGCGGATCCTGGCCGATCAGGCGCATGGGCAGCTTGCGTTCCTGCAATTGCTGGTAGATCTTGGGGTCGATGATGGCGATATCCTTCTTGCCGGCGCCGTTGTCGGCCACCCACTGCGCCACGAAGGCGTCGATGGTCGGCAGCCACAGTTGCGGCTCCTGCTTCAGGCCGAACTCCATTTCATCGGCATGCTGCACCAGGATCATGGTGCGACGCAGGTAGAAGGGCAGTGCCTGTTCATAGCGGCCCACCAGGTAGACCGGGGTTTCCGGCTTCAGCTCGGCCTGCAGCGCCGGCACGTAGTCAACACCGGCCGAGTAGCGGCCTTGCGGGTCGTGGCCCAGCATGAGCAGCTGGCCGGCGGCAAAGGCACTGACGGCCAGGGCGGTGACGGCCCAGTCCTTGTGCTGGCGCGCCAGGCGGATGGCGGCGATGCCGCCGACGAAGAAGATCAGCGTGGCCGCGTAGATGTAGGGGACGTGCGCCTCGATCAGCGGCAGCGAATAGGCATCCTTGGCCAGCGACGGCACGCGCGGGATGAAGGCCAGGCCGACGGCGGCCGGCAGGGCCACCAGCGAACCCGCCCAGGCCAGGGCCTTGTGGTCGGCTTCTTCCAGGTAGCAGGCGATCAGCAGGGCCAGCGCCGGGAAGATCGGCAGGATGTAGGACGGCAGCTTGGAGTCCGAGATGCTGAAGAACACGAAGATGAACACCGACCACACCAGCAGCAGCCGCTTGGGCTGGAAGCGGCCACCGTTCAGGCTGTTGTAGCCGGCGGTATCACGCTGCTCGTGGGTGCCTCGCCACAGGCTCTGGAAGAACACACCCAGCCAGGGGATGATGCCCAGCACCAGGATGGGAATGAAGTAATACCAGGGACCGGTGCGGCTATGGATCTTGGTGGTGAAGCGCTGGAAGTGCTCGTGGATGAAGAAGAATTGCGGGAATTCCGGGTTGCGCAGCGACACCGCCACGAACCAGGGAGTGCAGATGGCGAAGAACAGCAGCAGGCCCTTGACCAGGTGCAGGCGCTTCCAGATCGCCCAGTCGCGGGCGAAGAGGGTGTACAGCACCAGTACCGCACCGGGCAGCACGATGCCGATCAGGCCCTTGGAGAGGGTGGCCAGGGCCATGCCGGCCCAGCACAGCAGCATCCAGTTGCGCTGGCTCTCGCGCGAGGCGCCATCGCGCTGTGCCATCAGCAGGGCGCACAGCGAGATGGTCATCATGCCCGACAGGCCCATGTCCAGCGTATTGATGTGGCCCATGCCCGCCCAGAAGAAGCTGGACGCCAGCACCAGCGTGGCATAGAAGCCGACCCGGCCGCTGAAGATGCGGCTGCCGGTATAGCCCGCCAGGCCGATGCCCAGCAAGCCGCACAGGCCGGTCCACAGACGTGCCTGCCATTCACCCAGGCCGAAGAGCTCGAAGGTGATGGCGTTCATCCAGGTTTGCAGGGGCGGCTTCTCGAAATACTTGATGCCGTTCAGACGGGTGGTGATCCAGTCCTGGGTGGCCACCATTTCGCGTGCCATTTCGGCGTAGCGGCCCTCATCGGTGGGGACCAGGACGCGCGCGCCCAGCATCCAGAACCAGGCCAGCAGGAAGAGAATGAGGAGCGTCCAGACGAACGCCTTGGATTTATACAGTTCGCGCATTGTTGACAGCGTTTCCTTGTGCGTGTTTTGCGTATTGATGCGTTTTCTTGGGTTTCTTGTGGCCGCAGGGACGCACTCAGGCGGGCGGGGCGATGATCAGTGCCAGCGCCACCTTGCGGCCCTCGGCCATGAGGATGTTGTAGGTGCGGCAGGCAGCCTGGTTGTCCATGCATTCCACGCCGATGCGGCGCGCGGTCAGCACCGTGGTCAGCTTGGGGTGGACGAAGCGCTGGCGCTCGCCGGTGCCCAGGATCACCACGTCCGGCGCGGTGGCGTCGATCTGCTCGAAATGCGCGCTGGTGAGCGCCTCGAAGCTGTCGACCGCCCACGGCACCGGTTCGCTTTCGGGCAGGACCAGCAGGCTGCTGGTGAAACGGATCGCATTGAGCTCGACACCATCCTCATCGTAGGCGGTGACGGTCTGGTATTGCTTGGTTTCGGTTGAGTGGAGCTTCATCGCAGGATCGGCAGGATGGGTTGCGGGGCAGCCGGGTCACGGGTGGTGGCCAGGCCGGGATGTCATTCCGACATGCATCGCAGCAACTTGATCGTAAAGTGCAGCATTGTAGCCGTTTCCTTACCCGACGCACGCCTATTTGATTGATAAAATGCTTAGCTTTGGGCAAAATGGCCGGTTCCCGGCAAGCCTTTGGGGCTGCTCCCGCAGCCGCTTTGCAGGTGCTTTGTATTGCACTGCAGCGTACCCGGGAGCTAGGACGCCAGGCAGCAAAATGCATGGGGACGCGTCGTGATGGAGAGGCCGGGGCCACAAAGGTTCCGGATCCGCCGACGCGCCAGCGCAATCTGGTCCACCGGAGCATCCGGATGCGGGCCGTGTCGAAATGATTAGAGGACGAGGAAGAGCTGTGCGACAGATTCAGAAATCCAAGAAGCTGGCAGATGTGTGTTACGACATTCGTGGTCCCGTGCTGGAAAAGGCACGGCAGATGGAGGAAGAGGGCCACAAGATCATCAAGCTCAACATCGGCAACCTGGCCGCCTTTGGCTTCGACGCCCCAGACGAGATCGTGCAGGACATGATCCGCAACATGGGCAATGCCTCCGGCTATACCGATTCCAAGGGCCTGTTCGCGCCGCGCAAGTCGGTCATGCACTACACCCAGCAGAAGAAGATCGAAGGCGTCACCATCGATGACATCTACCTGGGCAATGGCGCCTCCGAGCTGATCGTCATGAGCGTGAACGCCTTGCTCAACACCGGCGACGAAGTGCTGGTGCCGTCGCCCGACTATCCGCTGTGGACGGCTGCCGTGAGCCTCTCCGGCGGCACCCCGGTGCACTACGTCTGCGACGAGCAGCAAGGCTGGCAGCCCGATATCGCCGACATCCGGAAGAAGATCACGCCCAACACCAAGGCCATCGTGGTCATCAACCCCAACAACCCGACCGGTGCGCTGTATTCGGTGGACGTGTTGAAGGAGATCATCGAAGTGGCGCGCCAGCACCAGCTGATCATCCTGGCCGACGAGATCTACGACAAGGTGCTCTACGACGGCAACACCCACACCTCGCTGGCGTCGCTGGCCGATGATGTGCTGTTCATCACCTTCAACGGCCTGTCCAAGAACTACCGTTCCTGCGGCTACCGTGCCGGCTGGATGGTGGTCTCGGGTGAGAAGAAGCATGCCCGCGACTATATCGAAGGCCTCAACATGCTGGCCTCGATGCGCCTGTGCGCCAATGCGCCGGGGCAGTTCGCCATCCAGACCGCGCTGGGCGGCTACCAGAGCATCAACGACCTGGTCGGCCCGCAAGGTCGCCTGACCAAGCAGCGCGACCTGGCCCACAAGCTGCTCACCGACATCCCCGGCGTGAGCTGTGTGAAGCCCAAGTCGGCCCTGTACATGTTCCCGCGCCTGGATCCGGAGATCTATCCGATCAAGGATGACCAGGAATTCGCCTATGAGCTGCTGGCCGAGGAAAAGGTCTTGATCGTGCAGGGCACCGGCTTCAACTGCCCCACGCCCGACCACTTCCGCGTGGTGTTCCTGCCCAATACCGACGACCTGACCGAGTCCATGGGCCGTATCGCCCATTTCCTGGAAGGCTATCGTCGCCGCCACGGCACGGCCTGAGTTCTTGCAGTACCCGTCCTGGGCGTAGGGAGCGCAGGACGGTCATTTTTCACCAACCACGAAGACAATATGAAATCCATCAAAGTAGGTTTGCTCGGCATCGGCACCGTGGGTTCCGGTACTTTCAATGTTCTCAAGCGCAACCAGGAAGAGATTGCGCGCCGTGCTGGCCGAGGCATTGAAATTACCATGGTGGCCGATCTCAACACCGAGCGCGCCACCGAACTGACCAATGGAGAAGTCAAGGTTGTCAACGACGCCAATCTGGTGGTGAGCAATCCCGACATCGACATCGTCATCGAGCTGATCGGCGGCTATGGCATCGCCAAGGACCTGGTCCTCAAGGCGATCGCCAACGGCAAGCACGTGGTCACGGCCAACAAGGCCCTCATCGCCACGCACGGCAACGAGATCTTCAAGGCAGCCCAGGAAAAGGGCGTCATGGTGGCCTTCGAGGCGGCCGTGGCCGGTGGCATCCCCATCATCAAGGCACTGCGCGAAGGCCTCACCGCCAACCGCATCCAGTGGATCGCCGGCATCATCAACGGCACCACCAACTTCATCCTCTCGGAGATGCGCGACAAGGGCCTGGACTTCGACGTGGTCCTGAAGGAAGCGCAACGCCTGGGCTATGCCGAAGCCGACCCCACCTTCGACATCGAAGGCGTGGACGCGGCCCACAAGCTGACCATCATGGCCTCGATCGCCTTCGGTATTCCGGTGCAGTTCGACAAGGCCCATGTGGAAGGTATCACCAAGCTGCAGGCCAGCGACATCACCTATGCCGAGCAACTGGGCTATCGCATCAAGCTCCTGGGCATCACCCGCCAGACTGCCAATGGCATCGAGCTGCGCGTGCATCCGACCCTGATCCCGGCGTCGCGCCTGATCGCCAATGTCGAGGGGGCGATGAATGCCGTGGTGGTGCGTGGCGACGCCGTCGGCGAGACCCTGTACTACGGCAAGGGTGCCGGCTCCGAGCCGACCGCCTCGGCCGTGATCGCCGACCTGGTCGACATCACCCGCCTGGCGACTGCCGACCCCGAGCACCGCGTGCCTTACCTGGCCTTCCAGCCCAATGCCATGGCCGATACCCCGGTCCTGCCGATGAGCGAAGTCACCACCAGCTACTACCTGCGCATGCACGTGGCCGATGAGGCTGGCGTGCTGGCCGATGTCACCCGCATCCTGGCCGATTCGTCGATTTCCATCGACGCCATGCTGCAGAAGGAGCCGGCTGAAGGTGAACAGCAGACCGATATCATCATGCTGACCCACCAGACCCAGGAAAAGAACATCGAGGCAGCCATTGCCAAGATCGAAGGCCTGTCCACCCTGCTGGGCAAGGTCACCAAGATCCGTCTGGAAGAGCTGAGCTAAGCTGGCTCACCGCTAGAATGAAAAAACGGAGCCCGCGGGCTCCGTTTTTTCTTGCTGCCACCATGGCCGGGCTGGCCGGCCGGGCAGGGCTTACTTCTTCAGTTCGAAGCCGCACACCGCCTGCAGCATGGCGTCGCCCACCGACAGCGGCTTGGGCTTGACGAATTCCATGCCCTTGAGGGCATCGCTGTGGTCGCGCTTGTCGCCCTTGCCATCAGCGTCGGCAAAGATGATCTCGCGCGCCAGCTTCATGGTGCCGGCCTTGCAGTTGTACTGGTGCAAGTCCTTGTAAGACTTCAGCATGGGGAAGTCCTTGTCGCCGGCATTGGGACGCGCCTGCTTGAAATTCCACAGCGACCAGGCTTCGCGGACGCCACCGGACTCGATGATGGAGTCGGTGTCCACCAGCAGCTCTGCCTGGTCCGAGCCACCCAGCGACTGCCAGTTCTCGGCGTGGGCCGGGAGGGTCGCCAGCAGGGCGCCGAACAGGCCAGAAGCTGCCAGCAGGGTCTTGATCTTGAATGTCATGCTGTTTCCATCCTTCCTGAGTGTTTGAATACTGTCTTTGGCGTGGCCAGCGTGCCAACATTGCGCAGACATGAGGCATTGCAGTGCACGAAGTGGCGCAGCATAGCCCGGCGATGGCCGGCTTTCAAGGCCGGTAACGCTTTATTTCAAGTTTCAGGTCATTTCACGCGCATGGTGTCAAAAAGAAATACGAGCCCGCGCCGCTGTTCTTTTGTGCAGTGCGCCGGCTGGCCGTATAATCGTGGACTTTCCTCCGATTCTCCTATTCCACGCACCCAGCCGCCTGTTTGGCGCTTCCTATCGACATGCACTACGTTTCCACCCGCGGTCACGCTGCAACTCCTTCCTTTTCCGAAATCCTGCTGGGCGGCCTGGCGCCGGATGGCGGCCTGTATCTGCCGGTGCAGTATCCGCAGGTCAGCGGCGCCGAGCTGGACCAGTGGCGCAGCCTGTCGTATGCCGACCTGGCGGTCGAGGTGCTGAAGAAATTTGCCACCGATATCCCCGAGGCCGACCTCAAGGCCCTGGCGCACAAGACCTACACCGCCGACGTCTACCGCAACACCCGGGCCGGCGAGGATGCCGCCCAGATCACGCCGCTGCGCACGCTGCAGGAGCAGGATGGCAAGAAGCTGGTGCTGCAGAGCCTGTCCAACGGCCCCACGCTGGCCTTCAAGGACATGGCCATGCAACTGCTGGGCAACCTGTTCGAATATGCGCTGGCCAAGAAGGGCGCGGAACTGAACATCGTCGGCGCCACCTCGGGTGACACCGGCAGTGCCGCCGAATACGCCATGCGCGGCAAGAAGGGCATCCGCGTCTTCATGCTGTCGCCGCACAAGAAGATGAGCGCCTTCCAGACGGCCCAGATGTTCAGCCTGCAGGATCCCAATATCTTCAACCTGGCCGTCGAAGGCGTCTTCGATGACTGCCAGGACATCGTCAAGGCCATCTCCAACGACCTGGAGTACAAGGCCGCCAAGAAGATCGGCACCGTCAACTCGATCAACTGGGCGCGCGTGGTGGCCCAGGTGGTGTACTACTTCCGTGGCTACCTGACCGCGACCACCAGCAACGAGCAGAAGGTGTCCTTCACCGTGCCCTCGGGCAACTTCGGCAATATCTGCGCCGGCCACATCGCCCGCATGATGGGCTTGCCCATCGACAAGCTGGTGGTGGCCACCAACGAGAACGACGTGCTCGACGAATTCTTCCGTACCGGCGTCTACCGTGTGCGCAAGTCGGCCGAGACCTACCACACCAGCAGCCCCAGCATGGACATCAGCAAGGCCTCCAACTTCGAGCGCTTCGTCTACGACCTGCTGGGTCGCGACAGCGCACGCGTGAAGGCCCTGTTCCACAAGGTCGAGACCGCCGGTGGCTTCGACCTGACCGGCAAGCCCGGCAGCGACGGCGATGAATTCGCCAGCGTGATCCAGTACGGTTTCGCCTCCGGCCGTTCCACCCATGCCGATCGCCTGGAGACCATCCGCTTCGCCGAAAAGACCTATGGCATCACGGTCGATACCCACACCGCCGACGGCATCAAGGTGGCGCGTGAGCACCTCACCCCGGGTGTGACCATGATCGTGCTGGAAACCGCACTGCCGGCCAAGTTCAACGAAACCATCCGCGAAGCCCTGGGCCGCGATGCCGACCGTCCGGCCGGCTTCGAGAACATCGAAGCGCTGCCGCAGCGCTTTGAGGTCGTGCCAGCCGAGGCCGCCCGTGTGAAGGCCTTCGTGGCCGAGCATACCGGCCTGTAAGCCCGCCGCAGCCCGGCATGACGCCGTCCGCGCCCACCGGCCCGGACGGCGTTTTTCATGGGCCGCCAGGCGCGGCCGATTGCATTAGAATGTCGGGTCGCTGTATCGCCATGAAGACAGCGCTCCTTCCAGGTTCCATCCAGACAGGCCAGCCATGCAATCCAATGTCCCCCCGACCACGTCTTCCGACAAACCGGCCCGTGCCCCCATGCAAAGCGTAAGCCAGGCGCTCGATACCTTGCTCGCCGCGGCCGTGCCGGTCAGTGGCCACCAGACTGTCGCGACCCTGGACGCCTGCGGCCGCGTGCTGGCCGCAGCTGTCCAGGCGCCGATCAACGTCCCCGGCATGGACAATTCGCAGATGGACGGCTACGCCGTGCGTGCTGCCGATTGTGCCTCGGGGCAGGCGCGTCTGCGCGTATCGCAGCGCATTCCGGCCGGCCATGTGGGCCAGCCGCTCGAAGCCGGCACGGCGGCGCGCATCTTCACCGGCGCCATGCTGCCCGACGGCGCCGACGCCGTGGTCATGCAGGAAGCCTGCGAAGTCGATGGCGAGCACGTCACGGTGCGCCATCTCCCCAAGCCCGGTGAATGGGTGCGCTATGTGGGCGAGGATATCCGCCAGGGCAGTACCATCCTGCCAGTGGGGACCCGTCTGCGTCCGCAAGAGCTGGGACTGGCGGCATCCATCGGCCAGGCCAGCCTGGAAGTGCTGCGGCGCGTGCGGGTAGCGGTGTTCTTCACCGGCGATGAACTGACCATGCCGGGCGAAGCCCTGAAGCCGGGCGCCATCTACAATTCCAACCGTTTCCTGCTGCGCGGCCTGTTGCAGCAACTGGGCTGCGAGATCAGCGACTACGGCATCGTGCCCGACAATCTGGCCGCTACCCGCGAGACCTTGCGCGAGGCGGCACGCGAGCATGATCTCATCATCACCAGCGGCGGCGTGTCGGTGGGCGAGGAAGACCACGTCAAGCCGGCCGTGGAAGCCGAAGGGCGCATCAACATGTGGCAGATCGCCATGAAGCCGGGCAAGCCGCTGGCCTTCGGCCAGGTGCGCCGTGGCCCGGATGCAGGGCAGGGCGAGGCCTTCTTCATGGGCCTGCCGGGCAATCCGGTATCGTCCTTCGTGACCTTCCTGTTGTTCGTGCGGCCCTTCCTGCTGCGCCTGCAAGGCTTGCCACGCGAGGCCGTGCTGCCGCAGGCCGTGACGCTGCGCGCCGACTTCGACTGGCCGCGCGCCGATCGCCGCCAGGAATTCCTGCGCGTGCGGCGCAATGCCCAGGGCGGGCTGGACCTCTTCCCCAGCCAGGGCTCGGCCGTGCTGACCTCGACCGCCTGGGCCGATGGCCTGGTCGACAATCCGCCCGGACAGACCATAGCGGCGGGCGACATGGTGCAGTTCCTGGCCTTCGATCACCTGCTCAACTGAACCACCAAGGAATTTCCCCTCATGAAAATCGAACTCCGTTTCTTCGCCAGCGTGCGCGAAGCCCTCAAGACCTCGCAGGAAGTCATCGAACTGCCCGCCAGCGTCAAGACCGTGGGCGACGTGCGCGCCTTCCTCATGGGCCGCGGCGGCATCTGGGCCGAGGTGCTGGGTCCTGAAAAGAACCTGCGCATGGCCTACGACCATGACATGACCGAGGCCGATACCGAGATCGCCGACGGCGGCGAAGTCGCCTTCTTCCCCCCTGTCACCGGGGGCTGAGGTCGCCATGAGCGCGCACCGCGATCCCGCCACCGGCACGCTGGCGCACTACGACCAGAACGCCGAGAGTTTCCGTGAAGGCACCTGGGACCATGACGTCAGCCAGAACATGGCGGCGCTGCTGGAGGCACTGGCGGCACGGCCGGGTGAGGCCGGGCAGGGGCCATTCACCATTCTCGACTTCGGTTGCGGCCCCGGGCGCGATCTGGTGGAGTTCACCCGGCGCGGCCATGTGGCCGTCGGCCTGGACGGCACCCGCGCCTTCGTCGACATGGCCAGTGCGGCGTCCGGCTGTGAAGTCCTGCACCAGGATTTTCTCCAGCTGCAATTGCCCCCGCAGCGCTTCGACGGCATCTTTGCCAATGCCTCGCTGTTCCATATACCCTCGGCCGAGCTGCCACGCGTGCTGGGCCAGTTGCGGGCCAGCCTGAAGCCGGATGGCATCCTGTTCAGCTCCAACCCGCGCGGCGACGACCTGGAAGGCTGGAGCGGCCAGCGCTACGGCGTCTGGCACAGCCTGGATGGCTGGCGCCGTTATCTGCATGCAGCAGGATTTGCCGAATTGCGGCATTATTACCGCCCTGACGGTTTGCCGCGCGAGCAGCAACCGTGGCTGGCCAGCGTCTGGCAAAAGACACGAGACCTGACCTGATCGACCAGCCGCCACGGGATACCGGATCCGGATTCTTTGGGAGGAGACCAGCCATGTGCCAACCATGCCTGCGGAGGGGATGCAAAAGACATCGTTCAACGATGCGCATTCATCCACACCTGAAGAAGGAACCATCTTGATTTCGACACATCTGGCCGCGTGGGCGGCCCAGGACACGCAGTTGCTGCTGGTGACGCTGGCGGCACTGATCGCCATCGTGGTATTGATCAGCTTCTTGTCCATCGCACCCTTCCTTTCCATCCTGATCGGCACCTTCGTGGCGGGTATTGGCGCCGGCCTGCCGCTGGAAGACATTGCCAAGGCCTTCAGCAAGGGCGCCGGCAGCCTCCTGGGCGAGGCCGGCATCATCATCTCCCTGGGCGCCATGCTGGGCGCGTTGATGGCCGAGTCCGGCGCGGCCGACCGCATCGTCAATACGCTGCTGCGCTATGCGCGCGGCAGCGTTATCCCCTGGATGATGGCGCTGGTGGCCCTGGTGGTCGGCCTGCCGCTGTTCTTCGAGGTGGGGCTGGTGATGATGGCACCGATCATCTTCGTGATGGCGCGCCGCTCCAACCTGCCGATCATGCGCGTGGCCATTCCCGCGCTGGCCGGCATGACCACGCTGCATGCGCTGCTGCCGCCGCACCCGGGCCCGCTGATCGCCGTCTCGGCACTGCACGCCGACCTCGGCACCACCATGCTGCTGGGCTTCATCGTGGCCATTCCGGCGGTCATCATCGCCGGTCCCCTGTATGGCAACTTCCTTGCACCGCGCCTGAACATGGCCGAGCCTGACCAGATCGGCAAGCTCTTCACCGCCCGTGAAGGGCAGTCGCAGCCAGGCTTCCTGGCCGCGCTGGTGACCATCCTGTTGCCGGTGGCCCTGATGCTGGGTCGCACCGTGGCACGCATCTGGGTCACGCCCAAGACCGAGTTGTTCGAGATGCTCAACTTCTTCGGCGAACCCATCATCGCGCTGACCGTCACGGTGCTCTTCGCCGTGGTGGTGCTGGGCTGGGGCCAGGGCAGCAGCCGCTTCGACGTCGGTGCCACGTTGCGCCGTGCCTTGCCGCCCATCGCCGGCCTGCTGCTGACCATCGGCGCCGGTGGCGGCCTGAAGCAGACCCTGCTGTCGGCCGGCATCAGCGACACCATCACCAAGGTCGCTGCCGGTACCCACATGCCGCTGATCCTGCTGGCCTGGATCATCGCCGTGGCGCTGCGCCAGGCCACCGGGTCGGCCACTGTCGCCACCACGGCCACGGCCGGTATCGTGGCGCCGCTGGTGGCCGGCCTGACGGCCACCCACAACTCGCTGATGGCCCTGGCCATCGGCGCGGGTTCGGTGTTCTTCTGCCACGTCAATGACGCCGGCTTCTGGATGGTCAAGGAATACTTCGGCCTGAACCTGAAGCAGACCCTGGCCACCTGGTCGGTGATCCAGACCCTGGTGTCGGTCATCGGCCTGGGCATGACGCTGGTGCTGTGGGGCTTGCTGGTCTAGCCAGTGTGGCGGGCGCTGGTAGAATCGGGGCTTGTTCCTGATTCTCTTGCCCCGCCATGCCTGTCCGCGTCCAGACTGCCGATTTCGATCTCTCCGCTGAAGTAGCGCAACTGCGCCTGTCCAATCCCCGGGTCGGCGCGGTAGTGAGCTTCGTGGGCACGGTACGCGATCTCAACGACGGTGCCACCGTCTCCGAGATGGAGCTGGAGCACTACCCGGTCATGACCGAGCGCGCCCTGGAGCAGATCGTCGAGCAGGCCAAGGCGCGCTGGCCCATCTTCGATGCGCTGGTGATCCACCGCATCGGCCCGATGCAGCCGCGCGAGCAGATCGTGCTGGTGGCCGTCACCTCGCCCCATCGGGGCGAAGCCTTCGCCGCCTGCGAATTCATCATGGACTACCTCAAGACCCAGGCGCCGTTCTGGAAAAAGGAACAGACGCCCGCAGGCGCGCGCTGGGTCGATGCCCGCGAGAGCGACGACAGCGCGCTCGCCAAATGGAAACAATAAGGCGTCACGGGCCGGGACGCTGATCCCGGCAACGTGCACGCCCATCCGCACCAGCAGAGGGGAAACCGTCTTGCCATTTACCTTCCGATTGCCGCGCATCCCGGGCTTGCCCCAGACCGCGACGGCACCTTTCTGTCCCTCCGAAGTGGCCGGTTCGGTCGCCGTGCCGACCGGCGCCACGGTCTGGCAAAAGCTGCGCATCTATGTCGGTCCCGGCTTGCTGGTCTCGATCGGCTACATGGACCCGGGCAACTGGGCTACCTCCATCCAGGCCGGTTCGCAGTTCGGCTACCAGCTGCTGTTCGTGGTGATGCTCTCCAGCCTGGCCGCCATCGTGCTGCAATGCCTGTGCGCGCGCCTGGGTATCGCCACCGGCAAGGATCTGGCAGTCCATTCGCGCGAGCATTACCCGCCCGTGGTCGGGCGCGGTATGTGGGTGCTGGCCGAGCTCTCCATCATTGCCTGCGACCTGGCCGAAGTGCTGGGCTGCGCGCTGGCCTTCAACCTGCTGCTGGGTGTATCGCTGCCGGTGGGGGTGATGCTGACCGCGCTGGATACCCTGATCGTGCTCGGCTTGAAGGGCAGGGGTTTCCGGCAGGTGGAAGCCATCATCCTTGGCCTGGTCATCACGATTGCCGCCTGCCTGCTGGCGCAACTGGCCTTCGTCAAGGCCGACTGGCACGCCGTGATGCAGGGCTTCGTGCCGTCGCTGACGGCCATTTCCGGTCGCGAGCCGCTCTACCTGGCGATCGGCATCATCGGCGCCACCGTGATGCCGCACAACCTCTACCTGCATTCGTCCATCGTGCAGACGCGCAGCGTGCGGCGCGATCCGGCGTCCCTGCTGGAAGCGGTGCGCTACACCCGGGTCGATACCACGGTGTCGCTGCTGATCGCCATGGTCATCAATGCCACCATCCTGATCCTGGCGGCCTCGGCCTTCCACCAGAGCGGTCATACCCAGGTGGCCGAGCTGGACGAGGCCTATCATCTGCTGGACCCCATCACCGGCTCGGCCATGGCTGCTGTCCTGTTCGGCGTGGGGCTGTTTGCCTCGGGCCAGAGTTCCACCTTTACCGGCACCATTGCCGGCCAGGTCATCATGGAAGGCTTCCTGAAGCTCAAGATCCCGTGCTGGCAGCGCCGCGTCATCACCCGCGCGCTGGCGCTGGTACCGGCACTGGTGGGCGTGCTCACACTGGGGCCGCATTCGGTGGGCAAGCTGCTGGTGGCCAGCCAGGTGGTGCTGTCATTGCAACTGCCCTTTGCCATGTATCCGCTGATCCGCCTGACCAGCCGACGCGACCTGATGGGCGAGCTGGTCAATGCCTGGTGGGTGAGCACGCTGGCCTGGATCCTCTTTGCGGCCATCTCGGCGGCCAATGTGTGGCTGGTCTGGCAGGTGTTTGCCGGGTAGGTCGGGATTGCTTACACATCAAACTATCATGATTGGACTGGAATACGCCAATATTAGTGATAGTATGATGTGTATATGAAGACTTCCTGCACCCTACAACTGCATATCGACGGTGCCTGGCGCGATGCCGGCGCGCTATCCCTGATCGGCCCGATGGAGCAGGGCATGGTCGCGCCGGCCTTCCTGGCTTACGACGCCGCCCACGTGGTCGCCTATCAAGGCCGGCGAGATGCGGCGGCTTTTTCGGCCAATTGCCTGGTGGACTTCGATAGCCACCAGGAGCCGGGCTGGCCTCCCTTCCTGATCGACTTGCTGCCGCAAGGCTATGGACGTGGCGAGCTGCTGCGCCAGCTGGGGCTGGACGAACGGGCCGAGGCCAGTGCCGACTGGCCCCTGCTGTGCGCGGGCGCTGGCAATCCGATTGGCAACCTGCGTGTGCTGGAGGCCTGGCAATGGGTGCAGGAGCGCAGCGGGCCACAATTGCGTGGATTCGGCATCGACGAGATCGCCGCCCGCTCGGAGGATTTCAACGAATATCTGGCCCAGCATGGACTGTTCCTGGCAGGTTCATCGGGGGTGCAGGGGGAATGGCCCAAGATCCTGATGACGCGTGCGCGTGATGGCCTGTTCTATCTCGACCACGCACTGCCTGACGAACTGGCCGAGCGCCACTACATCGTCAAGTTCGGTCGTGGTCCCGATCCTGACCTGGCCAATATCCTGCGCCTGGAAGCCCCCTACATGGCGCTGGCCGCCAGCCTCGGATTGCAGGTCCATGCACCGCTGGCCTTGCACGGCAAGGCCTTGTTCATTCCGCGTTTCGACCGTGAGGTGCGGGAGGGGCAGGTGCTGCGCCACGCACAGGAAAGCATTGCGTCGCTGTGCGGGGTGAGCGGCTTCGGTGCCGTGCCTTCGCACAATGCCGCCTGCGCCCGGCTGGGGCAGCTAGCCACCGATCCGGTGGCCGAGATTGCCGAATATCTGCGCCGTGACATTGCCAATATCGTCTTGCGCAACAAGGATAATCACGCCCGCAACACCGCCATCCGAAGAGATGCACAAGGGCAGATCGGTCTGACACCCCTGTTCGATTTCGCGCCCATGTGGCTGCACCCGGACGGCATCGCCCGACGCATGCGCTGGGAGCAGGATGATGCCGGCGCACCGCAATGGGCCAGCGCCATCGCGCAGGCCTGCGAGGCTGCGCAGGTGGAGGTGGCGCCGGTGCGGGCGGCGGTGCAGCAGATGGCAGTGCCGCTGGCCGGTCTGCTGGAGCATGCGCGTGCCCTGGGCATCGAGGAGCCATTCCTGGCACCACTGGCGCCGACCGTGGCCCAGGTGTGCCGCCAGCTGGAGGCGCTCTGAATGGACAAGCGCTTCAAGCCCCTTACCCCCATCGAGCAACTGGAAGAGCGTCGTGTCCTGTTCGACGAACTGGCCGCCGATCCTGCCTTGCCGATTCCTGCCGTGGTCCGCAAGATCCGCACCACCTTGCGCCTGACCATCGCCGAATACGCCCGGCTGTGCGGCGTCTCGGCGCGTACCCTGCAGGATATCGAACGCGGTGAGTCCAGCCCCACACTGGCCACCGCCGAGAAACTGCTCAAGCCCGTCGGCATGACGGTCGGTGCCGTCTCCCGCAAGCGTACGTAAAAAAAGCGACCTCCCCATGCAGGGGAGGTCGCTTTTCTCTTGGTCTTCCGGTCGGGCGTCAGCGCTTAGTGCTTGTTGTCGCCTTGCTGCTTGCCGCTACCCGGTTCCAGTACCACCGTGCAGGTCAGGCCCGAGGCCAGCAATACATTCTCGGGTACCTGGTCCAGGTGGATGCGCACCGGGATGCGCTGGGCCAGGCGCACCCAGTTGAAGGTCGGGTTGACGTCGGCGATCAGCTCGCGGCTTTGCGGGTTGTCGCGGTCATAGATGCCACGGGCGATGCTGTCGACATGGCCGGCGAGGGTGGCGCCGTTGATCAGTTGGATCTTGGCGTGGTCACCGATGGACAGCAGCGGCAGCTTGGTCTCTTCGAAGTAGGCATAGACCCAGAAGGAGTGGCTGTCGATCACCGCGATCTTGGCCGCACCGGCGCTGGCGTAGTCACCACGGCGCACGTTCAGGTTGGTGATGTAGCCGTCCACCGGCGAGAACACCTTGGTGCGTTCCAGGTTCAACTTGGCGGTATCACGCTGGGCCAGTGCCGCCTGATACTGTGCCTGGGCACCCTGGTACTGGGCCTGTGCGGCCTGCATCTGGGCCTGCGAAGCAGTGACCTGGCTGCCGGCGTCTTCGCGCGCTTCACGCGAGACCACCAGGGCATCGATATCGGCGCGACGGCGGGCCTGGGCGCGGCGCATGTCCAGATCGGCGCGGCGGGCCTCGACATCGGCACGGCGCACGTCCAGGTCGGCACGGCGGGCGGTCACGGCGGCTTCGGCCTGTTGCAGCGCCAGTTCATAGCGGGCCGGATCGATTTCCATCAGCAGGTCGCCTTTCTTGACCAGCTGGTTGTCGCGTACCGGCAATTGCACCACCTGGCCCGAGACATCGGGGGCGATATTGACCACGTCGGCGCGTACCCGGCCGTCGCGCGTCCAGGGGGAAAGCATGTAGTGCTGCCACAGGCTCCAGGCCAGCAGGATGGCCAGGGCGAAGATGGCCAGGGTGATGATGAGGCGGAAGATCGATTTGACCGACATGATGAACTACTCCTGAATGTTTCTTTATCTTTTCGTAAGTGATGTGGGATGGTGCGCGACGATGCAGGACGAGGACGCTAGCGATACACGTACAAGCCCAAGAGCGCCGTGAAGCAGACGAACATGCTTACCCGGAACAGCGCCGGGTGCCAGGTCAGGGCATAGAAGCCCACCCGCACCAAGAGTCGATCGACCACCACCGTGAGGGCGGCAGCCAGGACTGCCAGCAGCAGCACGGTTGGAATGTAGGCGTCGAAGAAGGAAATCTCACGCGGCATGACGGGCTCCCGGTTGTTGGTTGGCACCGGCGCGCATGGTATGCAGCGGCGATTGCTCGTCGAGCAGGGCGGTGCGGATGAAATGCAGATAGCTCAGCGTACGCTGCAGGCGATGGCGCTCGCTGCGTTCGCGATAGTGCGGACCGATGGCGTGTTGCACCTCGACGATGGCCTGGTCGTTGGCGGCCAGGGCGGCGGCCAGCGTGGTCGTATCGGGCCGCGCAAACAGTGCCGGAATGGTGTCACGCAGGCGGTTCAGCGCGGCCAGGGCCGACGGCGGCAACAGGTCGGGTGTCTCGGTGCGGATGCCATTGAGTTCGGTGCGCAATTCGATGATGGCGTGACCCACTTCCAGGGTGGCGAACATCCAGCCCAGTGCGACCTGGCGCAGGGCCGGGCGGCTGCTGGTGAGCATGGTGATCTGGTGCATCAGGTCGCGCGTGCCGCTCTCGAACTTCAGGGCCAGGTGGGCCAGCTTGCCGAAGCAGGCATCCACCACCTGCTTGCGCAGCTGCTTCTCCAGCACGCGTACGGTCCAGTTGGTGGTGGGCGGCAGCAGCAGCATGAAGGCCACGGCCGTGACGATGAGCGAGACCATCAGCGCCACCGCTTCGTTGATGTAGCCGGCGGCATTGAAGCGGGCAAAGTTGTCGGGCACCGCCAGGAAGGGGAAGAAGATGCAGATCCCCAGCCCGTAACCGGCCCAGTTGGGTTTGGTGGTCAGGAACACGGCCAGCATCAGTACCGGCATCAGGGCCGTGGCCAGCATCCAGTAGCCATCCAGGCGCGGCAGGATGTGGAAGGTATAGAAATAGCCGGCAATGGCGGCAAACACCACGCCGATGGCGACCGTGCGCGTGGCCTTGGCCGGATCGGGCGCGGCCGAGGTGATGGCGCAGAAGGCCGCCGCATTGAGGGCGGCGACGTCGCCGCTGGGCCAGCCGCTGGCGATCCAGAAGGCCGACAGGCACAGCAGCGTGATGGCGGCGCGGGCGCCGGCGATCAGGGCCGTGGTCATGCTGGTCTTGGAGGCGTAGGAGTGCTCCCATTGCTCGCGCTCGTGGTGGCGCTGGTTCAGCGAGGCGTAGGTGAGGGTATAGGCGTGCAGTTCTTCGATGACCCGGTACAGCAGCTCCGAGGCGGTGTCGAAGTCCAGCATGGCGTTGTCGCTCTCCAGCGCCGGCGCAAGCAGGCCGCGGGTGGCACGCACCCGGCGCGGCAGTTCGCGCTTGTAGGCATCCAGTTTGAGGGCCGCATCGGCGGCATCGACCGCGCTCATCACCGGCTCGCCGCTGGCACGCGTGAGCAGGGGCTGCACTTCGCGGAAATACGGCGAGATGGCATCGATGGCCAGGCTTGCGCCGGGAGCCGGGTTGGCGTGCAGGCGGTTCATCAGCTGATGCAGGGCGTGCACGCGGGTGGACAGGGCCATGAACTCGCTGTTCATGCGGGTCAGGCGACCGCTGCGCAGGCGTACTTCGGGGTCTTCGAAGATGGCCGAACTGCGCAGCGCTTCCAGGCCGATGATGTCGCCGACGAAGCGGGCGTTGGTGGCTTCGAGCTGCTTGCGGTCGGTGGTGCCGCCCAGGGTAGCGCTGATGAGGTCGACGAAGGCCGTGAAGCGACCGCGGATGACGCGCACCAGGCCGGTGGCACTGGCTTGCGGGAACACCAGGGCGCTGACCAGGCCGGCACAGACGATGCCGACCATGATCTCGGTGACCCGCGTCATCACCGAGTCAAAGGTGATGGCCGGATTGAGCGCGGCCGGCAAGCCGATCAGGGCCACCGTATAGCCCGACAGCACGAAGCCGTAGGAGCGGAAATTGCGGTTGTGCGCCGAGCCCACCGTACACAGCCCGATCCACAGGGCCGAGGCCAGCAGGAACAGCTCCGGCGTCTGCGCGAACAGGCCGACGAAGACCACGATGGCGGCCGAGCCGATCAGGGTACCGACGACACGATAGAAGCTCTTGGCCAGGATCATGCCGCTTTGCGGCTGCATCACGATGAATACCGTGATGAGGGCCGAGCGCGGCGATTGCAGGTCCAGGCCGTAGCCCACGCCCAGGGCCAGCAGGCCGGCGAAGACCATCTTGAAGACATACACCCAGGTCGGCGCATCGTTGCGCCACCAGTCGGTGGCGGCCTCCTTGAGCTGGCTGCCGAACGGCAGGCCGGGCGCGGGCTGGCTCATTGCGCCACCTTGGCGGTGTCGGCCGTGGCCACCGGCGCAGCGTCGCTCTCCATGCCGCCGCCCAGCGCGGTCTGCAGGGCGGCATAGGCCGAGAGCTGCTGGGCCTGCAGTTGCTGCACGATCTGTTGCTGGCGCAGCCACTGGGTTTGCGCATGCAAGACATTGAGGTAGTCGGTCAGGCCGCGCTGGTAGGCGTGGGTGGCGATGTCGACGTTCTTCTGCGCAGCCAGCACCGATTCATGTGCCTGTTGCTGCTGGCGCAGCACCGATTGCAGCGTCACGACCTGGTCGGCGATGCCTTTCAGGGCTTGCGAGAGCAGGGCGTTGTAGTGTTCCACTTCCAGGTCGTAGCCGGCGCTGGCCGCTCCCAGCTGGCCACGCAGGCGGCCACCCTCGAAGATGGGCAGCGAGATCGCCGGACCATAGGTGGTTTGCATGTTGGGGCCGCTGAGGAAGGAGAACAGACCGCCACCGGCCGCCGTCGGGCCGATGCCGGCCAGCAGGTTGATGTTGGGATAGAAGGCTGCCTTGGCCACGGCGATGCCCTTGGAGGCCGCCTGCACGCGCCAGCGGGCCGCGCTGATGTCAGGCCGGCGACCCACCAGGTCGGCCGGCAGGGCGCTGGGCAGGCCCATGGCGGTTTGCAGGGCCAGGGTCGGGCGGGTGATGCCGTCGGCCGCACCGGGGCCTGCGCCCAGCAGGGCCGCCAGCTGGTTGCGGATCAGGGCGATGCTCTCTTGCAGGGCTTCGATCTGGCGCCGGGTTTCCGGCAGCGGGGCTTCGGCCTGGGTAATCTCCAGCTGGGTGCCCAGTCCCCCCTTGAAGCGGCGGTGCGCCAGGTCCAGGATCTTCTGCTCTTCGCGCAGCATGGCCTCGGTGTTGTCCAGCAGGCCGTATTGCAGCGCCAGTTGCACATAGGTGCGCACCACATTGCCTTCCAGGTCGAGCTGGGCGGCACGGCCATCGGCGGCGACGGCATGCAGCTCGTCCTCGGCGCGCTCGGTGGCGTTCTTGTTGCGGTCCCACAGGTCGACGTTGTAGGCCAGGCCCAGGGTGGCGGTGTTGTTCCAGGTCAGCTTGTCGCGGAAGCTGGCGCCGTAGTAGACGTTGTCGGACCAGTCCTTGCGGCCCACGGACACGTCCAGCTGGGCGCTGGGCAATTCACCGGCATGCGCGACCACGGCCATGGACTGCGCCTGGCGTACCCGCGCGGCGGCGACTGCCATGCTGGGATTGCCGGCCACGGCACGGGTGACCAGCTGATCCAGCTGTGCATCGCCATAGGCCTGCCACCAGGAGCGCTGCGGCCAGCCAGCTTCGGCACCGGCCTGGCGGATGGCCTTGCCGACATCGAGCGCGGCGACGTCGCGTACCTGGGATTGCGGATGGATGCCCCCTTGGTCGGCGCAGCCGGCGATTGTCAGCGATAGCGCAATGACGGTCAGGGCGGACAGTGTGGGGAGTGCGATGCGTTTCATGGAATTACCCAAAAATATGCAAATATCAGATGGTATGTATTATATTTTGTAATTATTTTTCGAAAAATTCGCAGATTCGCAATTGTTTATCTCGGATATTGCAATAATTATTGCTCCATTTTGGGTAACAATGCTGTCATCCGCTGGTGCGTCAAATGCGAGTGCTTCAGGTAAGTTCAGCAGTTATAGCGCTGTTGTGGCATTTGGCAAAGCACTGGTTCACTGATAGGAAACCCATGGATACCCTGCAAAACATGCGCGTCTTCGTGCGCGTGGTGGAGGCCGGCAGCTTCACCCAGGCGGCCCAGCAGATGAGCCTGACCACCGCCCACGTCTCGCGCGCCGTGGCCGATCTGGAGCGCCACCTGCGCACCCGCCTGCTCAACCGCACCACCCGTCGCATTGCCCTGACCGAGGCAGGCGAGCGCTATCTGCTGCGTTGCCAGCAGATCATGTCCTATGTCGAGGAGGCCGAAGCCGAGGCGGGGGCGGCCTATGTGAAGCCCTCGGGCCGTTTGCGAATCCATGCGATGACCAGTTTTGGGCAGCGTTACGTGATCCCGGCCATCTCGGGCTACCAGAAGCGCTATCCGGATGTGGCCGTGGAGCTGACCCTGGCCCAGCGTACCCCCGACATGCTCGATGAAGGCTATGACGTTTCGCTGGTGCTGGCGCGCGAATTGCCCGATTCGGGCTTGATCTACCGGCAACTGGGCAGCACCTTCAGCATGCTGTGCGCTTCACCGGCGTATCTGGACAAGTACGGCGCACCCCAGCAGCCGGCCGACCTGCTTCATCATGTCTGCCTGCAACTGGTCAGCCCCATTTCGCCGCTGGACGAGTGGGTGCTGGAAGGCCCGGACGGCGGGGCAGTGATCGCCGTGAAGAGCAATTTCCAGGTCAATGTGGCCGAGGCTATGCTGACGGCCATCCGCGAGGGCATGGGCATCGGTGTCCTGCCCATCTATTCGGCCGTGGATGCCTTGCGCAGCGGGACCATCGTAAGAGTGTTGCCGCAGCACCGCCTGCAGAACATGGGCGTGTATGCCCTGTACCCGTCGCGCCAGTATCTGGATGCCAAGATCAGCACCTGGGTCGACTGGATGCATGCAAGCGTGGACAAGTCCTTGGAGGACGACCACCAGGCCCTGGACCGCCTGGGCAACCTGCGCGAGGAAATGCAGGGCGTGGCGGCCGGACGGGCCATGTAGTTGCATGTCGGCATGCCGAGCCTGGCGGTCTTGCAAGTTATTGGACTTGGCAAAATGCTTCCGATGGGCGACCTGATGCAAATCAAATCTGGCGGCACGATCATTGCTTGAAAATCAAAGCGGTGGCCCAATTTTCATCACATTGAAAAATTGGAGCGAACCATGCGTCTCGACAAACTCACCACCAAATTGCAGGAAGCGCTGGCCGACGCGCAATCCCAGGCAGTCGGCCACGACAATCAATATATCGAACCGGTCCATCTCATCCTGGCGCTGTTGAACCAGGACGATGGTGGCGCGCGCTCGCTGCTGCAGCGCGCCGGCGTCAATGTGAACGGCCTCACCACCGCCTTGCAGGGCGCCCTCAAGCGTCTGCCGCAGGTTTCCGGCCATGGCGGCGAAGTGCAGGTCGGTCGCGAGCTGATGGCCTTGCTCAACCTGGCCGACAAGGAAGCGCAAAAGCATGGCGATCAGTTCGTCGCCAGCGAAATGGTGCTGCTGGGCCTGGCGGACGACAAGTCCGATGCCGGCCGCGCAGCCCGCGAGAACGGTCTCACCCGAAAGTCGCTGGAGGCTGCCATCAAGGCCGTGCGCGGCGGTGCGTCGGTGTCCTCGCAGCAGGACGAAGGCCAGCGCGAAGCCCTCAAGAAATACACCCTGGACCTGACCGAACGCGCCCGTGCCGGCAAGCTCGATCCGGTGATCGGCCGCGACGATGAAATCCGCCGCGCCATCCAGGTGCTGCAACGGCGCAGCAAGAACAACCCGGTGCTGATCGGTGAACCCGGCGTGGGCAAGACCGCCATCGTCGAAGGCCTGGCCCAGCGCATCGTCAATGGCGAGGTGCCGGACAGCCTGAAATCCAAGCGCGTGCTGTCGCTGGACATGGCGGCGCTCTTGGCCGGCGCCAAGTATCGCGGCGAATTCGAGGAGCGTCTCAAAGCGGTCCTGAAGGAAATCGCCCAGGACGAAGGCCAGACCATCGTCTTCATCGATGAGCTGCACACCATGGTTGGCGCCGGCAAGGCCGAAGGCGCCATGGATGCCGGCAACATGCTGAAGCCGGCGCTGGCGCGCGGCGAGCTGCATTGCGTGGGCGCCACCACCCTGGACGAATATCGCCAGTACATCGAGAAGGATGCCGCCCTGGAGCGCCGCTTCCAGAAGATCCTGGTCGACGAACCCAGTGTGGAAGCCACCATCGCCATCCTGCGTGGCCTGCAGGAAAAGTATGAAGTGCACCACGGCGTCGATATCACCGACCCGGCCATCGTGGCGGCGGCCGAGCTGTCGCATCGCTATATCACCGACCGCTTCCTGCCGGACAAGGCGATCGACCTGATCGACGAGGCTGCCGCCAAGATCAAGATCGAGATCGATTCCAAGCCGGAAGTGATGGACAAGCTCGACCGTCGCCTGATCCAACTGAAGATCGAACGTGAAGCCGTCAAGCGCGAGAAGGATGAAGCCTCGCAGAAGCGCCTGCAGCTGATCGAGGAAGAAATCCTGAAGCTGGAGCGTGAATACGCCGACCTGGAAGAAATCTGGAAGGCCGAGAAATCGACCGCCCAGGGTGGCCAGCAACTGAAGGAAGAAATCGAGAAGGTGCGCCTGCAGATGGAAGAGGCCACCCGCAAGAGCGACTGGCAGAAGGTCTCGGAGCTGAAGTACGGCAAGCTGGCTGAACTCGAAGCCGCGCTGGAGGTGCAGAACAAGAAAGATGCCGCCGGCGTGACCACCGAGAAGCCCAAGCTGGTGCGCACGCAGGTGGGTGCCGAGGAAATCGCCGAGATCGTGGCGCGCGCCACCGGCATCCCGGTCTCGCGCATGATGCAGGGCGAACGCGAAAAGCTCTTGCACATGGAAGACGTGCTGCATGAGCGCGTGGTGGGCCAGGACGAGGCGATCGTGGCCGTGTCGGACGCCATCCGCCGCTCGCGCGCTGGTCTGGGTGACCCCAGCAAGCCGTATGGTTCCTTCATGTTCCTGGGCCCCACCGGCGTGGGCAAGACCGAGCTGTGCAAGGCGCTGGCGTCCTATCTCTTCGATACCGAGGAGGCGATGATCCGCATCGACATGAGCGAGTTCATGGAGAAGCATTCCGTGGCCCGCCTGATCGGCGCGCCACCGGGCTATGTCGGTTACGAAGAGGGCGGCTACCTGACCGAGGCCGTACGTCGCAAGCCCTACAGCGTGATCCTGCTCGACGAGATCGAGAAGGCGCATCCGGATGTCTTCAACGTGCTGCTGCAGGTGCTCGACGATGGCCGCATGACCGATGGCCAGGGCCGTACGGTGGACTTCCGCAACACCATCCTGATCCTGACCTCCAACCTGGGCAGCCAGTACCTCGTCGAGCCGATGACCAGCGCGGAAGAGAAGAAGCAGCAGGTTCTGGAAGTGGTGCGGGCCTCCTTCAAGCCGGAGTTCCTCAACCGCCTCGACGACCTGGTGGTCTTCTCGGCCCTCACCAAGGACGAGCTGTCCCACATCGCCGGGCTCCAGATCGACCGCCTGGCCAAGCGCCTGGCGGACCGCCGCCTCACCCTGGACGTCACCCCCGAGGCCCTTCAGTGGCTCGCCGACGAGGGCAACGACCCGGCGTACGGAGCGCGCCCGCTGCGCCGCCTGATCCAGACCGCCATCGGTGACCGGCTCGCGAAGGAGATCCTGGCGGGCGAAGTGACCGACGGTGACACGGTTCGGGTGGACCGATTCGGGGAGGGGCTGATCGTGGGGGCCGCGAAGTAGGGCCGATCCACGCCACTCGGGCCGGATTCGGTCAGCCCGCAGCGGATACCCGGGGGCAGGGGTTGCCAGCCCTGCCCCGGCATGGGGGAGGATGACCGGAACCGTACGAAGGAAGATTCACGATGAGCATCGACCCGTCCTCGATTCCGAATTTCGGGGCTCAGCAGGGCCCGCAGTCCGGCGGTGCGCCGTCCGGGCCCGTCGTCCCCGACCAGGACCTGGTGAAGCAGCTCCTGGACCAGATGGAGCTCAAGTACGTCGTGGACGACGAGGCCGACCTCGCCGCGCCGTGGGAGGATTTCCGTACGTACTTCATGTTCCGCGGCGAGGACGACCAGCAGGTCTTCTCGGT
>NZ_JBIUZW010000016.1:0-154537 GCF_044745245.1 Herbaspirillum sp. NPDC087042 | reverse complement strand
CCGCGATGACGTCGATCAGCTTGTCCGGGTCGGTCTCGTTGATTTCGATGTCGAAGACGTCGATGCCGGCGAACTTCTTGAACAGCACGCCCTTGCCTTCCATGACCGGCTTGGAGGCCAGCGCACCGATGTTGCCCAGGCCCAGCACGGCAGTACCGTTGGTGATGACGGCCACCAGGTTGCCGCGGGCGGTGTAGCGGAAGGCATTGAGCGGGTCGGCGACGATTTCTTCGCAGGCCGCGGCCACGCCGGGAGAATACGCGAGGGAGAGATCACGCTGGTTGGTCAGCAGCTTGGTGGGAGTGACACTGATCTTGCCCGGGGTCGGAAACTCGTGGTAATCCAGCGCTGCCTGACGAAGTTGCTGACGCACTTCTTCTTTCTTACTGATCATCGAATCCATAACTCTGTATTCTCTAGTTGACTTGCGAAGGGGGTCGATTCTAGCAGAGGTCGGCCCTCAATCATAGGCCACCGAACTCATGCTGCCCCGCGCAAAGCCTTTTCGGGACTGGCTTTGCGGGCATCGACCGATGATCCATGATGATCGCGAACATGCCCTTTCACGGTACAAATGACGTACGTTTATCGTGTGATAGGCGCAAGTTGCGCACAGCTTCATTTCCGGCCAGACAGGCTGCCAGCATCGCGCCATACCCGGTATTGGGGAAAACCCCTAGCCGCCTTGCGCAGTGCAACCTGACGCCGTCCCATGCGCCTTTCCAGTGCATCCGCCTACTTACGCTGCAGCGCAACATCGCTGTCAGGACGGGTCAGATGGATTGTGCTCCAGAAGCCGTGACGGATTGGTTACAATCGCGCCATGCTCTCCGAATTCGAACTCATCGCGCGCTACTTCAGCCGCCCGCCCGCTCCCGACAGCCGCACCGCACTCGGCGTGGGGGACGACTGCGCGCTGATGACACCGGCTCCGGGCATGCAGCTGGCCATCTCCAGCGACATGCTGGTCTGTGGCCGTCACTTCTTCCCCGATGCCGATCCGCATCTGCTGGGCCACAAATGCCTGGCGGTGAACCTGTCGGACCTGGCCGCCATGGGCGCCCATCCGATCGCCTTCACGCTGGCGCTGGCCCTGCCACAGGCTGATGCGCAATGGCTGGCACCGTTCTCGCAGGGCATGCTGGCACTGGCCGATGCGCATGGCTGCGAGCTGATCGGCGGCGACACCACCAAGGGGCCTCTCACCATCAGCATCACCGTCTTCGGCGAGGTGCCGCCGCAGCAGGCGCTGCGCCGCGACGCCGCCCGCGTGGGCGACGACATCTGGGTCTCGGGCACGCTGGGCGACGCCCGCCTGGCACTGGCCGGCTACCGCCAGGAGTTCCCGATCAATGCGGATGAACTGCAAGAGGCCGCACCGCGCATGCACGCCCCTACCCCGCGCGTGGCACTCGGCCTGGCCCTGCGCGGCATCGCCCATGCCGCCATCGACATCTCCGACGGCCTGGCCGGCGACCTCGGTCATATCCTTGCGCGTTCGCGCGTGGGCGCCACGCTGGATGTGGATGTACTGCCGGCCGGTCCGGTGCTGCAACAGCGTGACCTGCACCTGCACCGCCGCTTCACGCTCGCCGGCGGCGACGACTACGAACTCTGCTTCACCGCCCCCGTGCGCCAGCGCGACGCCGTCTACAAGGCCGCGCAAGCAGCCGGCACGGCGGTGACCCGCATCGGCAGCATCGAGGCCGAACCGGGCCTGCGCCTGCTGGATGCCGCCGGCGAGCCCTGGCAAGAGACTCCGGATTCCTTTGACCATTTCCGTACATGAACCCTGCTTCCGGCCCCACCCCGTCCTTCCCGCCCCCGCCCGCCGCCCCCAAGAAGCGCAAGCCGACCTCGCATTTCATGCTGGCCCATCCGGCGCACTGGATCGCCCAGGGCTTCGGCAGCGGCCTCTCGCCCATCATGCCGGGCACGGCCGGCACGCTCTTCGCATGGCTGTCCTATGCGGTGCTGACCACCCGCTGGCCGCAGGTCTTCACGGCAAGCAACTGGATGGCCATCATCGTGGCCGGCTTCATCATCGGCGTCTGGGCCTGCCAGCGCACCGGCCAGGCACTCAATTCGCCCGACGACGGCAGCATGGTGTGGGACGAGATCATCGCCTTCTGGCTGGTGCTGGTACTGGTGACACCGGCCAGCGCCAAGGTCCAGCTTGCAGCCTTCGTGGTGTTCCGCTTCTTCGACATGGTCAAGCCACCGCCGATCGCCTGGTTCGACCGCCACTTCAAGGGCGGATTCGGTGTGATGTGGGATGACATCGTGGCGGCCTTCTACACCCTGCTGGTGTTTGCCTTCTGGCGCACCTACTGGTAAGCAGGCAAGACGGACATGCCGGTTGCAACAACTCCCGGCGACAAGGGAGTATGCTAGACCGTGCAGTTCGATGATCAACCGACTGCAGTCCTGCCGGCAACATGGCCAGAGACTGCGGCACAGCCGAGGATGACACGCATGGATACCACGATAGACCTGGCCACCCGCGTAGGCCAGACGCTCAAGGCCAAAGGCCTGCTGCTTGCCACTGCCGAATCGTGTACCGGAGGCGGTATTGCCCACGCCATCACCGAGATCGCCGGATCGTCGGAATGGTTCGATTGCGGTTTCGTGACCTACTCGAATGCTTCCAAGAATGAATTGCTGGATATCTCCGAAGCCCTGATCGCCCAGCACGGCGCGGTCAGCGAAGAGATCGCCGGCGCCATGGCCGAGGGTGCGCTGGCCAACAGCAGTTCGGATGTCTCGGTCTCCACCACCGGCATCGCCGGCCCCGGCGGTGCCGTACCCGGCAAGCCGGTCGGTACCGTCTGCTTCGGCTGGCGCGTGGGCGACAAGACCTATACCGAACGCCTGGTCTTCAAGGGCGATCGCCAGGAAGTCCGCGCCCAGACCGTGGAGCATTCGCTGAAAGGCTTGCTCAAGCTGCTGGCCGAGTAAGGGGAGTAAGGGGAGTAAGGGTGAAATAAGCCCCGCTATCAACGCAAACAGGCGGCGCTCCGCAAGGAGTCGCCGCCTGTTTTTTTTGGGGTCGCCAGATCAGCGGAACTGGTTGATGGCGTCGCGCGTCTCGATGGCCACGCGGCGCGCCGCAGCGGCGAAATCTTCACCCACCTGCGGCTTGGCGTAGAGGATGGCGCGCGAGGAATTGATCATCATGCCGGTGCCGGCAGCGGTCCTGCCGGACTTGACCGTGGCTTCGACATCGCCACCCTGGGCGCCGACGCCCGGCACCAGCAGCGGCATGTCGCCGATGATGGCGCGCACCTGGGCCAGCTCGTGGGGGAAGGTCGCGCCCACTACCAGGCCGCACTGGCCATTGGTATTCCACTTCTCGGCCACCAGGCGGGCCACGTGCTGGTACAGCGGCTTGCCATCGACTTCCAGGAACTGCAGGTCCGAACCACCGGCGTTGGAGGTGCGGCACAGCACGATCACGCCGCGATCCTTCCATTCCAGATAGGGCGAGACCGAATCCCAGCCCATGTAGGGGCTGACGGTGACGACGTCGGCGTCATAGCGCTCGAAGGCTTCGCGGGCATACTGCTCGGCGGTGGCGCCGATGTCGCCGCGCTTGGCATCCAGCACCAACGGAATCTCGGGGTAGTTCGTGCGCAGGTAGGCGCAGATGCGTTCCAGTTGCTCTTCCGCGCCCAGCGCGGCAAAGTAGGCAATCTGCGGCTTGAAGGCACAGGCGGCTTCGGCGGTGGCATCGACGATGGCGCGGCAGAATTCGAAGATCGCGTCCGGGCGGCCTTGCAGCTCGGCCGGGAATTTCTTGACGTCGGGGTCCAGGCCGACGCACAGCAGGGAGTTACGCGAAGTCCACGCGGCGTTGAGTTTCTCGATGAATGTCACGGTGATGCCTTTAACTGAAAGATGCGCTATTGTAGCGCGCCAGCATGCAAGGATCTCGATTTTTGCCTGATGTTCACCCATTTTTGCGGGAATATCAGGCACTTGTGGCGGGTTTCCTGGTCTCATGCGCTCCCTTTGCTTCATTTTTGCTACGAGGAAAGACAACATGAAAAAACTCTTCGCCTGGCTGGCCATCGCGACCCTGGCCCTGACCCTCACCGGCTGCGGCTACAACGACTTCCAGGCCAAGGATGAAGCCACCAAGGCTGCCTGGGGCGAGGTGGTGAACCAGTACCAGCGCCGCGCCGACCTGATCCCCAACCTGGTCAACACCGTCAAGGGCTATGCCGCCCACGAGAAGGACACCCTGGAAGCCGTGACCCAGGCCCGCGCCGCCGCCACCAGCTTCCAGATCACCCCGGAAGTGCTGAACAACCCGGAAGCCCTGGCCAAGTTCCAGCAAGTGCAGGGACAACTGTCCTCGGCCCTGTCGCGCCTAATGGCGGTGTCGGAGAACTACCCGCAGCTGAAGGCTGACACCAGCTTCCGCGATCTGCAATCGCAGCTCGAAGGCACCGAGAACCGCATCACCGTGGCCCGCCAGCGCTATATCGCCGCGGTACAGGACTACAACATCCTGGCGCGCAGCTTCCCCAGCAACATCACGGCCAAGGTGTTCGGCTACCAGGTCAAGCCATCCTTCACGGTCGAGAACGAGAAGGCCATCTCGACTGCGCCGACGGTCAACTTCGGCAAGTAAGCCGCGTACGCCGATGCTGAGGACACTGACGAGGCGGATGAAGCTGACGGTGGGCAAGTCCCTGCTGGCCGGCTGCCTGCTGGCCCTGGCGCTGCTGCCGGGCACGGCTGGCGCCGCCGACGGCCTGGTCGCGGTGCCGCCGCTGTCGGGCCACGTGATCGACCAGGTCGCGTTGCTGCAGCCACAGCAGCGCCAGGCCCTCGAAGGCGTGCTGGCCGAACTGGAACAGCGCACCGGCAGCCAGATCGCGGTATTGCTGATGTCCTCCACCGCGCCCGAAGCCATCGAGCAGTACAGCATCCGCGTAGCCGACGCCTGGAAGCTGGGGCGCAAAGGCGTGGACGACGGCGTGATCCTCATCGTCGCCCGCGACAATCCCAAGGCACTGCGACGGCTGCGCATCGAGGCCGGACGCGGCGTACAGGGCAGCCTCACCGATGCGCAATCCAAGCGCATCCTGGAAGACGTGATCGCCCCGCACTTCCGCCAGAACGATTTCTATGGCGGCCTGGCCGCGGGCGTCTCGGCCATCTCCGGCCTGCTGGCGCAGGAGCAGTTGCCCCCGGCGCAGCGCCATGCCGGCACAGCGCCGGTCCAGGCCGATGATGGCGGCGGCTGGATCGCGGTGCTGGTCGTCGTGCTGTTCCTGGTAGTGTTCTTTGGCGTGCTGCTGAAGTCACGCAGCCGCGCCCGCAACACCCTCAACAACAATGACTGGGGCCGTGGCGCCAGCACCGGCGCCGGCGTCATCATCGGCAGCATCCTCGACCAGGCTGCGCGCAATGCCGCCTCCGGCCGCAACTGGCCGGGATCAGGTGGACTGGGAGGCGGTTTCGGCGGAGGTTCCTCCGGCGGCGGCTTCTCCGGTGGCGGTGGCGGATTCGACGGCGGCGGCGCCTCGGGAGACTGGTGACATGTCCCAACACAAGACTTCCCCTTCATTGGCTGGCCGTCTGTGGCGGCATCTGCGCAGCACCCATGCAGCGGCAAGACGCGCCTTCCCCTCGGCCACGCTCAAGGCCATCCAGGCCAGCATTGGCGAGGGTGAACGCCACCATCGCGCCCAGGTGCGCGTGATCGTCGAAGCCTCGCTCTCGCTGGGCGCACTCAGGCGCGGCGAAAGCGCGCGCCAGCGCGCCCATGAGCTGTTCTCGCGCTATCGCATCTGGGATACCGAGGAAAACTGCGGCGTGCTGGTCTACATCAACCTGGGCGACCGCAAGGTGGAGATCGTGGCCGATCGCGGCATCAATGGCCGGGTCACGCGGGAGCAGTGGCAAGCGGTTTGCCACGCCATGACCAGCGGCTATGCCCGGGGCGACTTCCAGGGCAGTACGCTAAGTGCGCTGGAGCAGCTGCATGCGCAACTGGCGGCGGCCATGCCGCGCCGGGATGGCGACGGCGACCACAACGAACTCTCCGACAAACCGCTGCTGCTGTAGCGGCGTGCTACCTCAACCGTTCTCGTAGACCCACTGCAGCAGCGCATCCTGCGCCTTCTGCCCATTGGGTGCGGCCGCATGGTTGATCAGGAACACCACCACATAGGTCTTGCCCGAGGCCGCCTGCACGTAGCCGGCGATGGAGCGCACGTCGTTCAGGGTGCCGGTCTTGATGTGCGCCTGTCCCGCCACGCCCTGGCTCTTGAGGCGGCGACGCATGGTGCCGTCATAGCCCACCAGCGGCAGCGAGGAGACGAACTCCGGCATCAGTGGCGACCGATAGGCCTGCAGCAGCACGCCGGCCAGCAGGCCCGGCGTGACCCGGTCGGTACGCGAGAGGCCCGATCCGTTCTCGATGGAGAAAGCGGATGCCTCGATGCCCTTGTCCGCCAGCCAGGCGCGCACCGCCTGGGCCGCATTGGTGGTATCGCCCGGCTGTCCGCTCATCTCGGCGCCCAGCGTCAGGAAGACCTGGCGCGCCATTACGTTGTTGCTGTACTTGTTGATATCGCGGATCACCTCGGGCAACGCCGGCGAGGCCACTTCCACCATCAGCCGCGCCGAGGGCGTGACCTGGCCGCCCACCACGCGCCCCGAGAAGCTGCCGCCGAGGTCAGCCCACATCTGCGCAAAGCTCGCGCCGACGAACTGCTGGTTGTTCATCCGGTAGGGATGCACGTACCACACGCGCGCTCCGCAATCGGCCGCGTAACTGCCGCCGAAGCTGACTGTGCTGGCGTCGTTGTTCATCATCAGCTTGCCCTGCCAGTCGCCGCAGGGTTCCTGCGACAGGCGTGGCGGCGTGATCCTGAGACCGGCCATGGGCGGGTCCATGGTCACCGCGACCGTGCCGCTGGCGGCATCGGGTTCGAAACGGAAAGCCTGGGTCCGGTAGTTCAGCAGCAGCGCATCGGCACCGGCGTTGTAGGGCTTTTGCGGGTCGCCATCGAATTGCGCCGGGTCATAGCTGGACTGGGCGAAATAGCTGCGGTCCAGCACCAGGTTGCCACGGATGTCCTTGATGCCACGCGCACGCAGCTGGCGCAGGAAGAGCCAGAAATTCTCCAGCACCAGCTTGGGATCGCCGCCTCCCTTGATGATCAGGTCGCCATCGAGCACGCCACCGGCCAGCGTGCCGTCGATATAGGCCTGGGTCTTCCAGGTATAGGTCGGCCCCAGTATCTCCAGGGCTGCATCGGTGGTCACCAGCTTCATCACCGAGGCCGGATTGAAGGCCTGTGCCACATTGCTGGAGGCCAGCACCCGCTTGCTGCCCTCGGTATCGACCACCAACACGCCCACGCCCTGCTGCGGGATGTGCGCCACGCGCAGCGCGCCCGTCACCACCGGCGGCAGACCCTGGGCCATCGCAGGCAGGGTGGGCAGGAGCAAGGCGGCAAGCAGCGGCAGGGAAACAGGAGAAAAGCGATGGAAGCGATAGCGCGGGAAACGAAGCATGATTCAGCCAGAAAAGGGGATCACGCATTATAGGGGCAAGCGCCCCTGCCCCCTCCCTGCCCTCCGTGCCCCCTCCTGAAACGGCCCGGTCACAGCAGTGTGCGACAATACGGGCCGTTGATATCTTGACAGATCGTCATCGACGCCAGCCCGACAAGCTGCGCCATATCAAATCCTGCTGCATATGCCGGCCGCAATGCTTGCCGCCCCCCTGCAGCAGAGTTACGCTAAATCAATTTACACATGGATTTCCGGGTACGTCACTTGATCGTGCGCCCGGTGATGGCACTGCCCTCCATGACAAGCCCGGACAGGACGAAAGAACAAATATCACCATGTCATCCAGTTCCCCCAAGCGGCGCGAGAAGGACGGCGCGCGGCAGCGCCTGCACGCGCTGCTGGACCTGATCAATCCACTGGCCCTGTACCGTGCGCGGCCGGGTCGCCCTGACGACCTGCCGCCAGAAGAACTGATCGGCAAGGGCGTGCGTTTCGTCAATCGCATCTACATGCTGCGCGCCATCGGCCTGGGCGTGGGCTTCTTCTGCGTGGCCGCGGCCTTCGTACAGAACCCGGTGGCCTGGCCGCTGTGGGTGCTGCTGGCCTTCCATGGCTACCTGTGGCCCCACCTGGCTCGCGCCTGGGCACTGGGCAGTGCCGTTCCCTATCGCACCGAGCGCCGCAACCTGGTCATCGACGCCGCCTTCGGCGGTTTCTGGATCGCCGCCATGGACGGCAACCTGGTCCCCAGCGCAGTGATCATTTCCCTGCTGTCGATGGACAATATCGCCGCCGGCGGCATGCGCCTGTTCATGCGCGGGCTCTACGCCACGCTCGCGGCGGGCCTGTCGGGCTGGTTCCTGCTGGGTGCGCGCTTCCTGCCGCAGAGCGATATCGTCACCATCGTGGCCTGCCTGCCGATGATGATGCTCTATCCGCTGGCGCTGGGGGAATCGACCTACCGGATGTCCAAGAAACTGGCCGAGCGCTCGCGCCAGTTCGAGATGGTCAGCCAGATGGATGGCCTGACCCACCTCTTCAATCGCCGCTACTGGGAAAGCCTGCTCATCGAGGAATTCGCCCTGCGCCACCAGCAGCGCCCCGGTGCCAAGGGCGCCTTCCTGCTGCTGCTCGACCTGGACCACTTCAAGAGCATCAACGATACCCACGGCCACCTGGTGGGTGACGAGGTGTTGCGCAATTTCTCGCGCCTGCTGCGCACCCGGCTGCGCGAGGATGACCTGATCGGCCGCTACGGCGGCGAGGAATTCGTGGTGATCCTGCGTGATATCGCCCATGCCGATGCGCTGCATCTCTCACAGCGCCTCATCGACGAGGCCCGTATCAGTACCACGGAGGCCGACAACCTGTGGGGCTGCACGGTCAGCGCCGGCCTGGTGCCGTTCACGCCGGACATGGACGCCCATTTCGTCTGGCTGCAACGCGCCGACCATGCCATGTATTGCGCCAAGGAAAACGGCCGCGACCGCCTGGTGCTGTGGGAGGCCACGCTCGCGCGCAAGCCACGGCCGGCCTGATCGGGGGCGGACCGGTGTCGGGTGAAATGCGGGAGTTGAAAACGATGGACGCAAAAAAGGCCGATGTCTTCGGGGCCGCCACGAGACCACTGTGAAGACATCGACCTAGGGAAATCAAGGGCGGGGCGATCGGCAACGAACTAGGCTAGGTTCCTTGGAAAAATGCCTGTGCCAATGCCCCGGCCACAGCCGCAACGAGCGGCAAGGCGGGCTATGGAAGGCCCGCTAGATTAGCACTGGCAGTGCCTCCAGTACTAAAAGTGCAAGCAACGCGCCGAAGATGGCACCCGCCGCTCTCAAGCTGGTGCGTACCACGCGCGAAGCCACCGGTGCTTCCCCACACAACAGCAAACCTGCCAATGCCATCGGGATGAAGAACATGAGGTTGTTCATGATGATGTTGGGCATGGTGCGTCTCCTCGTCGAGTTCTTTTGTGCTCTTACAGGGCCGGCCTCGGTTTGAGTATAGGCCGTGCAGCATGGAAGACAAGCCTGGCGATGTCACAATCGCTGCTGCATAGCAGCGAATTTTCGTCACGCCGAGGCGACAGATCGCAAGCTTTAGCTTGTTGCAGATGCACAAATGTTTAGCAACATCGGCCGAATTGCCTTGACCCTGTTTCTGGCGCGAGCGTAGAATTCGCCGGTTCTCATTTTATGGAGTCCCTCTCATGGGCACTTGTTCGGGTGACAGTTGTTGCCGGTTAATTTCCGGTTAAGCCTCAGCAAGGATTTCAGCAGGACTTCTCCTGTCGTCATCTTGCTCCAGGCAGATGACGGCATCTCCATGCCGGCCGTGCGCCGGTATCGACATTCCCTCACAACGACAGATCGACGATCGACCGCCGCAGACACGGCGTCATGATGCTTTCCCTCATCGCTATCCGCCCTGCCCTCCCGGCCGGGCGCCGCTGGCATGAGCCGATGCGACATGGCGCATGGCCACTGGCATGGTTCCCCTTGAGCCGTGCCGGTGGCTGTCCGCTCGCGCCGCCAGGCGCCGATGACAGGGGCTCCGCTCAACCAGGCGGAGGCTGCAATGCGACAGACATACCCATCATGAAGACGCGAAGACCCGGCGCGCCGTCGGCGTCCCGGCCTCGTTGAGCGAGGCTGCCAGGGACTGCCAGCGGCGCCAGACCACGATGCTGCCCTAGCCCGTGACGACCGGCGCAACCGGCAGCGCAACGCCAGTCCCTTCGCACCCGGTGCGAAGACCAACAAGAAAAGAAGGTCGACATGAACCTGAACCTGCTGAAAGAAACCTTTGCCAGCTTCATCCGCGCACGCGGGATGGATCGCCACTTCCGTCGCCTGGGCATGGACATGTTCCGCAGCGCGCCGGTGACCCGGGAAGTCCCGCAAACCCTGGCCGGCCAGCTGAACGCAGCCTCCGCCAGCGACGTGCAGGCCCTGCTGCAACGCCTGAACTCGCGCCACGACGGCCTCACCGAAGCCGAGTCCGACGCCATCCGCGAGCAGACCGGCCCCAATGAGGTCGAGCATGAAAAGCCGCTGACCTGGCCAGTGCACCTGTGGCACTGCTACAAGAACCCCTTCAACCTGCTGCTCACGCTCTTGGCCGCGGTGTCCTTCTATACCGAGGACATGAAGGCCGCCATCGTGATCGGCACCATGGTGGTGGTCTCGACACTGCTGCGCTTTGTCCAGGAGGCACGCTCGAACACCGCGGCCGACAAGCTCAAGGCCATGGTCAGCAACACCGCCACCGTCATGCGCCATGACCTGGTCGAGGAAATCGCCGCCGAAGCCCATCGCTACTTCGACGTCACCCTGCACCCCAAGGGCGCGCGCCGCGTCGAAGTCCCGATCCGCAAGCTGGTGCCGGGCGACATCGTGCTGCTCTCCGCGGGCGACATGATCCCGGCCGACCTGCGCCTGTTGTCGGCCAAGGATCTCTTCGTCAGTCAGGCCGCCATGACCGGCGAATCGCTGCCGGTGGAAAAGTTCGTCACCCCCGCCAACGCCAGCGCCAGCAGCCCGCTGGAGCTGGACAACCTGTGCTTCATGGGCACCAACGTGGTCAGCGGCTCGGCCACTGGCGTGGTGCTGACCACCGGCAAACGCACCTACTTCGGCGCCCTGGCCGAGCGCGTCACCGCCACCGACCGCACCCCGACCGCTTTCCAGGCGGGCGTGAACAAGGTCAGCTGGCTGTTGATCCGCTTCATGCTGGTGATGACGCCGGTGGTGTTCTTCATCAACGGTTTCACCAAGGGTGACTGGGTAGAGGCCTTCCTGTTCGGCCTGTCGGTGGCGGTGGGCCTCACGCCCGAGATGCTGCCCATGATCGTCACCTCGACCCTGGCCAAGGGCGCCGTGGCGCTGTCGCGCAAGAAGGTGATCGTCAAACGGCTCGACGCGATCCAGAACTTCGGCGCCATGGACGTGCTGTGCACCGACAAGACCGGCACGCTGACCCAGGACAAGATCTTCCTGGAACGCCATACCGACATCCACGGCGCGCCCGACGATGAAGTGCTGCAATACGCCTACCTCAACAGCTACTACCAGACTGGCCTGAAGAACCTGTTGGACGTGGCCGTGCTGGAACACGCCGAACTGCAGCGCGAGATGTCGATCGCCTCGGCCTATCGCAAGGTCGACGAGATTCCCTTCGACTTCCAGCGCCGCCGCATGTCGGTGGTGGTGTCGGAGCGTGAAGACCACCACGAGCTGATCTGCAAGGGCGCCGTCGAGGAAATCGTCTCGGTCTGCTCGCGCGCCCGCGTCAACGGCCAGGTCGTGCCGCTGACACCGGCGCTGCTGGAAGACATCCGCGCCACCACCGGCAAGCTCAATGCCGAAGGCCTGCGCGTGGTCGGTGTAGCCGCCAAGGACCTGCCGCCGACCAAGGAAGTCTATAGCCTGGCCGATGAGTCGGACCTGGTACTGATCGGCTACATCGCCTTCCTCGATCCGCCCAAGGAATCGACCGCCCCGGCCCTGGCGGCCCTGCGTGGCCACGGCGTGAAGGTCAAGATCCTCACCGGCGACAATGAACTGGTGACCGCCAAGATCTGCCGCGAAGTTGGTCTGGAGGTCAAGGGCATGTTGCTGGGTTCGTATGTGGAAAAGATGAGCGATGCCGAGCTGTCGCAGGCGGTAGAGACCGTGACGGTCTTCGCCAAGCTCTCGCCGGCCCACAAGGAACGCATCGTGCGGGTACTGCACGATCGCGGCCATGTGGTCGGTTTCATGGGTGACGGCATCAACGATGCCCCGGCCCTGCGCGCGGCCGACATCGGTATCTCGGTCGATACCGCCGTCGATATCGCCAAGGAAGCCGCCGACCTGATCCTGCTGGAAAAGAGCCTGATGGTATTGGAAGAAGGCGTGCTGGAAGGCCGCAAGACCTTCGCCAACATGCTCAAATACATCAAGATGACCGCCAGCTCCAACTTCGGCAATGTCTTCTCGGTGCTGATCGCCAGTGCCTTCCTGCCCTTCCTGCCGATGCTGCCCCTGCATCTGCTGGTGCAGAACCTGCTCTACGACGTGTCGCAGATTTCCATCCCCTTCGACAACGTCGACCAGGAATTCCTGGAAAAACCGCAGCGCTGGGATGCCGGCGACATCGGGCGCTTCATGGTCTTCTTCGGCCCGATCAGCTCGATCTTCGACGTCACCACCTTTGCGCTGATGTGGTATGTCTTCGGCGCCAGCTCGCCGGAACACCAGACCCTGTTCCAGTCCGGCTGGTTCATCGAAGGCCTGCTGTCGCAGACGCTGATCGTGCACATGATCCGCACGCGCCGCATTCCCTTCTTCCAGAGCCGCGCCTCCTGGCCGCTCCTGGGCATGACGCTGGTGATCATGGCCATCGGCATTGCCATCCCGATGTCGCCGCTGGCCTACTACTTCAAGCTGGAAGCGCTGCCGCTGTCCTACTTCCCCTGGCTGGTGGGGATCCTGGTGGCCTATGCGGTGCTGATCCAGGGCATGAAGGGGTGGTATTCGAAGCGTTATGGGTGGCAGTAATACGGCCACGGTCCTGAAGTCAGGACGACCAAAAGCAATGCCGTTCAGCTCACGCTGAACGGCATTTTTTTCGAACTGAAATGGAGCCGTTCGGGCTGAGTAGCCGCTTCGCGGCGTATCGAAGACTCTCCAGGGCTGGTCAAAGCAGAGCCCCGCGGTATTGCAGACAGCGCACCTTCGATACGGTCCTGGCGGACCTACTCAGGACGAACGATCGGCTGGTTGGCAGGAAGATCGCCTAGCGCCGCGGCAAGCGCACCGTCACCAGCGTCTGCAAGACATCATCGGAACTCATGTCGATGGCGCCACCGTGTGCCTTCACGATCTGCTGGGCGATGTACAGCCCCAGGCCCAGGCCTTCCTTGCGGCCCGACTCCCGTTCACCGCCACGGAAGGGATCGAAGATCACCGGCAACAGCGCGGCCGGGATCACGCCCCGGTTGGAGAGGGTCAGCACCACCTCGTTCTCGCTCCGGCCATCGATGCCGATGCAGACCGGCTGGCCCGGTACGCCGTGCTGCAAGGCATTGCCCAGCAGGTTGGCCGCCACCTGGGCCAGGCGATCGCCATCCCAGAAGCCGTGATCGTCGCCCTCGATGCGGCGCTCGACGATGCTGCCCGGGTAGGTGGCCTGGTATTCCTGCACCACCCGCTCGGTGATCTCGCCCAGGCAGGCGCTCTCGCGCGCCAGCGGGATGCCGCCGGCCAGTCGTGCGCGGGCCAGGTCCAGCATGTTCTCGATCAGCTTGGCCATGCGCTTGCCGCCATTGAGGATCTGTTGCGAGGCCTTCTGCGCCACTTCCTCCTTGTAGCTGCGCTGCAGGAGCGTGGCCGCCATCATCACGGCGCTCAAGGGGTTGCGCAGGTCGTGACCGAGGATGGCCACGAACATCTCGTTCAACCGCAATGTCTCGGTGCGCTCGCGCAGATCCAGCGCCAGCTGCTGCTTCTGGCGATACAGCTGGAAGAACACCTCGGCCTTGTTGCGCAGGATATGCGCCTCGATGGGCTTGTAGAGGAAATCCACCGCTCCGCTTTCATAGCCCTTGAACATGCGACGCTCGTCGCGCACGCCGGCCGTCACGAAGATCAGCGGCACATTGCGCGTACGTTCGCTGCCACGGATCAGCTCGGCCAGCTCGAAGCCATCCATGTCCGGCATCTGCACGTCGATGAAGGCCAGCGCCACCTCGTGCACCAGTAGCAGCTCCAGCGCTTCCATTCCGGAACGCGCCAGCAGCAGCTCGACATCGTCACGCTGCAGCAGCGCCGACAAGGCCAGCAAATTTTCTTCGAGATCGTCGACCAGCAGGAATTTCACCCGTGGCAGCTCCCGGCATTGATGTTCTTGTTCTATCACCCGCATTCCTTTTCTTGCTCTTGCCCGGCTTCACGCGCACCCAGGGTGCGCAGCAGATCGGCGATCTGCGCGAGCGTGAGCACATAATCGATTTCCCCCAGCGCCAATGCCTGTTCCGGCATGTACGGCACCTGTGCCTGTTGCGGATCCTGCACCACCGTCACGCCACCGGCACGCGCAATGGCCTGCAAGCCTGCCGCGCCGTCCTGGTTGCCACCGGTGAGGACGATGCCCATCAGCCGTGGTCCATAGACATCAGCTGCCGACTCGAACAGCACATCGATGGCCGGCCGCGAGAAGTTGACCGGCTCGTCGTTGGACATCGCCAGCAGCGGCCCTTCCGGCGTCTTGTCCACCAGCAGATGATAGTCTGGCGGCGCAAAATAGATCACCCCCGCCTCGACGGGCTCCTTGTCCTGCGCCTCGCGCACCGGCTGGAGACACCGGTGGGAAAAGATGGACACCAGCAGGCTGGGCCGTTCGCGCGGCAGGTGCAGCACCACCAGGGTGGCCACGTCAGCGCCAGCGCGCAAGGCCGGCAGGATGTCGGACAAGGCATCCACGCCACCCGCCGAGGCACCAATGACGACTGCCTCGATGCCATCGATGCCTTCAATACGCCGGCTGGCAGCGGCGACGATCGGCGCGCTCACAGATCCCCCTTCTTCTGGAAGATGCGGTCCTCGCGCACGATCTCGTCAAACGCCCCCGCATGCGAAGAAAACCGCAGCGACTCCTTCGACCCCAGGCCCAGGAAGCCCTTGCGCACCAGCGATTCACGGAACAGGCCCAGGGCGCGTTCCTGCAATTGCCGGTTGAAATAGATCAGCACATTGCGACAGGACACCAGGTGCATCTCGGCAAAGACGCTGTCGGTGGCCAGGCTGTGGTCGGAGAAGACCACGTTGCGACGCAGGGACTTGTCGAACACCACCGCGCCATAGGCGGCCGTATAGTAATCCGAAAGCGAGGTCCTGGCGCCCGATTTCTGGTGATTGCTGGTGAAACCGGCGATACGGTCCAGCTCATAGACACCGGCCTCGGCCTTCTTCAGCGCAGTCTGGTTGATATCGGTGGCATAGATCAGGCTGCGTTCGAGCAAGCCTTCCTCGCGCAGCAGGATGGCCAGCGAATAGACTTCCTCGCCGCTGCTGCATCCGGCCACCCAGATCTTCAGCGACGGATAGGTGCGCAGCAGGGGCAGCACCTGCTGGCGCAGCGAGAGGAAATAGCTGGGGTCGCGAAACATCTCGCTGACCTGCACCGTGAGGTATTCCATCAGGGCCGGGAACACGCCCGGATCATGCAATACCTTGTCCTGCAACTGCGACAGCGTAGCGCACTCGAAGCGCCCCATGGCGGTGACCAGCCGGCGCTTGAGCGACGCGCCGGCGTAACCACGGAAATCGCAGTGGTACTTGAGATAGATGGCGTCGAGCAGCAACTGCATCTCGATATCGAAATGCCGGTGGCTCATGATCTGATTCATTTCGGCATCCATACGCGTACCAGCGAGAGCAGCTTTTCCACATCCAGGGGCTTGGCGATGTAGTCGTTGGCGCCGGCGGCCAGGCATTTTTCCTGGTCGTCCTTCATGGCCTTGGCGGTCAGCGCGATGATGGGCAGGCGCTTCCAGTAGGCGTCCTTGCGGATCTCGCGCATGGCGGTCAGGCCGTCCATCTCGGGCATCATGATATCCATGAGCACCAGGTCGATGGGCGCGCCGGCCTGGCTCTGGCTGCGTTGCAGCGCCTCCAGCGCCTCGCGGCCATTGCGGGCGATGTCGACCTTCATGCCCTTGGGTTCGAGCACCGAGGACAGGGCGAAGATGTTGCGCACATCATCCTCCACCACCAGGATGCGACGGCCCTCGAAGACAGTCTCGCGGTCGCGCGCCACCTTCAGCAGGCGCTGGCTCTCCGCCGGCAGCGTGGTTTCGACCTGGTGCAGGAACAGGGTCACCTCGTCGAGCAGGCGCTCGGGGGAGCGCGCATCCTTGATGATGATGGAGCGCGAGAAACGCCGCAGGTTCTGCTCTTCCTCGGCCGACAGGGAGCGGCCGGTATAGACGATCACCGGCGGGAAGGCCACGTGCTCCTGCTCGGCCATCTTTTCCAGCAACTGGTAGCCGGACAGGTCGGGCAGGTTCAGGTCCATCACCATGCAATCGAAGGTGGTCTCGCGCAGGCGCGCCAGGGCTTCGGTGGCGGTGCGCACGCCGACCAGGTTGATGTTCTCGCCGGCCAGCAGCTGGCGGATGCTGTCGAGCTGGCGGACATCGTCCTCCACCACCAGCACATGGCGCAGGTCTTGCAGGAACTTGGCTTCGAGCTTGCGGATGGCGCCTACCAGTTCTTCGCGCTGCACCGGTTTGAGGGCATAGCCGACCGCGCCGCGCTCCATGGCTTCGTGGGCGTAGTCGGCCACCGACACCACATGCACGGGGATATGGCGGGTCTTGGGATTGCGCTTGATCTGGTCCAGCACGCCCAGGCCGGAGAAATCGGGCAGGTTCATGTCCAGCAGGATGGCGCTGGGACGGTAGAGCCCGGCGGCGGCCACGCCCTCGTTGGCCGAATGGGTGATCACGCACTGGAACCCCATCTCATGGGCCAGGTCGCGCAGGATCAGGGCGAAGGCGGTGTCATCCTCGATCACCAGGATCACGCGCGCGGCCGGCTCGATGCGATGACGGTCGTCATCGATGGCGATCTCCTGCAGGCGGGTAGGCGCGGCCAGCGGTACGGCGGCCGAGACCGTGCTCATGCGGATGTCGGGGGCGGTGGCGACCTGGGCCGCCTGCAGCGTCGAGGCCGAGGCCAGTGCGGCGGCCGACAGCGGCGCCGGCCGCGTGGCGACCTGTTCGCTGCGATAGACCTGCGGCAGCGAGAGCGTGAAGATGCTGCCCTCGCCGGGGCGGCTCTGCACCTGGATATCGCCGCCCAGCAGATGCGCCAGGTCACGCGAGATCGACAGGCCCAGGCCGGTGCCGCCGTACTTGCGATGGGTGCTGCCGTCGGCCTGGCGGAAGGCTTCGAAGATGAACTGGTGCTGGTCCTGGCCGATGCCGATGCCGGTGTCGCGCACGGCAAAGGCGATGTGCTCGTTGGCATCGGCGTAGATGCGCAGGCTGACCTCGCCCTTCTCGGTGAACTTGATGGCGTTGGAGAGCAGGTTCTTGAGGATCTGGCCCAGGCGCTGCATGTCCGTTTCCATGCGTGCCGGCACGCCCGGCTCGATCTGCACCTTCAAGGCCAGGCCCTTCTGCTGGGCCGTGACCGAGAAGCTGGCATTGAGCTCATCGGCCAGCTTGGCCACCACGAAGGATTCGGCGACGATGTCGAGCTTGCCGGCCTCCATCTTGGAGAGGTCCAGGATGTCGTTGATCAGCGCCAGCAGATCGTTGCCGGCCGAGGAAATGGTCTGGGCAAAGCGCACCTGCTCGTCGCTGAGGTTGCCGTGCTTGTTGTCGGCCAGCAGCTTGGCCAGGATCAGCGTGGAGTTCAGGGGGGTGCGCAACTCGTGGCTCATGTTGGCCAGGAATTCGCTCTTGTACTGGTTGGCGCGCTCCAGTTCGGTGGCTTTTTCCACCAGCACCACCTGGGTCTTGGCCAGGTCATCCTTCTGCACTTCGAGCAACTGGGTCTGTTCTTCCAGCTGGGCGTTGGTCTCTTCCAGTTCGGCCTGCTGGGTTTCCAGGCGTACCTGGGATGCCTTCAGGGCCTGGCCCTGCTCTTCCAGCTCTTCGTTGTTGACCCGCAGCTCTTCCTGCTGGGCTTGCAATTCCTCGGACTGGCGCTGGGTTTCTTCCAGCAGTTCTTCCAGCCGGGTCCGGTCCTTGGAGGAGCGCACGGCCACCGCCACCTGATCCGACAGGCGCGCCAGCAGCTCTTCTTCCTCGGGACGCACGCCACGCAGGAAGCCCAGTTCGAAGACCGCCTGCACCACGCCCTCGCTGGCGGCCGGCACGATCAGCAGCTCGCTGGGCTGGCGCCGCCCCACCGCCGAGGACACGGCCAGGTAGTCGGCCGGGACATCCCTGACATGCATGGCGCGATTGAGCTTGGCCGCCTGGCCCAGCAGGCCCTGGCCGTGCTGCAGCGTGACCGGACCGGCCTGCTCCTCGATGGCATAGGCGGCGAAACGTTCGAAGTCACCGGCGTCGGTGCGCAGATAGATCGCCCCGACCTGGGCGTTGAGATAGCCGGTCAGGAAGGCCAGGGTATTGTCGCCCAGCACGCCCAGGCGCTGTTCACCCTGCAGCCGTTCGGCCAGGCCCATCTGGCCGGCGCGGATCCAGGCCTGCTTCTCGCGCAGGCGGTAGTCTCGCGAGGTGGTGGCGGCAGCGGCCACGATCAGTACCAGCAGCAGTGCCGAGCCGCCCCAGGCCACGGCCGTGGAGAAGGTGACCGCATCCTGCCAGTCGGCCTGGCGCGCACTGAGCAGGTCGCGCTCCTGTGCTTCCATCTGGGCCGACACCGTGCGTACCCGGTCCATGGCCATCTTGCCGCGGTCGGACTGCACCACCGACAGCGCACCGGCGCTGTCACCGGCGCGGCGTAGCGCGATGGTCTGGGCCAGCTCATCCATCTTTTCGCGGCTGATGCCCTCGATCTGCGAGAGGCGCTGCAGCTGGTCCTGGCTATCGCCCACCAGCGCGCGCAGCTTGCCGATCTCGCCGGGCAACGAGGCCCTGGCCTGGTTGTAGGGTCCCAGGTAGCTCTCGGCACCGGTCAGCAGGAAGCCGCGCTGGCTGGTCTCGGCATCCTTGAGGGTGGACAGCAGCACCTGCAACTGCTCGCGCACCTCGATGGTGTGGGCGACGGCGCGTGCGGTGTCGCCCCGGGTCACCGAGGCCTGGTAGGTAAAGAGCGCAATCAGGATCACCGCCAGGATGGCCACGCCGAAGCCGATCAACGGGCCCGGTGGCAGGGGCGGACCGGAAAAGGCCCCTTTGCCCTGGCGCTTCAAGATGGCAATACGTTCTTCTGCTTGGCTGGAATGAACCGGCACGACGCGCTCCCTGTTTATTCGTATCGTTGGTCGAGCTGCGAGGGATCTGCGCCCCTCCTCCCCTTTTATTGCTGCCGGCAAAGCGAACCAATAAAGCGGGCCATTATACGGTTCGCCCCGGATGTGCGCAGGCCGCCCGCGTCTGGCGACGCGGCGGCCTGAACCTCGCTAGGACAGGTAGGCGACGGTTCGGTTCAATTCCCCACCAGGCCGGCGGCGATATTGATGGACAGGCCGATGATGGCGGCGTTGAAGATGAAGCAGATCAGCGAATGCGCCAGCACGGCACGACGCAAGGGCCGCGTGGCCACGCCCACGTCGGAGGTCTGCACGGCCACGCTGATGGTCATCGAAAAATAGAGGAAGTCCCAGTAGTCGGGCTGCGCCTGGCCATCGGCAAAGCGCAGCGGCAGGGCCTGCGGATCATCGTCGTCGGCGTAGAACAGGCGTGCATAGTGCAGCGTGAAGATGGTGCCGATCAACAGCCACGAACCGAACACGGTGGAGGCGGTGAAGCCATAGCGCAGCAGCTTGCCGCCTTCATCGTGATGACTGGCGCCGGCCAGCTCCAGCAGGATCGCCAGCAGGCTGGCCACGGCGGCCACGCAGACCATTACCAGCACCACCCGGGCGCTTTCATCCTCGGTCTCGGCCAGGCGCTTGACGGTGTCCTGGTCGGCCCGCAGCATCATCACCCACAGCGTCACCAGGTAAGTCCAGACCCCGGCATTCCAGCCGATCAGGCAGCGCCCGGTGATCGTGGAGGCGGGCAGCAGGCAGGCGGCGATCACGCCCACGGCAATGCCGATCAACAAACGGGGATGGACCTGGACGATCTGGCGGGCGACGGACATGGTGTTCTTGTAGTTGGGAAGCGGAGGCAAGCCTCCAGCCGGACGGCGACGGCCACGACATTAGCACGACCGGGCCCTCTCCTGCCACCCGGTCGTGGCCCTGTTCATTGCCTTGGCGAGAGCTGGTGCGCCAGGCGTACCGCATCCTCGAAGCTGGCCAGCCCGGTCAGGGCCATGGTATTGATGCTCATGTTGCCCTGCACGCTGACCACGTTGACGACCTGCCCCTCCAACAAGGCAGCGAGCTGCTTGCCCTGCAGCTCGCGCGAGGCCGCCGCTAGCCTCAGGGTACCGACGGGCGAAAACTGCAAGACCAGGACGGCACGTCCGGCGGCATCCTTTTGCGCCGTGGCGCGCTGGACGTCGCTGGCATCGAGTGCGGCGCGCGGCGCCAGGTAGAGATCACCGCCGGGCGACTGGGGATTGCGCACCTTGATCCAGCCCTGGGTCGGCACGGTGGTGGCGCCGCGCAATTCGAACAGGCTGGACGAGGACAGGCCCCCACTGGAGGCACAGCCGGCCAGGGCCAGTACCAGGGTGGCGGCCCCAGCGATCAGCAGTTGCCGGCGGCGCGGCGCAGCGGGCAGCCCGCAAGACATCACTGGCTTCAAAATTCATGCTCCTGCAAGGCCCGGGCGGCGCGCTCGCGGGCGCTGGCCAGGGCTTCTTCCTCGGTCGGGTAGAGGCCCACGGGGATATAGGTTTCGGCGATCTCGGGTTCGCGCGCCAGGCGCACGAAGACTTGTGCCTCGAAGGCATGGTCGGGTTTCTCGACCGCATCGTAGCGGGCGATGTGGGTGCCATTCTGCAAGACCTTGTCGGTCATGTTGCCTCCTGTGTCGGTCACGATGAGCCATTTGGACACAGGATACGGCCCGAGGTTCGGTACGCCGGCACCCGCCGGCAAGCTCTGCCATGACGGCAGCGCCGGGTTCAGGCGCCCAGCGGAAAGCGCACCGTAAAGACCGTGCCCTGCCCCTGCTGCTTGCAGTCCAGGCTGATCACGCCGCCATGGTCATGCGCGATCTCGCGCACGATGGCCAGGCCCAGGCCGCTGCCGGCGACCTTGTCGTTGGCGCGATAGAAGCGGTCGAAGATCTGCTCGCGGTGCTCGGGGGCGATGCCGGGGCCGGAATCCTCCACCGACAGCAGGGTCGCGCCGTCCTGCTCCAGGCAGCGCACGGTCACCGTGCTGTTGGGCGGCGAATAGCGCACCGCATTGTCGATCAGGTTGTCGATCAGGTCGCGCAGCAGGAAGCGGTCGCCACGCATGCGCGCCGGCCGCAGGTCGAAGCCGAGGTCGATCTGCTTCTTGTCGGCTTCCTCGATGAAGTGCTGCACCGATTCTTCCACCAGCTTGTCCAGCAACAGGGCTTCGAGCTTACGGCTTTCGAACAGACCCGGCTCCGAACGCGCCAGCGCCAGCAGCTGGCGGCTCTGGCGGATCATGCGTTCCACCGAGGAATTCATCATCTCCAGCGAGCGCGCCGTATCGGGCTGCTCCTGGTGCTTGTCATGCAGCAGTTCGAGCTGCAGCTTCAGGCCCGTCAGGGGCGTGCGCAACTGGTGCGCCACGTCGGCCATGAAATTCTGCTGCGCCTGCTCGCCCTTGCTGATGCGCGCCATCAGCTCGTTCATGGCGCCGATCAGCGGTTGCAGCTCCACCGGCGAGCCGGCCCCGTCGATGGCGCCCAGCTTGCCATGGCCGCGCTGCTCCAGGTTGCGCTGCAGGCTCTTCAAGGGTTGCAGGCCGCGCCGTACCGCCACCAGCACGGCACTGATGGAAATGAAGGTCAGGACGCCATCCAGCGCCAGGAAGGTCAGCAGGATGGTGTAGTGGGCACGGTTGCGCTTGCGCACCGTCTCGGCCACGGCCACCGAGATGACGCCATTCTTGACCCGCACCTGCAGCGCCGCGATGCGCACCGGCTCGCCACGCATGGTGGCGTCATAGTTGATGGGACGGTCGAACAGGTCGCTCTCGGGCAGCGGCGGGAAGCCCTTGTCGCCCACCACGATCTCGCCGCGTGTATTGCGCACGGCAAAGAAGGTGGTATCGGTGTGATTGCTGCGCAGGATTTCCTCGGCCTGCTTGGTCAGCTCGGCCGTGGTTCTTTCCTGGCGATGGCGCACCTGGGCGTACAGGCCCCAGGTGGAATCCATCAGGTTCTGGTCGAAGGCGTGCTGGGCCGGCAGCCAGGCCAGCCAGTAGGTCAGGCCGGCGCCCACCAGGTTGACCAGCAGCAGCGGCGCAATGAGCCACTTGAGCAGGTCACGCCGGATGCTGGGGTGGAGGACAGCCGTGCGCACCGGGGAGGAATCAGTTCTCGCTCTTCTCGAGCATGTAGCCGAAGCCACGGATGGTGCGGATGACCACGCCGGAGTCAGCGATCTTCAGGCGGATGCGCGAGACATAGACTTCCACCGCATTGATGGTGAAGTCCTCGCCCCAGGGCAGCACCGCATCGATGATCTGCTGCTTGGAGACCACGCGCGAGGCGTGCTGCATCAGGTATTCCAGCACCGTCCACTCGCGCAGCGACAGCTCGATCTTGCGGCCATCGATGTCGGCGCGCTTGGTGGCGTTGTCCAGCGACAGGCCGCCCACCGAGAGTTGCGCCGGCTGCGGCGCGCTGCGCCGGATCAGCGCCTTGATGCGGGCCACCAGTTCAGGCGTGGCGAAGGGCTTGACCAGGTAGTCGTCGGCGCCCAGTTCCAGCCCGTGCACACGGTCGGGAATGGTATCGCGCGCGGTCAGCAGCAGTACCGGCGTGTTGTTGCCCGCCGCGCGCATGCGCCGCAAGACCTCGAAACCGTCGATGCCGGGCAGGCCAATGTCGAGCACCAGCACGGCGGCATTGAAGCGCTGCGACAGCGCGTCGTTGCCGTTGTTGACGGTGTGCACGGTAAAGCCGTGCGAATTGAGGACGCGCGAGAGACCGTCGGTGAGTACCGGGTCGTCTTCGACCAGCAGAACATTCATAGGGACTTCGGAAGAGAAAACAGCGCAAAACATCTGCGTAACCGGAGCATCCTATTGCAGCCTCGGCAATGCTGCAAATCGGGCATTGCCCTATGCGCATGGCGGTGCGCAAGGAGTGTTACATTTTTGTCACACTCAGTTTCCCGTCAGCATTTTGACAGCTTATTGTCAGCTTTCTACCTTAGTCTTGCTCTTTATGCGAATGAGAATCCAACTCATTAGCATGACGAATAAAAGAACAGCCTGACCAGCCAGCCAGACGACCTTCTTCGATAGGGGGACGTAGTAGCCAGCCATCGGAGCCGATGCTGCACGAGCGGAATCGGCTTCTCGCCTGTCCACTCCACCTCCATACCGACAAGAACATGAACCGTCTCTCGCCGATCGCCGCCGCGCTGGTGGCCACCTTTGCCGCCCCGCTGCCACTGTACGCCCAGCAAGCCACCGCCACCACACCCGCCGCCGCCTCCTCCTCCGCCTCCGACAGCCAGCTGGCGCCGGTGACCGTGGAAGGCCGCCGCGATGATTTCGCCACCACCGGCACGGCAATCACCAAGCTGCCCGCCGACCTGCACGACGTGCCGCAATCGGTCACCGTGGTCAACAAGGCGCAGATGCAATCGCAGGGCGTGTCGTCGCTGGCGGATGCGCTGCGCAATGTGTCGGGCATCACGCTGGGTGGCGCCGAAGGTGGCCAGATCGGCAACAACATCAACCTGAACGGCTTCTCGGCGCGTACCGACATCTATCTGGATGGCTTCCGCGATCGCGGCCAGTACTATCGCGACACCTTCGCCATCGATGAAGTGGAAGTGCTCATGGGCCCCTCCTCGATGCTCTTCGGCCGCGGTTCGACCGGCGGCATCATCAACCAGGTCAGCAAGAAGGCCAACCTGAAGGCCGCCACCGAAGTCTCGGCCTCGGTCACCACCAATGGCCTGGTGCGCACCACGGCAGACTACAACCATCCGCTGTCGGACACCTCGGCCATGCGCATCGAAGCCATGGCCCAGAACGGCGCGGCGACCACCCGCAACCAGACCGACGTGCAGGACTTCGGCCTGGCCGGCTCCTACGTCTGGGGCATCGGCACCCCCACCGAGATCACCCTGTCGGCCCTGCTGCAACATAACCACGACCAGCCCGACTACGGCCTGCCGCCGCTGAACGGCCATCCCGTCAATGTCGATCGCAACACCGCCTATGGCTTGAACAGCGACCGCACCAACCAGGACGTGGCCTCCTTCAATGCCGGCATCAAGCACAAGATCGCGCCCGACGTGACCCTGCGCAGCCAGACCCAGTTCAACTACGTGCACACCGATGCCGTGGAAACCGCGCCCAATACCATCGGCACGGTCTCCGGCAGCGGCTTCACGGCGCTGACCAATGCGACCAGCAGCCTGCCCCTGTCCAGCCTCTATGTGCGTGGCCAGAGCCATGACCGCGATATCCGCGACTACTCCATCTTCAACCAGACCGAACTGGCGGCCAAGTTCGCCACCGGCAGCGTCAAGCACGATGCCCTGGTGGGCGTGGAAGTGGGCCATGACGGCTACGACAACCAGAACTACTACCGCAATGGCAGCTGCAACGGCAGCTCCCTCAACAGCAGCGGCGCCACCACCGGTTACATGGATTGCGTCAGCGTGGTCAATCCCAGCTACAGCGCCGCTGGCAGCAGCGTCGCCGAGACCGCCGGCAACCACCAGGGCGGCAGCGCCAACACCATCGCCGCCTACGTGGGCGATACCATCGAACTGGTGCCGCAATTCAAGCTGGTCGGCGGCCTGCGCTATGACCGCTACATCGCCAGCATCAGCAACTCGATCAACTCGGGCAACACCGCCGGCTCCACCGCGCTGGCCTATGCCAACCAGACCGTCAACTTCCTGAGCGTGCGCTCGGGCGCGATCTGGCAGCCGACTTCGGCTCAGGCCTACTACGTCTCGTATGGCACCTCGTTCAACCCCTCGCTGGAACAGTTGACCGGCACCACCGGCCAGCAGAACCTGGACCCGGAAAAGAACCGCTCCTATGAAGTCGGCGGCAAGTGGGATCTGGCCGATGGCCTGGCCCTGAGCGCCGCAGCCTTCCAGATCACCAAGGAAAACGCCCGCAGCCTGGTCTCGACCGGCGTCTACACACTGGCCGGCACGGTGCGTGTGAACGGTGCCCGCGCCGGCGCCACCGGCCGCATCACCCGCGACTGGCAGGTCGCCGCCAACTACACCTACCTGGACGCCCAGGTCATCGGTGGCGCGGTAGCCGACACCTCGGTGGGCAAGATCCCGGTGAACACGCCCAAGCACACCCTGACCACCTGGACCACCTATGACGTGGCCCCGCACTGGCAGGTCGGCGGCGGCGCGACCTACATGTCGCAGCGCTACTCCAACGCCACCAACACGGTGCAGGTCGGCGGCTATACCCGCTACGATGCGATGGTGGCCTATACCACCAAGGCCTACGACATCCGCCTGAACCTGTTCAACCTGACCGACAAGATGTATTACGATGCGCTGATCCAGTCCGATGGCGGTCGTTCGGTCCCGGGTTCGGGCCGCACGGCAATGCTGTCGCTGACCTATCGCATGTAACACGCTTCACAGGAAACCACCCATGCTCATCACCCTCCCCAAACTGCTGGACGATCAACAGTTGCAGGCGGTACGCCGCCTGCTCGACGGGGCGGGTGAGGCCTGGGTGGATGGCCGCGTGACAGCCGGCTACCAGGGCGCGCCGGTGAAGTTCAACCAGCAGATCGATGAACGTTCGCAAGTGGCGCAGCAGTGCCAGCACATCATCGTCAGTGCGCTGGAACGCCATCCCCGCTTCATCAGCGCCGCCCTGCCCAATCTCATCTACCCGCCCATGTTCAACCGCTACGGCGAGGGCATGACCTTTGGCGCCCATGTGGATGGCAGCGTACGCATCCATCCCCACAGCGGACGCAAGCTGCGTACCGATGTATCGGCCACGCTGTTCCTGGCCGATCCCGCCGATTACGACGGGGGTGAACTGCAGATCGACGATACCTACGGCATGCACAGCGTCAAGCTCGACGCCGGCGACATGGTGCTCTACCCAGCCACCAGCCTGCATCAGGTCACCCCGGTCACGCGTGGCGTGCGGGTGGGTTGCTTCTTCTGGGTGCAAAGCCTGGTGCGCGACGACGCCCGGCGCCACATGCTCTTCGACATGGACAACGCCATCCAGCGCCTGAACCAGACCGATGCCGACGCCCTGGCGCGACGCACGCTGGTGGGCTGCTATCACAACCTGCTGCGCCAGTGGAGCGATACCTGATCGCCCCGCCTCTCAAATCATTTATCTCATTTAGCGGAAATAGCGCGGATCCATCCTGCGGAACACCCAGGCAGAAACCAGGGTGATGCCGCCCACGATCACGAAGGTGATCTGGAAGCTGGCATTGGTGGCCGCGCCGGTCGGCGCCTTGAAGACATTGACCAGGGTACCGCCGATGGTCACGCCCAGGCCGATGGCCAGCATCTGCACCATCGAGAAGAGACTGTTGCCGCTGCCGGCATCATCCTTGTGCAAGCCCTTGAGGGTGACGCTGTTCATGGCCGCGAACTGCATCGAATTGCAGGCCCCGAACACCGACAGCTGCACGATCGCCAGCACCAGTGGCCATTGCGGCGTGATCAGGGCGAACGAGACGATGGCCCCACCCACCAGCACCGTATTGACATGCAGGAAGCGGTCATAGCCATAGCGCTTGACCAGCGGCGCGATCCACGGCTTGGCGATGGTGCCGGCAATGGCTGCCGGCAGCAGCACCAGGCCCGCATGCAGCGGCGAATAGCCCAGCCGCACCTGCAGCAGCAGCGGCAAGAGGAAAGGCACGGCCGAGGAACCGATGCGACACACCAGGTTGCCCGCCAGGCCGATGCTGAAATTGGGTTCGCCAAACAGGCCCAGGCGGAACAGCGGGCGCGGATGGGCGCGCGCATGCAGCCAGTACAGCCACACCGTCAAGGCCGCCAGCGCGAACAGGCCAGCACTCCAGGCGGCGCGGTCGTTCTCGACCGGCACATCCAGCGCCAGCGAAAACGCCACCATGCAAGCCGACAGCAAGCCACAGCCCAGCAGGTCGAAACGCGGCGCGTCCGCCAGGCTGTCATCGGCCAGGAAGCGCAGCACCGCGCCCATGCCCAGCACGCCGATGGGGACGTTGATGAGGAAGATCCAGTGCCATGACAGGCTTTCCACCAGCCATCCGCCCAGTACCGGCCCCACCACCGGCCCCAGCTGCCCGGCGATCGAGATCGAAGCCAGCGCGGCGATGTAGTGCGCCCCCGGCACCGCGCGCAGCACCGCCAGGCGCCCCACCGGCAACAGCATCGACCCGCCCAGTCCCTGCAGCACCCGCGCCAGCAGCAGTTGCGGCAATGTCGCCGCCGTGGCACAGAAGATGGAACCGAGCACGAACAGCAGGATCGCCGAGAAATACATCCTGCGCGTGCCGAAACGGTCGGCCAGCCAACCCGAGGCCGGCGTGAGCGAGGCCATCGTCAGGGTATAGGCCACCACCACCGGATGCATGTCCAGCACCGGTTGGTTGAGGCTGCGTGCCATGGCCGGCAAGGCCGTGTTGACGATGGTGGTATCCAGCGTCTGCATGAAGAAACCCGAGGCCACGATCCACAGCAAGGCGCGCTGCGAATGGCCGCTGGCGGGTGTGGAAGAGGACACGGCGGGATCGGTCAGGCGTTGCGGCTCGTCGGCGGACATGGCGGTTGGGAATGTTGGAGTACGTGAAGTACGGGAAAAGAGGCTGCCAGAAACACCGCGGGGACACGTTACCGTGTCCCCGCAAGATCAACATTCTAGACCTTTTGCCGCGACTGCATCAGAAGGCCTGCGGACGCCACTTCAGCAGGCGACGTTCCAGCGCATGCAGGAGCCAGTCGGCCGCCAGCGCTACCACCGCCAGCACGATCATGGCCGCGAACACGCCGCTGGCATTGAAGGCGCCCTGGGCGGTCGAGATCAGCAGGCCGATACCCTGCTTGGAACCCAGGAACTCGCCCACCACCGCGCCCACCAGCGCAAAGCCGAAGCTCACATGCAGGCTGGCCAGGATCCACGACAGCGCCGAGGGGATCACCACGGCCGTGGTCACCTGACGGCGCGAGGCACCCAGGATCTGGGCGTTGGCGATCATGTAGCGGTCGGCCTCACGCACGCCCTGGAAGGCATTGGCAAACACCACGAAGAACACCATCACCACCGCCAGCGCCACCTTGGAGGCCATGCCCAGGCCGAAGGCAATCACGAAGATGGAACCCAGCACCACGCGCGGAATCGAGTTGGCGATCTGGATGTAGAGGCTGAAGACATCCGAGAGCAGCTTGTTGCGGCCCAGGATGATGCCGGCGATGACGCCGGCCACCGAGCCGATCAAGAAGCCCAGCACGGTTTCTTCCAGCGTCACCAGGACCTGGGTCCACAGCGATCCCTGGGAAGTGCCCTCGACCATCCACTCATAGATCTGCGCCACGATCAGGGTCGGTTGCGAGAAGAAGAAGGGATCGATCCAGCCGATGCGGGCGAAGACTTCCCAGCCGCCCAGCACCACCACCAGGATGGCGATGCGCAGGCCGATCACCAGGTTGCGGCGCGCGCGGATCTTGCGCTGGGCCTCGGCTTCCACGGCGGCGATGTCCATCAGGGCCGCGCTCTGGCTTGCTTGTGCTTGTGTCATGTTGCTCACCTGTTCTTTTAAAAATAATGTGTTGCTCTTGTGCGTGCTCTTCGATACGCCGCTACGCGGCTACTCAGAGCGAACGGGGATTCTCGATGCGCTGGATAACCGTTCGACCTGAGTAGCCGCGCAGCGGCGTATCGAAGGTTCTCCGGCCGACCATCAGACTCACGCGATATGCACCTCTTCACGCAGATCGCTCCAGATCTTGCGCGAGATATCGATGAAGCGCTGCTCGTAGCGCACCTCTTCCATCACACGCGGACGCGGCAGGTCGATCGGGTAGACGCTCTTCAAGGTGGCCGGGCGCGCGGTCAGCACATAGACCTTGTCGGCCAGGGCGATGGCTTCTTCCAGATCGTGGGTGACGAACACCACCGATCCCGAATGGGCCGACCACAGTTGCAGCAGCTCGTCCTGCATCAGGGTGCGGGTCTGCATGTCCAGCGCCGAGAAGGGTTCATCCATCAGCAGGATCTCGGGGCTGTTGATGAAGGTCTGGGCCAGCGCCACGCGCTTGCGCATGCCGCCCGAGAGCTGGTGCGGGTAGTGGTCGCCGAACTTGTCCAGGCCCACGCGACGGATCCATTCATCGGCCAGCTCGTGCGCCTGGGCCTTGGGCTTGCCACGGAACATGGGGCCGGCTGCGACGTTCTCACGCACGCTGCGCCAGGGGAAGACGGCATCGTTCTGGAACACGAAACCGATGCGCGGGTCGATGCCGTTGACCGGCTGACCCATCACGCGCACCTCGCCCATGGTCGGCTTGAGCAGGCCGGTGATCAGCGACAGCGTGGTGGACTTGCCGCAGCCGGTCGGGCCCACCACGGCCACGAATTCGCCGCGCGCCACGCTCATGGAAAAATCGCGCAGCGCCACCGTAGCTTTGCCATCGGCAGTGATGAAGCGGCAAGTGACATTGCGCAGCTCGATGGCCGGCGTGGGCTGGCCAGTCGTCGCAGTAGTGGCGGTGGTAGCGGTGCTGGAGGCAGGCGCGAAGGCTTGCTGGTTGATCGCATTCATCGTCTTGGTCTTTCCTGGGCTGAGTGATGCCCTGACGCGACGGGGCGCATCATGGCGTGTTTCGATACTGGAGCGTCGGGGCCGGCTGCGGCCCGACGGATTTATTTCACCTGGTTGACGAATTCGTCGGTATAGGTCTTGGACAGGTCCACATGCTTGCCCTTGACGTTGGGATTGAATCCCGACAGCACGGCCAGCACGGTTTCCGGTCCTCCCTTGGGCATCTTGCCGTCCTGCGAATACATGGGCAGGGAATTGTTCAGGGCCTGGATGTACAGCGGCTTGTTGTTGCCGTAGTAGTCCTTGGGCATCTTCTCGGCGATCTGCTCGGCGGTATGGGTGTTGATGAACTTCAGGGTCTTCACGAAGGCGCGCGCCAGCTTCTGGGCCTCATCCTTGTGGCCGTTGAGCCAGTTGCGCTGCACGTAGACGCTGGAGGCCGGATACAGGCCACCGAGGGCCTTGACCGTGCCTTCCACGGTACGCATGTCCACCAGGATCTGGGCGTCGCCACTCTTGAGCATGACCGAGGCGGTCGGCTCGGTGGTCATGCCGGCATCGATGCGCCCCTGCTTCATGGCCGCGATGAAGGTGTTGTCGGCCCCCACCGGCAGCACCGTGAACTGCTTGGAGCTGATGCCATGACGCGAGGCCAGGTACTGGGTCAGGAAGTTCGTCGAGGAACCCAGCCCGGTCACGCCCAGGGTCTTGCCACGGGCGTCGGCCATGCTCTGGAAGTGCGACGCGGACTTGGTCGAGACCAGTTCCACCTCGCCCGGCACCTGGCCCAGGATGGTGATGGCGGTGATTTCCTTGCCCTTGGTCTGCAGGTCGATGGCGTGGTCATAGAAGCCCACCACCGCCTGCACGGCACCGGCCAGCAACTCGTTCTCGGCATCGACCCCGGCCGGCTGCGACTGCAGTTCCACGTCCAGGCCCTCTTCCTTGAAGTAGCCCAGTTGCTCGGCCAGCTTGGCCGGCAGGTACACCATCTTGTTGATGCCACCGACCATGATGGTGATGCGCGCCGGCGCGGCCTGCGCCGGCAGGCTGCCCAGCAGGGTGCCGGCCACGGCCAGCGAAAGCAGGGTGAGGGAAATGCGCTTGTTCAATTCAGACTCCTGTCGGTGGATGCCGTGATGCCATGCTGGCGGGGATGGGGATTCTATGATGGTTCGCCCCCGCCTGCCGGAACCCGGCTTGCCGGATTACTTGATCTGGTCCACGAACTCGTTGGTATAGGTCTTGGAGAGGTCGATGTTCTTGCCCTTGATGTTGGGATTGAAACCGGCCATCACCTTCAATACCTGCTCGGGGCCGCCGGCGGGCATCTTGCCATCGGGCGAATACATCGCCAGCGAGGCCTTCAGCGCCTGCACATAGATGGCCTTGTTGCCGCCGTAATAGTCCTTGGGCATCTTGTCGGCAATGTCCTCGGCCGAATGGGTCTGGATGTACTTCAGGGTCTTGACGAAGGCGCGCGCCAGCTTTTGCGACTCGGCCTTGTGGCTGTTCATCCAGGAGCGGTGCACATAGACGCTGGAAGCCGGATACAGGCCGCCCAGCGCGGCACGGGTACCGTCGACGCTGCTCATGTCCACCAGCACCTTGGCCGCACCCGAGGCCAGCAGGATGGAGGTGGTCGGCTCGGTGGTCCAGGCCACGTCGACGCGCTTCTGCTTCATGGCGGCGATCAGGGTGTTGCCGGCACCGACCGGCAGCATCGAGTAGTCCGAGGTCTTCAGGCCTGCACGGCTGGCCAGGTACTGGGCCAGGAAGCTGGAGGACGAGCCCAGGCCGGTCACGCCCAGGGTCTTGCCCTTGAGGTCGGCCATGCTGCGCACGCTATCGGCCAGGTCGGAGCGCACCATCTCCATGCCGCCCGGCACCAGCAGCAGTTGGGTGATCGAGGTCACTTCCTTGCCCTTGCTCTGCAGGTCGATGGAGTGATCGTAGTAACCGACCACCGCCTGCACGGCGCCGGCCAGCAATTCATTCTCGGCATCCACGCCGGCGGGCTGGGACTGCAGCTCCACGTCCAGGCCCTCTTCCTTGAAATAACCCAGGTTCTCGGCCAGCTTGGGCGGCAGGTAGATGAGCTTGTTGATGCCGCCGACCATGATGATGATCTTGTCAGCCGCATGGGCCGAGGGCGCTGCCAGGCCCAGGGCGCAGGCAGTGACGGCAGTGGCGCACAGCACGCGGACAAGGCGGGCGGGGCCGCTGGAACGGGTCGAACGGGACGAGGGGAACACACGAACGGCGTGACGCATTATGATTGTCTCCTGATTTTGGGTGGGATGGTCTGTCGCCATCTTCACTTTTTATGAATTTGCGGGCCTATTCTAAGAAGCCGAAACCTTCATCTAGCTTTCCAAAAAACGGCTTTTTTATTTGCAGCGCAACAAAAATAACCCAAAAACACCCCCAAAATACCCAATAGATACCGAGTAAATACCGAGTAAAACCGCATGAAATTGCTCCTGATCGAAGACAATCCCCAGCTCGCCCACTGGCTGGAGCAGATCCTCAAGGAACACAAGTTCAAGGTCGATATCGCCGCCGATGGCGAGATCGCCGACCAGGTGCTGCGCGACGAGAACTACGACGTCGTGCTGCTGGACCTGATGCTGCCCAAGCTGGGCGGCAAGCACGTGCTGCGCCGGCTGCGCGAGCGCCACAACGGCGTGCCGGTCATGATCCTGACCGCCAGCGGCTCCATCGACGAGAAGGTCGAATGCCTGGGCGCAGGGGCCGACGACTACCTGGTCAAACCCTTCGAGATACGCGAGCTGGTGGCCCGCATCAAGGTCCTGGTACGCCGCCAGACCCCCGACAAGGCCGCCGAGATCCATTGCGGCGACCTGGTCTATGACAGCAACACGCGCCAGTTCGCCGTGGCCGGCACCACCCTGGCCTTGCCCGCGCGCGAGCATGACGTGCTGGAAGTGCTCATGCTCAAGCAGGGCAAGACGGTGTCCAAGACGGCGCTGATGAAGGGCGTCTTCAGCCTCTCCGAAGAACCCAGCGCCGACGCCATCGAGATCTACATCTCGCGCCTGCGCAAGAAGCTGGAATCCTCCAGCGCGGCCATCATGACCCTGCGCGGCCTGGGCTACCTGTTGAAGCAGAAAGATGATTGACAGCCTGCGCCTGCGGCTGTTGTGGTGGCTGCTGATCCCCATGGCGGTCTATGTGGGCCTGTCCACCAGCGACGCCCACGACAACGCCATTTCCAGCGCCACCCTGATCCAGGACCGGGCCCTCCTGGCCTCGGCGCGCATGATCGCCGGCCAGGTCGGCTGGTCCGATGGCGCACCGGTGGTGTCGGTACCGCCGGCGGCGCTGGAGCTGTTTGCCTCGCCGGCCCAGGATGCCGTGTACTACCAGGTTCTGCTGGACGACGATACCCTCTTGGCCGGCCGACCCGACTTCCCGGCCGAACCGGACTTCTCGGCCCTGCACCCGGCCTATGCCACCACCGACTTCGATGGCCGGCCGCTGCGCGTGGTCAGCTATATCCGCGCCCTCTACGACGAAGGCACGCTGCGCATGGTGGCCGTCTCGGTGGGCCAGACCATGCAGGGACGCCAGCAGATGATCGACGAGATCTGGCATGCCTCGCTGCGGCGCCAGATCGTCCTGCTGCTGCTGGCCATCAGCCTGGTGGTGCTAGGCCTGACCATGGAATTGCGCCCCATCCTGGCAGTCAAGGATGAGCTGGCCGCGCGCGACCCCAATTCGCTCATGCCGCTGCGCGCCGGCGCCCTGCAGGTGGAGCTGCGCCCCATCGTGGAAGCCATCAACCAGTACATACAGCGCCTGAACGCCCAGGTGACGGTGCAGAAGCGCTTCGTGGCCGATGCCGCGCACCAGTTGCGCACGCCCCTGGCGGTGATCGATTCGCAGATCCAGTTCGCCCGCCAGATCGACGATCCGGCCAGGCTGGCGCAGGTGCTGGCGGCGCTGCAGGATGGCAGCCGCAGCATGACCGACCTGACCAACAAGCTGCTGCTGCTGTCGCAGGCCGAGGCCTCCAACAGCAGCGCCTTCCCGCGCGGGCCGGTGGATCTGGTGGCGGTAGCCGCCACGGTGCTGGAAGAGCTGGCCGGCCTGGCCCTGAAGAAAGGCATCGACCTGGGCATGGAGACCACGCTGGCCAATGCCATGGTCAACGGCAACGAGGCGCAGCTGGCCGGCATGCTGATGAACCTGATCGACAACGCCCTGCGCTATACGCCCGAAGGCGGCAAGGTCACGGTGGGACTGGAGAAGAAGCGTGGCCAGGTCATCGTCCGCGTCAGCGACAATGGTCCCGGCATCCCGGCCGAGGTGCGCGAGCGCGTGTTCGAGCGCTTCTATCGCAACGCTGCCCCGGACCAGCCCGGCTCCGGCCTGGGCCTGGCCATCGTGCGCGAGATCGTACAGGCGTCGCAGGGCAGCATCGTGCTGGATGTCCCCGGCGAAGGCAGCGGGCTGGTGGCCACCGTGACGCTGCCGGCGATGCCCACGACGCCTGATCCGGTGCAGTCCTGAGCCCTGGCAATACAAAATCCGCCACCCTGCATAAAAACCGAGCAAAAAGTATCAGCCGCATTCACGCTTTTGGCGTGGAGCCGCAGCCTGTCAACTCGTACTCTTCTTCCTGCCGTACATCAGACTGTGTTGGCCTGCCCTGCTGCCCTCGACATCAGCAGAGCGCAGGGCGACACGTGATCGAGATAAAAAACAACAGGAGACAATCGTGAACAGGTTTTGCTTTGGCGCCGCGTGCGCCCTCGTTGGTGCTGTCCTGCCGCTTTCCGCTTGGTCGCAGTCCTGCAATGTCCCGGTGCTGAAGGTACTGGCCCAGAAGAGCCTGGGCCTGACCGTGATGGAAAAGTCGCTGGCCGACTACCAGAAACGCACCGGCACCCGTATCGATATCAGCTATTTCGGCGAGAACGACCGCCGCGCCAAGTCGCGCCTGGATGCCTCCACCAATGCCGGCTCCTACCAGGTCTACTACGTCGACGAGGCCAACGTGGCCGAGTTCGCTTCGGCGGGCTGGATCCTGCCGCTGCTGAAGTACTTCCCCAAGGACGCCGACTACGACGACTTCCTGCCCGGTCGCCGCGCCGTCGCCAGCTACAAGGACGTGGCCTACTTCGCGCCGCTGATCGGCGGTTCCGACTTCCTCTTCTATCGTCGCGACCTGCTGGAGAAGGCCGGACTGCCGGTGCCGCGCACGCTGGACGAACTGGTGGCCGACATCAAGAAGCTGCACTCGCCGCCTTCGGTCTATGGCTGGGTGGCACGCGGCCAGCGCGGGTCGGGCATGAACGTCTGGCGCTGGGCGCCCTTCATGCTGGCCGCCGGCGGCAGCTGGACCGACGGCAAGCAGCAGCCGGCCTTCAATTCGCCGGCGGCGGTGAAGGCCACGCAACTGTATGCGGAACTGTTCAAGTACGCGCCCCCGGGCGCGGCCACCTATGACTGGAGCAATGCGCTGGAAGCCTTCCGCTCCGGCAAGGTGGCCTTCATGATCGAGTCCACGCCGTTTGCCGACTGGATGGAAGACCCGGCCAAGTCCAGCGTGGCCGACAAGGTCGGCTATGCACGCCCGCCCTCGCCCCTGCCCTCGGCCGCCTACGGCCACGGCCTGGCGATCTCGGCGGTGGGCGCCAAGGATGAATGCACCCGCCAGGCGGCCGGCAAGTTCATCGCCTTTGCCACCGGCAAGGAACAGGAACAGGCCCGCCTGCGCGAGAAGGTCTTCAGCGACTACAACCGCAGCAGCACCATCCAGAGCGAGTACTTCCAGAAGAACGTCAAGCCGCAGATCCTGGCCGGCCTGAAGGACACTACCCCGGTCTCCAAGCTGACCATCTGGCCCAGCCCGCAATGGCCGGACATCGGCGACAACCTGGGCGTGGCACTGGAGGAAGTCTTCACCGGCACGCAGAAGGATATCCCGCGCGCCCTGAACGATGCCGCGCAATACGCGCAGGACGCCATGGAGCATGCCCGCAAGTAGGTGGCCAACAGACGCCGATCCCTCTCCGAGCACCGTTCGGACTGAGTAGCGGCATGGCCGCGTATCGAAGGCGCTCCTGCACTTGTCTGCGGTTCTTTGCTGAACTTGCACGACTGGCGCAGATACCGCGCGCCTTCGATACGGCCCTGCAGGCCTACTCAGGACGAACGGTAGTAGAGGGATCAGAACGCACTGGCGTGGCCCCGACGCTACGCATCCTTTAAAAGAAGCCGCCGCCGTGGCCTGAGCCGCGGCAGCTTCCGGAGTCCTGCATGTTCAATCGTGGAAAAACCACGCTGCCCTACCTGTTCCTGGGCCCGTCACTGCTGGTGATGCTGGTGCTGGGACTGGTGCCCACGGTAGCGGCAATCAACCTGGCGCTGAAGAACCGCGTGCTGCGCTATCCCGACAGCGACTACGTATGGCTGCGCAACGTGGAACGCCTGCTGGGTGACCGGCGCTTCCTCAATGCCATCGAAGTTTCTGCCATCTGGGAAGTGGTCACCGTCGTGGGCGCCGTGGCCGTGGGCGTGCTCATTGCCATCTATCTCTTCGAACACGTCCATGGCAAGTGGCGCCATGCCATGTGCGTGCTGCTGATCACGCCGGTGCTGCTGCCGCGCGTGTCGGCCGCCTTCATCTGGAAATTCATGTATTCGCCGCTGACCGGCATCCTGGGCTGGCTGCTGGGACTGGTCGGCATCCAGGACACGGCCTTCCTGTCGGACCCGGTGCTGGCGCTCTATGCGGTGGCGCTGGTCGATATCTGGCAATGGGGCCTGTTCTTCGCCGTGATCGTGCTGAAGCTGCTGGAGACGCTGCCGCCGGAGCCGCTCGAAGCCGCGCGGCTGGACTATGCCCGCACCTGGCAGGTGTATGCCTACATCGCCCTGCCGATGCTCAAGGCACCCATCGTCAGCCTGGTCTTCATCAAGATGGTGGAGTCGCTGCGCTCCTTCGACCTGATCTACGTGATGACCAAGGGCGGCCCGGGCGTGACGACCGAGACGCTGGACATGTACGCCTATGCACAGGGCATCGGGCTGTCGGGCAAGGTGTCCTATGCCTCCACCATGGCGGTGCTGATGATGGTGGCCACCACGCTGATTTTCACGCTGATCTGGAAAAGGGTAAGCCGATGGGAAGACTGATCGCACGCGGCGCTGTCTGGGGCGTGGGCCTGCTTCTGGTGCTGGTGGCGGTGTTCCCGCTGCTGTGGGCGCTGCTCAATTCGCTCAAGACCCTGCTGGACATCGTCACCCCGACGCCGCGCTTTATTTTCACGCCGACACTGGAGAACTACCGCCAGGTCATCGGCAGCCCCGAGGTCTTGGTGGGCCTGACCAACAGCGCCATCATCGTCGGCAGCGCCGTGCTGCTCGGCACCCTGATGGGCGTGCCGGCTGCCTATGTGATTGCCCGCTACCACGTGCGGGGCAAGCGCGACATCCAGTTCTTCCTGCTCTCGCTGCGCTTCCTGCCGCCGGTGGCGGTGGCCATCCCGCTGATCGCGATCTGGGTCGACCTGGGCTTGTACGACACGCGCTTCTCGATGGTGGTGACCTACCTGCTGACGACGCTGTCGACCATCACCTGGCTGTCGATCCCGGTGTTCCAGCGCATGCCGCGCGAGATCGAGGAGGCCGCCACCCTGGATGGCTACGGCCCCTATGCGGTGTTCTGGAAGATCGCCCTGCCCAACTGCGCCGGCACGCTCTTGGGCGGGATCATCTTCAGCTTCGTGCTGGTCTGGAACGAACTGATGATCGGCCTGGCGCTGACCTCGTCCAACAGCGCCACCCTGCCGGTGGTGGCCTCGGCCTTTACCTCGCTGGGCCAGGAGGTGCCGTGGGGCGTGATCAATGCCTCCACCGTGCTGCTGGCCCTGCCGCCCCTGATCTTCGTGGGCGTATTAAGCCGCCTGCTCAATTCCATCCTCAAGGGAAAATAGGAGACCCCGCATGCAAGCACTCGTACTGGAAGCCACGCGCCAACTGAACCTGCGCGAAATCGACCTGCCGCAACAGGTCGGTGCGCGCGATGTGAAAATCCGCATCCACACCGTGGGCATCTGCGGCAGCGACCTGCACTACTACACCCACGGCAGCATCGGCCCCTTCAAGGTGGAAGCGCCCATGGTGCTGGGCCATGAAGCCTCGGGCACGGTGGTGGAAGTGGGCCCCGAGGTCAGCCACCTCAAGGTCGGCGACCGTGTCTGCATGGAGCCCGGCATCCCGCGGCTGGATTCTCCGGCCACGCTGCGCGGCCTCTACAACCTGGACCCGGCCGTGCGCTTCTGGGCCACGCCACCCATCCATGGCTGCCTGACCGACAGCGTGGTCCATCCGGCCGCCTTCACCTATCGCCTGCCCGACAATGTCAGCTTTGCCGAAGGCGCCATCGTCGAGCCACTCTCCATCGGCCTGCAAGCCGCCACCAAGGCGCGCATGAAACCGGGCGACACCGCCGTGGTGATCGGCGCCGGCACCATCGGCGCGATGACCGCGCTGGCGGCCCTGGCCGGGGGTGCGGCACGGGTGATCCTGGCTGACGTGGTGGCCGACAAGCTCTCGCACTTCGCCGGCAACCGGGCCGTCACCACCGTGGACGTCAGCCGCCACTCGCTCCTCGATGTGGTGCGCGAACTCACCGACGACTGGGGCGCGGATGTGGTGTTCGAGGCATCGGGCCATGCCGGCGTCTACCAGACCCTGCTGGATCTGGTCTGCCCGGGCGGCTGCGCCGTGCTGGTGGGCATGCCGCCGGCGCCGGTGGCACTGGACGTGGTCACCATGCAGACCAAGGAAGTCCGGCTGGAATCGGTATTCCGCTATGCCAACATCTTCCCGCGTGCGCTGGCGCTGATCAGCTCGGGGATGATCGACGTCAAGCCCTTCATCTCGCGCAAGTTCCCCTTCTCAGAGGCCATCCTTGCCTTCGAGGAGGCGGCCAGCGGGCGTCCCCAGGACATCAAGATCCAGATCGAAATGGACAAAGATCATGGCTGACATCCACTGCCAGGGCCTCACCAAACACTATGCCGGCGGCGCGCCGGTGCTGCATCCACTGGACCTGCACATCGGCGACGGCCAGTTCGTCGTGCTGCTGGGGCCCTCCGGCTGCGGCAAATCGACCATGCTGCGCATGATCGCCGGGCTGGAAGACATCTCCGGCGGTAGCCTCTCCATCGGCGGCAAGGTGGTCAACGCCCTGCCGGCGCGCGAGCGCAACGTCGCCATGGTGTTCCAGAATTACGCGCTCTACCCGCACATGACGGTGTACGACAACATCGCCTTCGGTCTGCGCCGGCTCAAGCGCCCCGCCCAGGAGATCGATCGCCGCGTGCGCGAGGTGGCCGCCATGCTCAATCTCGATACCCTGCTGGAACGCAAACCCCGCGCCATGTCCGGCGGGCAGCAGCAGCGCGCCGCCATCGCCCGCGCCATCATCAAGACGCCCTCGGTGTTCCTCTTCGATGAGCCGCTCTCCAACCTGGACGCCAAGCTGCGCGCGCAATTGCGCGGCGACATCAAGCGCCTGCACCAGCGCCTGCGCACCACCACCGTCTATGTCACCCACGACCAGCTCGAAGCCATGACCCTGGCCGACCGCGTGATCCTGATGCATGAAGGCCGCATCGTCCAGGCCGGCAGCCCGGCCGAGCTGTACCGCTATCCGCGCACGCTGTTTGCGGCCGGCTTCATCGGCACGCCGGCCATGAACTTCCTCTCGGGTGTAGTGGAGCGCCACGGCGAGGACACCCTCGTGCGGGCCGCCGGACAACGCTGGCGCCTCTCGGGAACACGGTTTTCGCGCCTGCAACAGGGAATGGCGGTAAAGTTGGCGGTGCGCCCGGACTACGTCCGCCTGCAGGACAGCCCGGGCAGCGCCGACAGCCTGGCCTGCCAGGCCAGCGTGGAACTGGTCGAGATCCTCGGCGCCGATGCGCTGTTGACCACCCGCTGCGGCGAAGAGACGCTGACCGCGCTGGTCCCCGCCAACCGCCTGCCGCCACCCGGCACGCTGCTCACCCTGGCCTTCGATCAGCAAGACCTGCATGTGTTCGATGTACAAAGCGGAGAAAACCTGTCGCTGCCCCCGGGCGCCCTCACCGGCCTGGAACATGACGACGGCCCGCACGGCAAGGAGACAAGACATGAGTCCGGATCTGGAGCTGGTCCATACCCGCCAGGACGAATCGTTCAGGGCCTGGGTGCATGACTACCCGCACACGGTCGCCAAATGGCACTTCCATCCCGAGTACGAGGTCCACGTCATCACCGCCTCGACCGGGAAGTTCTTCGTGGGCGACTTCATCGGCGATTTCGCGCCAGGCAATCTGGTGCTGACCGGACCCAACCTGCCGCACAACTGGGTCAGCAACCTGGGCGCCGGCCACAGCGTGACCTCGCGCGACCTGGTGCTGCCGTTCTCGCGCCCCTTCATCGATCGGCTGCTCGGCGCCATTGCCGAACTGGCGCCGCTGCAGGCACTGCTCGATGGCGCCGCGCGCGGCCTGCAGTTTCCCGATGCGCTGGGCCGGGCCATCACGCCGGCGATGCAGGAGCTGGCCGTCGCCCAGGGCGCCAGGCGGGTGGTGCTGATGCTGACCGTGCTGGAGCAACTGGCCGCCTGCGAGCAACGCCAGCTACTGGCCGGACCGGGCTACGACGTCAATGCGCAGCGCCACATGTCGTCCACCATCAACCAGGTGCTCTCCTACATCCGCCAGAATCTCGGCGGCAACCTGCGCGAGACCGACGTGGCCGAGCTAGCCGGCATGGGCGTGAGCAGCTTCACGCGCTTCTTCAAGCGCCATACCGGCTGCACCTTCATCCAGTACCAGAACGGACTGCGCCTCAACGAAGCCTGCGAGCTGCTCATGTGCACGGAGCTGAGCGTCACCGAGGTGTGCTACCGGGTCGGCTTCAACAATCTCTCCAACTTCAATCGCCAGTTCCTGGCCTGCAAGGGCATGCCGCCCTCGCGCTTTCGTTCGCTGCACCGGCTCAACGACGAGATCCGTGCAGTGGCCTGACCTCACACCGTAAAAAGGAAATGATTTGAGCTATCTGGGCATCGATCTCGGCACCTCCGAAGTCAAGGTCGTCCTGACCGACGACGACTCCACCGTCATCGCCAGCGCCGGCGCCAGGCTGCGCGTGGACAACCCGCATCCGCTGTGGTCCGAGCAGGCCCCGCAGGCGTGGTGGAACGCCACTCTGGACGCCATCGCCACCCTGCGCACCGAGGCCCCGCAGGCCTTCCAGGCGCTGCGCGGCATCGGCATCTCCGGCCAGATGCATGGCGCCACCCTGCTGGACCGCAACGGCAACGTGCTGCGCCCGGCCATCCTGTGGAACGACATGCGCGCCCACGCCGAATGCGTGGAGCTGGAAGCGCTGGTCCCGGACAGCAGCGACATCACCGGCAACCGCGCCATGCCCGGCTTCACGGCGCCCAAGTTGCTGTGGCTGTCGAAGTATGAACCGGCGGTCTACCGCGCCATCGACAAGGTGCTGCTGCCCAAGGATTACCTGGGCTGGAAGCTGACCGGTGAGTTCGTCTCCGACATGTCGGATGCGGCCGGCACGCTCTGGCTGGACGTGGCGCGGCGCGACTGGTCCGAGCGCATGCTGGCCGCCACCGGACTCTCGCGCAGCCACATGCCGCGCCTGGTCGAAGGCAGCGCCGCCGCCGGCCAGCTGCGCGACGACTTGCGGCGCGAATGGGGCGTCAGCGGCCCGGTGGTGGTCGCTGGCGGTGCCGGTGACAACGCCGCCAGCGCGGTGGGCATCGGCGTGATCCAGGCGGGTGACGCCTTCCTCTCCCTGGGCAGTTCCGGCGTACTCTTTGCGGCCACCGCACGCCATGCGCCCAATCCACAACAGGGCGTGCATGCCTTCTGCCACTGCCTGCCTGGGCAATGGCACCAGATGAGCGTGATCCTGTCGGCCGCCGCCAGCCTGCACTGGCTGGCCGGCCTGACACGGCGCGAGGTGGCCGAACTAGTGCAAGGGGCGCAGCAGCTGACCCCGGACGAGCAGGCCCGGGCGCCGCTGTTCCTGCCCTACCTCAATGGCGAGCGCACGCCACACAACAATGCAGCGGCCAAGGGCGTGTTCTTCGGCATGACGCCGACGCACGATGCGGCACACCTGGCCTATGGCGTCATGGAAGGCGTGGCCTTTGCGATGGCCGATGGCTATGCGGCCTTGCAGGCGGCGGGCACGATGCTGGAGAGTGCGGCGTTTGTAGGTGGCGGATCGCGCAGTGCGTTCTGGGGGGAGTTGTGTGCCACGGCCCTGGGCATACCGCTGCGCCGGCATGCGGGGGCGGAAGTGGGCGCGGCCTTGGGCGCGGCACGGCTGGGACGGCTGGCCGTGACCGGTGAGCCGGTGCAGGATGTCTGCGCGGCACCAGCGGTGCTGGAGACCTATGCACCCGATGCTGGGCGCCAGGCGCAGACGCAACGCAGGCTGGGGCAGTATCGGCGCCTGTATGCGGCGCTGGTGGGGGAGTTTTCGGTGTTTGCGGGGAATGGCTGAAAGCGCTCCCTGCCGTTGCATGCCCGAAAGCAAAGATACGCTTCAAATATCGACTGGTAAAAAAAGACGCAACCTCAGAAAAATGTCATTCACAAGGCCATAAAAACGGGGAAAGATGCAGGTTTGAAATTGCACTGGGACTAAGGACACTCCCAGTTGAAGTAAATCATTTCACCTTGCGGGAAAGACCGATGAAAATGAAGAAAGGCCATCACACCAACAAGCTAATGAACCAGGACAGGATCTTTCGTTCGCATGACGGAGATGGACTTGAACGTATCGAGGCATTTTTTCAGGGGCATGGATACGAGCCTCATCGCCACGATACATACGCGATTGGCATAACCCTCTCCGGGGTTCAGGCTTTCAACTATCGAAAGAGCATTCACTACAGCCTGCCCGGACAGACAATGGTGATTCATCCGGATGAACTACATGACGGAGAAGCTGGAACAGAGGATGGCTTTCTATACCGTATAGCGTATATCGAGCCCACATTGTTTCGGCGGCTGCTCGCAGATGGCTCCTTGCCATATGTCAACGTTGGACTTAGCAGCGATCCTCGTCTGTATCGGGCGACATGGCAGCTTCTCTTTGACATCTCGGTGCAGCATGATGCCTTGGAACGTGATGACCATCTGTGGGATCTGGCAGAAGCAATGCAATCTATGTCCAACCACAAACGCAAGCCGCATCGCGGTGATCTCAGGGCGGCCCAGATGGCACGCGAATACATTCACGACAATCTGGACAAAGTCGTCACCTTGGACGAGCTCGCCCATATCAGTGGCCGCGACCGTTGGAATTTGTCTCGGGACTTCAGAGGCTATTTCGCTACCAGCCCCTATCGCTATCTGACCATGAGGCGCCTGGATCTCGTCAGGCGCCTGGCGAGCGCAGGAGAATCTCTGGCAGAAAGTTCGGCAATTGCAGGCTTTGCAGATCAAAGTCATATGACACGCCAGTTTGTCAAAACGTATGGCATGTCGCCCGCCAGATGGTTGAGAACTCAGTCCCCAGCTGATCAGTCAGTGCTTCCCCGGTACCGGCATCAACTCTGCACAGTATGACGTGCAGCGATCGGGGTTATACATGGACTACAAGTTGCGTGACAGCATAGAGGACGGTCCCTATTGCTGTCACCAATATCAACCCGAGTCGAGTCGCCAGCGTAAGAACAGCGGTGGCTGCGATTGCCACTAACGCCGCAACTGGCTCAGTTTGCAATTCCGTCCAGACAATGTAGACAGAGAAGTTGATAAATACGGCCAGTGGCAATTCTCGCTCCAGGATTCCCCGCGCAGTTTTACCGAGGGGAGTTGGAACAAATACCGGAAGAACCCGCACCAATACGCTGGCAATTGACAACGCAATAATTGCAGCTTCATGAGAGCTAATGTTCACGCACCAGCCTCCTTCATCCGCCAAGTGCTGAATGCAATGCTCGGCAGCCAAAACCATACTTTTCCCAAAAATAGAAATAGAACTAGCGCCACCACAATACACATTGCGATCTCGAATATTCGACGCGACCAGGTGGAGCAAATACGAGGAACACGGATTTTGATCTGCCCGAGCGATAACGCAAGCAGCACCAGACTCGCCGGCAAGCCAAGATTGACTCCCGCATTGAACAGTTCAAGCGGTAGCGAGCTGAATAGGAGAGCACCAGCGACGTTGGAGAGAATCCAGACTACATAGATCGTCAATCGTATCGTGATGACGGCTGCGATGGAATCTCGTTCATTCTCCACCGCATAAGCTTCATCACCCAACATGTGCGCGCTAGATGCACGTAGCACTCCAGCCAACGGCAAGCGATTTGCAGTGGAAAACGCAACGGGAATGTATCTGCTATTGATAGATACTGCCATTAGCAGCATAGTCAGAACGCCAATCCCCTGTCCGGCCAATGGCAACAACGCAAGTTGACCACTGCCGGAAAATCCAAACGCGCTAAACAAGAACACATCCACAATTTCCCAGCCATGCTGCGCAGAAAGAACTCCACATAGCATGGCAACTGGGGCGATAGCCAGAGCGGTCGGCAGTGTACGAACGAAGGCATCCCGTACCGTATTTCGGTCCACGGCAACCAGAGAGGTATCATCCCTCACGCTGACACCACCTCCGGCAGCTTTGCCTGACTTGCACGCTGCTCATGAGCAGGACCATAGGCACGGTGATGCCAAGGATTGATCTCTACCACCCAAATATCTCGATACCCGACTTCGCCCTGTGCGGGTTCAATATCTGTCGCATAGTGGATATAGCGTTCATCATCGAGCAAGATCGCTTGATTTTCGCCCAATGTTTGACGATGGATAATCTCGTGCGAGACCGGATCGATCACCTGTTTCTCTCCCATTCAAGTACCTTTGCAAGCATGAATATTCCTTTCAAATAAAAAGTAAAAACTCCGATACAAACACCCGGCTCTGCTACTACCGTGCTTCTCGTCCGATTTCAATTCGAGATCGAATCAGGGACGGCCCATGGGTGGGTGCATTTCAGAGATCAGGATGGCTAGCGAAAGAATTCATGGATCGGACTCTCTGCGCCGACGCCTGGATAAACTGGACCGGCAAAGTACTACTCCCCCACGCCAACGCCACCGGAGTCTGCGGCTCACGAATAGATTTGTCTTGAACGGTTGTGCAGTGATGGAGCAGATGCGCTAGATGGATTCAGCCGGAATGGCGTGTCAGCGTCGCTGGATCGGCAGTGAGGAACGACGGCTGACGCGAGAATGGCAAGCCGCCGCAGACACATGCGACGGAAAAACTCGACTGAGAATGCCGAGATCAATATCAGCGGTGGTGTGATACCAGATCGCCTGGAAACCAGAACGGCGGTGGAGGAATAGTGAAAGCGTAAAGCGCGGAAATGCAAAAAGCCCGCACAAAGCGGGCTTTTCTGAATTCTGGTGGAAAGTGCAAGTTTCGAACTTGCGACCCCTGCAGTGTGAATGCAGTGCTCTACCACTGAGCTAACCTTCCATGTCTTGACTGGCTTTTTGCTGCAGCACCAATCGAGAAGCGAGATTATGACTAGATTTTTCGTCCTGTGCAAGTGCTTTATAAATAATTGCCAATATTTTTATAAAGCTCGCTGCCGGCGCGCCACATCCCGAGCCGAAACACTCAAGCCTGCGCTGCCGGCTCACTCTCCGGTGGCGGCGGTTCGAAGCGCCAGACGCAGCTGCCACGGGCTTCCTTGTCCAGCTGGTTGAGCACGTCTTCGTGCAGGCCCAGTTCTTCCTCGCTGGCGGCCATCACGATCACCTCGGCCAGCGGTGCAAGCTCCAGCTTGCCGTCACCTTCACTGACGTCTTCCTCGGCACCCAGGTCCATGGTCAGCGAATTCTGGCCTCGCGTCATGGAGAGGTAGACCTCGGCCAGCAGTTCCGCATCCAGCAGAGCGCCGTGCAGGACGCGGTGGGCATTGGAGATGCCGTAACGGTCGCACAGCGCATCGAGCGAATTGCGGCGGCCCGGGTGCAGCTCCTTGGCCATCTGCAGCGAGTCCACCACGTCGCTGACGTGTTCCTTGAAGGGCGGGAAACCCAGCAGCGCCAGTTCTGCATCCAGGAATCCAACGTCGAAGGGCGCGTTGTGGATGATGATCTGCGCGCCGCGCACGAAGTCCAGGAACTCGGCGGCAATCTGCTTGAAGACCGGCTTGTCGGCCAGGAACTCGGTAGTCAGCCCGTGCACCCCCAGCGCGCCTTCTTCGGAGTCGCGCTGCGGGTTGATGTAGAAGTGCAGGTTCTTGCCCGACAGCTGCCGGTTGAGGACTTCCACACAACCGATTTCCAGGATGCGGTTGCCATTGCGCGGCGACAGGCCCGTGGTTTCGGTATCGAGGATGATCTGACGCATTCTTGCTCCTGCTTGTTACTGTTGCTATTGCTGTTGCGCTTGCGCGCCTTGATTCACTGCCTTGTCGCGTTCGTGCCGCGTGGCGGCTTTACTTGACGCTGTCCACGCCGCGATTGGCCAGCTGGTCGGCGCGTTCGTTGCCGGCATGGCCGTTGTGCCCGCGCACCCAGCGCCATTCCACCTGGTGTTGCTGCTGGGCGGCGTCCAGCGCCTGCCACAGGTCGGCGTTCTTGACCGGCTCCTTGCTGGCGGTCTTCCAGCCGCGCGCCTTCCAGCCGTGGATCCACTCGCTGATGCCCTTCTGCACATACTGGCTGTCAGTGTGGACGACCACGTCGCAGGGGCGCTTCAGGGCGTTCAGGGCCTGGATCACGGCCAGCAGCTCCATGCGGTTGTTGGTGGTGTTGTGCTCGCCGCCGAAGATTTCCTTCTCCTGGCCACCGGCCACCAGCAAGGCGCCCCAGCCACCCAGGCCAGGATTGCCCTTGCAGGCACCATCCGAATAAATCTCTACTTTGTCCATGTTCTTCAATCTGTTTGCTCAGGTGGGCGGGCCGCGATCATACCTGATCCGGCACCCTGCCCCGGATTTGTTCAGTCCGACTTGTGGATGCGGTTGGTCACCGGCACGCCACGCGGGGCCTTGACCTTCTGCCGTTGCAGGGCCGGGCCGATCAGGCGCATGCCGGGCACACGCTTGATCGCCTGCACGATGTAGACCGCACCGAAATACGGCCACCAGCGGTCGCCAGCCTTTTCCATGAAGCCGAAACGGTCCAGCCATTGCGTCGTCTTGCAGGGTGGCGCGTAGCAGCCGAAGTGACCACGGTTGACTTCCATGTTCAGCAGCTTGAGCCAGTCCTTCAGGCGCGGAAGGCGGATGAATTCGCCATCCTGCGGCAGGAAGTGCGCGCCGGTCAATCGTCCTGCGGCCTGGCGCATGCCCCACAGGCTGCTGGGATTGAAACCGCAGATGATGACTTGGCCTTCCGGAATCAAGACCCGCTCCACCTCGCGCAAGACCTGGTGCGGCTCGGCCGAGAATTCCAGCACATGCGGCAATACCACCAGGTCCAGGCTTTGCGAGGCGAAGGGCAATTCACAGAAATCGTGGGTGACCACCTGCGGGATTTCCAGCTCGGACTGCCCGTCGGCCGGCGCCTCGTTGTCGGTCAGCCAGCGGTAGGGCATGCGGTTGGCCTGCAGGGCGTGGATCTGGGGCGAGCCGATCTGCACCGCGTTGAAACCGAAGATGTCGGCCGTCAACGTATTGAGGTGACGCTGCTCCCACTCGCGCAGGTAACTGCCGGTCGGTGTCTGCAACCAGGCGGCGAGGTCTATAATTTCGGGGATTTTCGAATTGTCCGCAGTTTCAGCCATCTATTCTTTCGCGCCTCATGACCGAGCAGCCAGCCATGCCAGCCAACACCGCTCAGAAAACTTCATTGGACGTCCTGGCCGTTCCGGCTTTCGACGACAACTATCTCTGGGTCATCCATGACGGACGCCATGCCGCCGTGGTCGATCCCGGCGACGCCGTCCCCGTACTGGCCGCATTGCAGGCCGAGGGACTCACTCTGGCCGCTATTCTACTGACTCATCACCACGCTGACCATGTTGGCGGTGTGGTCGAACTGGCAAGACAGGCGGTCAGCGACGAATTCCCGACCGTTCCCGTCTACGGTCCGGCGCGTGAACAATCCCGCATCAAGGGAATGACCACCCCGCTGCAGGGCGATGACCGCATCCGGATCCCGGCGCTGGACCTGGACCTGCAGGTCATCGACATCCCCGGCCATACGCTGGGCCATATCGCCTACTACGCCGCCGGCCACGGCCTGCTGTTCTGCGGCGATACCCTCTTCGCCGGCGGCTGCGGACGGGTCTTCGAAGGCACACCGCAGCAAATGGTGAGCTCATTGGGCAAGCTGGCCAGCCTGCCGGCCGAGACCGAGGTCTATTGCGCCCACGAATATACCTTGTCCAACCTGAAATTCGCGGCCGAGGTCGAGCCCGGCAATCCCAGGCTGCAAGAACGCATCGTCAACGAGCGCGCCCGGCGCGAACGCGGCGAGCCGACCGTCCCCACCTCGATCGCGCTGGAACGCCAGACCAATCCTTTCTTGCGGGCTACCGAAAAAGAAATCCTTGGTTCACTACAGAACGCCGGCCGTTTGACGGAGTTGGACGAAGTTAGTAGCTTCGCAGCGCTGCGCGAATGGAAAAATACCTACAGATAGGCCCAAATTGAGGGAGAAATAGCCCCAAATTCCTGACAAATCAAGGACTTGGCTTTGTAACAGGGGCATTTTTTACTTGACTGGAGAAAAGGGTCTTCCGTACACTCCCTCAATTCCCCAAATCGGGCGCCAGCGGTTTTACGCATTTTTACGACGCGGCGTCCCAGACGCACCACAGCGGGGAAACCCGCCGCTTCCGACCTTGCATTATCGTCAATACTGCGCCGTCCCTATCCACGCGATCCGGAACGAGCCTGCAGGAGATGTCGAGCTTAGAGACAGCTCTGCAACGGAAGCGCCGCAAGCCCACTTTTGCCTCTGGCACAGGATATCGCCCACATGCAGCGTACTTTGAAGAAACTCGCCATTGCCGCCCTGTTCTGCGCTGGTACCCCGCTGTTCTGCTTCGCCAACGACATCTCGATCTACCCCGCCCCCTTCAACGCGATCAATCCCGAACTGGCCGGCAATGCCCTGCCGGGGATGAACGACATCGACATCTGGACGCGTATCCGCAAGGGTTTCGGGATTCCCGACCTGGACAACGCCCTGGTGGAGAACCAGACCCAGTGGTACAGCTCGCGCCCGGACTATATCCAGCGCACCACGGTGCGCGCGTCGCGCTACCTGTTCCATGTGGTCCAGGAGTTGGAGAAGCGCGGCATGCCCACCGAGCTGGCGCTGCTGCCCTTCATCGAGTCGGCCTTCAATCCGGAGGCCCTGTCCACCGCCAAGGCGGCCGGCATGTGGCAGTTCATTCCCTCCACCGGGCGTGACTACAACCTCAAGCAGAACATGTTCACCGACGAGCGCCGCGATGTGCTGGCCTCGACCGATGCGGCGCTGACCTACCTGCAGAAGCTCTACGGCATGTTCGGTGACTGGCAGCTGGCGCTGGCGGCCTACAACTGGGGCGAAGGCTCGGTGCAGCGCGCCGTCAACCGCAACCTCGCAGCCGGCCTGCCGATCGACTTCAATACCCTGTCGGCGCAGATGCCCAACGAGACCCGCAACTACGTCCCCAAGCTACAGGCGGTCAAGAACATCATCGCCAACCCGGCCGCCTTCGACATCGCCCTGCCCAAGGTGGACAACCAGCCCTACTTCGTCACCATCGGCAAGACCCGCAACATCGACGTGAAGGTCGCCGCCCAGCTGGCCGAGCTGTCGCTGGATGAATTCAAGGCCCTGAACCCGCAGTTCAACCGCCCGGTCATCATCGGCGGCGAAGATACCAAGATCCTGCTTCCGGAAAGCAATGCCGAGAAGTTCAAGACCAACATGTCCAAGTGGACCCAGGCCTTCTCGACCTGGACCGCCCACACCGTCTCCAGCGCCCGCGAGCGCATCGAGACCATCGCCAGCAAGTTCGGCACCACCCCTGAAGTGATCCGCAGCGTGAACCAGATCCCGCCGCGCATGGTCCTGAAGGCCGGCTCCACCATCCTGGTGCCCAAGACCGAGGAAACCGCCTCGCTCGACACCGACCTCACCCCTGAAATCGCCGACAACGCCCGCCTGGCCATTGCCCCGGACGCGCCGGAAACCCGCCGCATCTATGTCAAGGCCGGCAAGCGCGATACGCTGGCAGGCATCGCCGGCCGCTATCACGTGAGCGTGGCGCAGATCAAGGAATGGAACAGCCTCAAGCGTGACACCCTGGCCGCTGGCCAGAGCCTGCAACTGCAAGTCCCCAATGTCGTCCACGCCGCGCCGACCCGCGTGGCCGCTGTGCGCCATGCCGCGCCGGCACGTCGCCAGGTGGCCGCCGCCAAGGCACCGGTACGCAAGGCCGCGCCGGCGCGCAAGGTCGCGGCAGCCAAACCGATCACACTGGCCTCCGGCAACGGCGCCCGCAAGCAATAATCCGGAGGAAGCCGGAGGAGACCCAGGCGGCATGACCGCCCACGACAATAACGCGCAGCAGTGCCTCAACCGCAGCAAGCACGAGAGAACAACAAGAATCGCAGCAGGACTGAACCCGAAGCACCGGCAGCAAGCCGGTCTTCGGGTTTTTCTTTTGGGGGAACCGGAACGATCAGTGCGCCGCTTCGGCGTAGGTGGCGGCGGCGACCAGGCGACGGGTGTATTCTTCCCGGGGCTGCTGCAGGACCTGTGCGACAGGACCGCTCTCGACCACCCGCCCATCCTTCATCACGATCACCTCATGCGCCATCGCCTGCACCACCGCCAGGTCGTGGGTGATGAAGAGATAGGCCAGGCCATGGCGTCGCTGCAAGTCTGCCAGCAGTTGCAGCACCTGCTGCTGCACGGTCACGTCCAGTGCCGAGGTCGGCTCATCCAGCAACAGCAGTTCGGGCTGCAGCACCAGGGCACGCGCGATGGCGATGCGCTGGCGCTGGCCACCCGAGAATTCGTGTGGGTAGCGCGCCAGCACCGAGGCCGGCAGGCCCACCTCGTCGAGCGCGGCAACAATGGCTGCGCGTTGCTGCTCGATACTCAACTCGGGATGATGCAGGGCCAGCCCTTCGCCGACGATCTGCTCCACGGTACGGCGCGGCGACAGCGAGGCAAACGGATCCTGGAACACCACCTGCATGCGCGCACGCAGGGGCCGCAGCTCGCGGCTGCTGCGCTCGGAGATGGCGACGTCATCGAAGACGATGCGCCCGCTCACATTGGCCCCTGACAGGCGCAGCAGGGCCATGCCCAGCGTCGACTTGCCCGACCCCGACTCGCCCACGATGCCCAGGGTCTGGCCGCGCCGCAGTTGTACGTCCACGCCATCGACCGCATGGAACTGACGCTTGGAGAACCAGCCCTGCTTGATCTGGTAGCTGCAACGCAAGGCCCCGGCCTGCAATACCACCGGTGCTTGCGCCTCCGCCTCGGCGGCATTGCGCTGGGGCCGACTCTGCAGCAGCTTGCGCGTATAGGGCTGCTGCGGGTTGGCGAACAGCTCGGCCACGCTGGCGGTCTCGACCAGCTTGCCCTTTTCCATCACGCCGACCCGGTCGGCGAAGTGGCGCACCAGGTTCAGGTCGTGCGAGATGATGAGCACGGCCATGTTCTCTTCGCGCTGCAACTGGTTCAGCAAGGCCAGGATCTGCACCTGGATGGTCACGTCCAGGGCGGTCGTGGGTTCGTCGGCGATCAGCAGCTTGGGCTTGCAGGCCAGGGCCATGGCGATCATGGCACGCTGGCGCTGGCCACCCGAGAGTTCGTGCGGATAGGCCAGCGCGCGGCGCGCGGGCTCGGGGATGCCGGTCTTCTCCAGCAGCGCGACGGCGCGGCGGGCGGCTTCGCGGGCGTTGATGCCTTCGTGGTGCATCAGCACCTCGGCGATCTGGTTGCCGATGGTGAAGAGCGGGTTCAGGGCCGTCATCGGCTCCTGGAAGATCATCGCCACATCGTTGCCGCGTACCTGCTGCATCTGGCGCTCGCTCTTCTGCAGCACGTCCTGGCCATCGAGCAGGATGCTGCCCTGGTAACGGGCATCCTGGTTCAGCTGCAGCACCGACAGCGCACTGACCGTCTTGCCGGAACCGGATTCCCCCACCAGGGCGAATTTTTCGCCGGGCGCGATACTGAAGCTGACGCCTTCCACCACCAGGGTGTCGCCGAAGCGCACCGTCAGGTCCTTGACTTCCAACAGGGGTGCGCTCATGCCTTCTTCCTCACATCCAGGGCATTGCGCAGGGCATCGCCGATATTGGTCAACAGCAGCAGCATCACGGTCAGGACCAGGAAGGTCGACAGCGCGATCCACCAGGCATCCAGGTTGTTCTTGCCCTGCGACAGCAGCTCACCCAGGCTGGGCGTGGATGGCGGCACACCCAGACCGAGGAAGTCCAGGCTGGTCAGGGCCAGGATGGAGGCACTCATGCGGAAGGGCAGGAAGGTCACCACCGTCGTCATGCTGTTGGGCAGCACGTGGCGCCAGATGATCTGGCGATTGGACAGCCCCAGCGCACGCGCGGCCTGCACGTATTCAAGATTGCGGTTACGCAGGAAATCGGCGCGCACGTAGTCGGCCAGGCCCATCCAGCCGAAGGCTGCCAGCAGGATCAATAGCACCAGCAGGCTGGGCTGGAAGATGGAAAAGAAGATGATCAGCAGGTACAGCTCCGGCATCGAGCCCCAGATCTCCAGCAGGCGCTGGATCAGCAGGTCGGTACGGCCGGCGAAATAGCCCTGCACCGCCCCGGCCAGCACGCCCAGCACCACGCCGATGATGGTCAGCGCGATGCCGAACAGCACCGACAGGCGGAAACCGTACAACAGGCGCGCGAACACATCACGGCCGCGATCGTCGGTGCCCAGCCAGTTGTCGGCCGAGGGCGGCGCCGGATTGGGCGACTTGGCGAAGTAGTTCAGCGTCTCGTGGTTATAGCGGTTCAGCGGATAGAGGGCCCAGTTGCCGTCCTTGCTGAACTGGGACTGGATGAAGGGATCGAGGTAGTCGGCGGGGGTATCGAAGTCGCCACCGAAGCTCTTGTCGGAATAGTCGCTGAACATCGGGAAGATGAGCTGGCCCTGGTAACGGGCCACCAGCGGCTTGTCATTGGAGATCAGCTCGGCGCCCAGGCTGATGACGAACAGCACGGAAAAGATCAGCAGGCTCCAGTAACCGGTACGGCTGGCGCGAAAACGCAGCCAGATGCGGCGTCCCGGAGAGATCGACGTGGTCGCCGAGGGCGTGGCGGAAGTCGTCATGGCATTCATTTGGCAAGGCTTTCGAATTGCACGCGCGGATCGACCCAAACGTAGCACAGGTCGCCCAGCAGCTTGACCACCAGGCCGATCAGGGTGAACAGGTACAAGGTACCCATGACCACCGGATAGTCGCGGCGGATCACCGACTCATAAGAGAGCAGGCCCAGGCCATCGAGCGAAAACAGGGTCTCGATGAGCAGGCTGCCGGCGAAGAAGGCACCGATGAAGGCCGCCGGGAAGCCCGTCACCAGCGGGATGAGGGCATTGCGAAAGACATGCTTGTACAGCACGCGCCGCTCAGAGAGGCCCTTGGCGCGGGCAGTCAGCACGTATTGCTTGCGGATCTCCTCCAGGAAGGTGTTCTTGGTCAGCATGGTCATGGTGGCGAAGGATCCGGCCACCGAGGCAATGACCGGCAAGGTGATGTGCCACAGGTAATCGGTGAGCTTGCCGAACCAGGACAACTGCTCCCAGTTATCCGAGGTCAGACCGCGCAGCGGGAACCACTGCACGAAGCTGCCGCCGCCGAACACGACCAGCAGGAACACGCCCAAGACGAAACCGGGGATGGAATAACCCACCAGCACCGCCGCACTGGTCACCGAATCGAAGCGGCTCCCCTCGCGCACTGCCTTGGCGATGCCCAGCGGCACCGAGATCAGATAGGTGATGAAGAAGGTCCACAGCCCAATGGTGATCGACACCGGCATCTTGGACTTGACCAGTTCCCAGACGTCGCCGTGATGGTAGAAGCTCTTGCCCAGGTCGAAGGTGGCGAAGCCCTTGAGCATGAGCACGAAGCGTTGCAGCGGCGGCTTGTCGAAGCCATACAAGGCCTTGATCTCGTTGACGCGCTCGGCGTCGATGCCCTGGCGGCCACGGTAGCTGCCACCACCTCCGGCCGACTCGTGCACGCCGGCGCGTCCGCGCAGCTCTTGCACCATCTGCTCCACCGGCCCGCCCGGCACGAACTGGATCACCGCGAAGGTGATCGCGATCACGCCCAGGAGCGTGGGCACCATCAGCAGGATGCGCTTGAGTATGTAGGCCCAGATATTCATTGCGGATGCTTTCTCGTCAGCTTGATCGGTGTGATGCGCCAGTCATGGCCGGCACGTGCATCAGCGCGGCTTCTCTTCCCACCACATGCTGACCACGTAGGGATTGGCTTCGTAGTACAGCGGCAGCGTGGCGGGGATGCCGAAACGGTTGCGATAGGCCATGCGGTGCGTGCCCGAATACCAGTGCGGCACCGTGATGTAGAGGTTCAGCAGGACCCGGTCCAGCGCATGGGTGGCCGTGACCAGCTCGGCGCGCGAACGCGCAGCCACGATCTTGCCCAGCAACTGGTCCACGGCGGCATTCTTCAGGCCCCATACATTGTTGGAGCCGGCTTCGTTGGCCGACCTGGAGCCATAGATATCGAACATCTCGCTGCCCGGACTATTGGAAGCGGGAATAGCCAGGCTGGTCATGTCGAACTCGAAGTTCTCCAGCAGCTTCTGCACCAGCGCATAGTCCACCACGCGCTGGTTGACCTGCACGCCCAGCTTTTCCAGGTTGCGCACATAGATGCCGATGACGCGTGACATCGACGGCTGGTCGTCCAGGATTTCCAGCTGGAAGATCTCGCCCTTGTCATTGCGCAGGGCGCCATCGCGGTAATGCCAGCCGGCATCGGCGAAGAGCTGGCGCGCCTGCAGCAGGTTGGCGCGCAGCGAGCCGGGGGGATTGGTGTTGGGCGGCTTGATCACCGGACCGAATACGGCGGCGGGCAACTGGTCCCTGAACGGCTGGAGCAATTGCAGCTCGGCCTCGGTGGGGCTCCCGGTGGCGGCCAGTTCGGAATTGGCGAAGTAGGAATCCAGGCGGGTGTACTGGTTGTAGAACAGCTGGCGGTTCATCCACTCGAAGTCCAGCGCCAGGCCCAGTGCCTGGCGTACCCGCGCATCCTGGAACTGGGGACGGCGCAGGTTCATCACGAAGCCCTGGGTGTTGGCGCCGTTGTGATGCGGGAAGGCCTTCTTGACGATCTCGCCATTGCTGAACTTGGGGCCGGTGTAGCCACGCGCCCAGTTCTTGGCGCTGTACTCGACCACGACATCGAATTCGCCGGCCTTGAAGGCTTCCAGCCGTGCCAGGTCATCCTTGTAGAAGCGATAGACGATGCGTTCGAAGTTGTACATGCCCTTGCGCGCCGGCACGTCGTTGCCCCAGTAGTCGGCACGGCGCCGGTAGATGATGCTGCGACCCAGGTCATAGCTGTCGATGGCATAGGGGCCGCTGGCAATGGGCGCGGTCAGCTGGATGCGGTCGAAGGGCGTGCCGGCCGCCCACTTGCGCGAGAACACCGGCAGCCCGCCCACGATCAGGGGCAGTTCGCGGTTGTCGCTCTTGAAGTCGAAGCGCACCGTGCTCGGGTCGACCACCACGCAGCGCGCCACATCACCGAAGAGCGACTTGAACTGCGGCGCGCCCTTTTCGACCAGGGTATCGAAGGAATACTTGACGTCGGCCGCCGTGACCGCGTCGCCATTGTTGAAGCGCGCCCTGGGGTTGATATGGAAACGCATGGACCGGCGGTCCGGCGCCAGCGCCATGTCGTCGGCCAGCAGGCCATACATGGAGGCCACCTCGTCGGACGAACCCACGGCCAGCGTCTCGAACATGAACTGGTCTATCCCGGCGGCGGCCACGCCCTTGAGCGAGAAGGGATTGAACTTGTCGAAGCTGGTGCGACGGTCAGGATTGGCCAGGTACAGCGTGCCCCGCTTGGGCGCATCCGGATTGACGTAGTCGAAATGGGTGAAGCCGGCCGGATACTTGGGCGCGTCGTAGAGGGAAAACGCGTGCTCGGCGCTGGCCGGGGCGCCATGGGCGAGGACTGCGGCCAGCAGGCTGGCGGAAAGGAACTTGAAGGGCTTCAGGGTCTTGACCATGCGGTTGTCTGTCTGCGCTCCGGCGGGCGTTGATGTCATGCAGCAGGCAAGTCCCATGCCCGCCAGTGGAAACGATTGCGTTCCGGGGCATTGTAAATAGAGGAACGATTACAGGGAAGCAATTAAAACGACTAAGCTCAGCAGGGTCGCGCCGCCCCGGCTGGCGGGCAGAGGTTGCCGCGCCTGCCGCAAGCCCCTACAATCCGGGTCTGTTCCAGCGCGGCTGCCGCACGATGCGGCCGTCGCCATCACCATCGGCCGCACCGCGCGCCCGCCTGCCAGGCGGCAGTACGCAGGACGCGGCGGACCATACGGAGTCATCATGGCATTTCTGCAAGGCAAAAAAATTCTGATCACCGGCTTGCTGTCCAACCGTTCCATCGCCTACGGCATCGCCCAGGCGTGCAAGCGCGAAGGCGCCGAACTGGCCTTCACCTACGTGGGTGAGCGCTTCAAGGATCGCATCACCAAGTTCGCCGAAGAATTCGACAGCAAGCTGATCTTCGATTGCGACGTCGGCAGCGATGAGCAGATCACGGCCCTGTTCGCCGATCTGGGCAAGTCCTGGAGCCAGCTCGACGGCCTGGTGCACGCCATCGGCTTTGCCCCGGCCGAAGCCATTGCCGGCGATTTCCTGGAAGGCTTCTCGCGTGAAGGCTTCAAGATCGCCCATGACATCTCCGCCTACAGCTTCCCGGCCATGGCCAAGGCCGCCGTGCCGCTGCTCTCGCCCAACGCCGCCCTGCTGACCCTGACCTACCTGGGTTCGGAACGCGTGGTCCCCAATTACAACACCATGGGTCTGGCCAAGGCCTCCCTGGAAGCCTCGGTGCGTTACCTGGCCGAAGCCCTGGGCCCCAAGGGCGTGCGCGTCAACGGCGTCTCCGCCGGCCCCATCAAGACCCTGGCCGCCAGCGGCATCAAGGGCTTCGGCAAGATCCTGGGCGCCGTGGCCGCCACAGCTCCGCTGCGCCGCAACGTGACCATCGAAGACGTCGGCAATGCCTCGGCCTTCCTGCTCTCCGACCTGGCCTCGGGCATCACCGGTGAAATCACCTACGTGGATGGCGGTTTCTCGCGGGTTGTCGGCGGTATCGCCGAGTAAATCCAGCCCAACCGGCAAATAAGCCACAGTCTGGCGAAATCGGCTGGTGCTAATTTCGATGTTTTACTGTATGATTCGCCTTGTGCATCGCAATAACCGATGTACAAGGCGATTCGGGCGTGAAACGTGAAATGTGCATCTTTCCAGCCGATACCGCCCAAGCAGCTTCGCAAGCCTTACCTGTCATTACGACAAGTTCCCCGTAAAAGCCCCCCGCCCCTGGCATCCCTTGATGATGCCGTCCCGGCGCAAAGCTTTTGTGCCGAAATTTCTTTGTATTCTTCATAGTCATTTCGTTGGTTGGCGTTGCTTTTCTTCGTTCAGGCACTCGATGTCCGGCGCGCTTGCGTGCGCCCGTCTCGTGCCTGGCGTTCACATTCACGAAAGAGATTATGACTTTTGAAGCACTTGGCCTGAACCCTTCGATCATCAAAGCACTGACCGAAGCAGGCTACACCACCCCGACCCCGGTTCAGGAAAAGGCCATCCCCGCCGCCATCAGCGGCCAGGATCTGCTGGTGTCCTCGCAGACCGGTTCGGGCAAGACCGCCGCTTTCATGCTGCCTTCGCTGCACCAGCTGGCAGACCTGCCGCAGGCGCCGCAAGCAGCCCGTACCCCCAACCAGGAACGCCAGGCCACCCGTGCCCGTGGCGAGCGTCCGCGTTACCAGCCGGCACAGCCGAAGATGCTGGTGCTGACCCCGACCCGCGAACTGGCCCTGCAAGTGACCACCGCCACCGACAAGTACGGCTCCTACATGCGCCGCGTGCGCGTGGTGTCGATCCTGGGCGGCATGCCTTACCCCAAGCAGATGCAACTGCTGTCGCGCAATCCTGAAATCCTGGTCGCCACCCCGGGTCGTCTGATCGACCACATGGAGTCGGGCAAGATCGATTTCTCGCAGCTGCAGATCCTGGTGCTGGACGAAGCCGACCGCATGCTGGACATGGGTTTCATCGACGACATCGAAAAGATCGTCGCCGCCACCCCGGCCACGCGCCAGACCATGCTGTTCTCGGCCACGCTGGACGGCGTCGTCGGCAACATGGCCAAGCGCATCACCAACAACCCGCTGACCATCCAGATCGCCAGCTCGTCGACCCGTCATGAAAACATCATGCAGCGCGTGCACTTCGTGGACGACCTGTCGCACAAGAACCGCCTGCTGGATCACCTGCTGCGCGATGCCAGCATCGACCAGGCCGTGATCTTCACCGCCACCAAGCGTGACGCCGACACCATCGCCGATCGCCTGAACATCGCCGGTTTCGCCGCTGCCGCACTGCATGGCGACATGCACCAGGGCGCCCGTAACCGTACCCTGAACAGCCTGCGCCGCGGCCAGGTGCGCATGCTGGTGGCCACCGACGTGGCTGCCCGCGGCATCGACGTGCCGGCCATCACCCACGTCTTCAACTACGACCTGCCCAAGTTCGCCGAAGACTACGTGCACCGTATCGGCCGTACCGGCCGTGCTGGTCGCAAGGGCGTGGCGATCTCGCTGGTCAATCATGCCGAAGGCATGCAGGTCAAGCGCATCGAGCGCTTCACCAAGCAGACCATTCCGGTCGACGTGGTGGAAGGTTTCGAACCCAAGAAGTCGGCTGCTCCGCGCAGCCCGCGCAAGCCGGGTGGCTGGCGTCCGGGCGATGGCCGTGGCAACAACGGCCCGCGTTACGGCGCTGGCAACCGTGAAGGCGGCGGTCATCGCGAAGGCGGCTACGGCGGCAATCGCGAAGGTGGTGGCTATGCCGGCAACCGCGAAGGCGGCGGCGGCTACGGTGGCAACCGTGAAGGCGGCTACAACCGCGAAGGCCGCAGCTTCGGTGGCAACAAGCCGAGCAATGGCCCGCGTCGCGAAGGTGGCGGCGGTGGTGGCTACAAGGGCAATGGCGGCGGCTTCCGCGCCGACGGCCCGCGCCGCTCCTACGGCGATCGTTGATCGCTGACGGGCATCAGGATGTAAAAAAGCCGCTTCCTTGGAAGCGGCTTTTTCTTGGGCGACAGCATCGTCACCGGTCACCGTTTCATGCAAGCAGCCACTGGCCATGACGCTTGATCTCGTCATGCATGGCATCCGGCGCCAGATCGAGATCACCCGGCCAGGTCACGACGCCATCGACGATGTGGACCTGCCGGAACTGTTCCTGATCCCGCAGCGGCGCGAAGACGCCGCGGAAGAAACTGGGCAGGAACCTGACCCCACCTGCGACGCCATCGTTGAAGCGAACCTGTAAAGCATATTCGCCAGAAATACTGACTTCAACCACGTCCCATTCCATGTCATCACTCCGATAGAGAACACTGCCCACCCTGCCCCGCCTGCAAGGCACGCACATCTCCGGCAATCGCCTGCACCACCCGCGCCACCACCTTCTGCGTCGCCAGGACCACATCGGCATTGGCCGCCCCCGCGACCGGTTCGGCCACCGTCAGGCGGCAGGCCGTGCTGCGGCGATCATCCGAACGCGTGATCGTCCAGGCAAAGGCGGCCTCCACCTGGCCGCTGCGGGCGGCGTCGTAGGCGCGCAATTCCACGTTGATGCGATAACTGGCCTGATCAGCCGGCCGCCCCGTGCGCGACACGTCGATGGCGCCCAGCTGGCTGGTGACACCGGCGGCCAGTGCATCGCGCAATTCATTGTTGAACGGCGAGGACCAGCGGTCCTGCTCCAGCACTTCCACCCGCGTGGCGTCGCTGCGCACCACCAGCTGCGGTCGCGCCAGCCGGTCAGGGACCGCCACCGGCATCATCTCGATGAAGGTCTGTGCTCCCTGGCTGGCCGTGCGTGAGGACGTGCCGGCCTGCAGCGGTGCGCTCAGGGTATAGAACTGCGTCGGCGGCGAACTGCCGCAGGCAGCCAGCAAGGCCGCCGCCAGGGCGCCAGCGGCAAGGGTCTTCAATGGCAGGTACGGGGACATCATGGCTCCTGTTTGCCCCGGATCAGTGATTCCGGGTGCTGTTGCAGGTAATCGGTGAGCACGCGGATCGACGCGGCTGCCTTGGACAGTTCCTGCATGGTCTGGCGGATGTCCTGCTGCAGCGGCGCGTCGTCGGAGAGCGTGCGCTCGGCCGCGTTCAGGGTCTTGCGCGCATCCTTCATGGCTGCCGTCATCTCCGGGGCGATATCGTTATTGATGCGTGCGGCGGTCTGCTCGGCCGTGCTCAGTGTCTTGTTGAGCGTCTTGATGGTGCCTTGCAGGTCGCGGCCGATCTCGTCGAAGGGGACCTTGGAAAGCTTGCCGGCGATTTCCGAGAGCTGCTCCTGCAACTCGTCGAGGCTGCCCGGAATGGTGGGCAACTCCAGCGGCACCTTGTCCGGATCGATCTGTGCCGGCTTGGCCTTGGGGAAGAAATCGATCGCCACATACAACTGGCCAGTCAGCAGGTTGCCATTACGCAATTGCGCCCGCAGGCCACGCTTGACCAGCAAACGCAGCAGGTGCGCATTGGAGCGACGCTGCTCGCCGGTCTCGTCGCGGAAGCGGTGACCCAGGCGATCCGGATAGATCTGCACCATCACCGGCATGCGGAACTCACCCCGGCTCTTGTCGTATTCGACACCGATGCTCTTGACCTCGCCCAGCACCACGCCACGGAAGTCGACCGTAGCACCCGGCTGCAGGCCGCGCAGGGACTGGTCGAAGTAGAGCAAGGCCGTCTGCGGCGCACCATCAGGCTCCTTCATCGCAGTGCTCTCGTCGTCGACCAGCTGGAACTCCGCACCCTCCTTGGCCGGTGCATTGGTGACCGTGTCATCGCGGTCGCGGAAGGCGATGCCGCCCAGGACCACCGTGGACAGCGCCTGCGTGTGCAGCTTGAAGCCGCTGGCATTGAGTTCCATGTCGAACCCGCTGGCATGCCAGAAGCGCGAGCTCATCGTGATGAACTTGTCGTAGGGCGCATTGATGAACACGCGCAGCGTCACGCCACGGCCATCGGTGTCAAGGTCATAGGCCATCACCTGGCCGACCTTGATGCGGCGATAGAAGATGGGCGAACCGATATCGAGCGAACCCAGGTCGTCGGTATGCAAAACGAACTGGCGGCCGGAGGCATCGCGGGTGACGATGGGCGGCTGTTCCAGGCCGACGAAGTTCTTGCGGGTCTCTTCGGAGGCGCCGGCATCGGCGCCGATGTAGGCGCCCGAGAGCAGCGTCCCCAGGCCGGAGATGCCGGAGGCGGCGATGCGCGGACGCACCACCCAGTAGCGTGTGTCTTCGGTATCGAAACCGGTGGCTTCCTTGTTGAGCTGGATGCCCACCAGCACGTGCGAGCGGTCCGGCGCCAGCTTGAGGGTCTGCACCTGGCCGATATCGACGTCCTTGTACTTGACCTTGGTCTTGCCCGCCTCCAGCCCCTCGGCCGACCGGAAGCTGACGCTGACCATCGGGCCACGGTCGATGAGGATCTTGGCTACCAGCGTCAGGCCGACGGCAGCGGCGATGATGGGAATGAGCCAGACCAGCGAAGGCAGCCAGTTGCGCTGGCGCACGCGGCGAGGATGCGGCGGCGTCGCTTGTTGCTCGGGAGTGTCAGGTGCTGTCATGCGGGTTCCTGTTTTTGCTGTTTTTGCTGCTTTTCCTGGCGCGGCGACGTGTCGCCGGAGGAGGCATTGTGGTCGATATCGTCCCAGATCAGCCGTGGATCAAAGCTCAGCGACGCCAGCATGGTCAACACCACCACCGCGCCGAAGGCGGCAATGCCGATGCCGGCATGGACGTTGGCAAAGCCATGGATCTTGACCAGCCCGGTGAGGACCGAGACCACGAAGACGTCCAGCATCGACCAGCGTCCGATGGTCTCGATCACGCGGAACAGCTTGGCCCGCTGCAGACGCTGCCAGCGGCTGCGGCGACGCGCCGAGAACACCAGGATGGCCAGCGCCACCAGCTTGAACAGCGGCACCAGGAAGCTGGCCACGAACACCACCAGCGCCAGCCCCCATTCACCGGATGTCCAGAAGTAGATCACGCCGGAGAGGATGGTGTCGCTCTGCTCGTCGAAGAGCGTGCGGGTAATCATCACCGGCATCAGGTTGGCCGGGATATACATGATGCTAGCCGCGATCAGCAGCGCCCAGGTGCGGGTGAGGCTGTCGGTCTTGCGCACATGCAGCGGGGCCTGGCAGACGCCGCAGCGCTGGTGCGGCTGCGCACCTTCCCAGACGGTGCCACAGTGATGGCAGCCGATCAGGCCCAGTGCGGTGGCGTCCTGCACCTCAAGCGCCTGGTCGTCGGTTGCGGACGGGATGGCGGGCGATTCGAAGGCACGCGTCATGCGCCCGTCTCCCCGGCGTCGGCGCGGCGCTGCTCGCAGATATGCCAGATGTAGCGCGGATTGAAGGACACCACCACCGTGAGCAACACCGTCAGCCCGCCAAAGGACCACAGCGCCGGACCGGGAATGACTTCGGCCATGTTGGAGAGCTTGATCAGTGCCACCAGGATGCCCAGCATGAACACCTCGATCATGCCCCAGGGGCGCGCGGCCTGCATCATCCGCAGCAGCAGCACGAAGCCCGGCGGGCGGGCCTGGCGCGAGGACGGCAGCAGCAGGTAGAACAGCACCGCCAGCTGGATCAGCGGGAACAGCAGGGTCGTGGCCAGCACCAGCAAGGCCACCTCGGACATGCCATCGCGGGTCAGGGCGATGACCGCGCCAATGAGCGTGGTATCGGCCGACAGGCCCTGCAATTCGATGGTCACGATGGGAAAGGCGTTGGCCAGCACGAACAGGATCAGCGCGCCGATGGTCAGTGGCAGCAGCTGCTCCAGCCGCTTGCCGGTATCGCGGTCGAGCTCGGCATCGCAGCGCAGGCAATGCGCGACCTCGCGCCGCCCCAGACGGGGCCGCTGGTAGACGGCGTCGCATTGTTCGCAGACGATGAGGTCCGGGCGTTTGTGCATGGATGAGGTAGTCGCTGGCGCGGGCATGCCTTTGTTCTTTGGTCCGTCACGTGCGCCGGCTGGTCACTGGCGCCTGGCTTGGAGCACTTTGCACGGACGACGTTCAATGATCACAAAATATGAACGTTCAGGAAACAGAAAATAAATGACCCGCGGGTTAACAAGAAAGCGATTCTAACAATAAACCGTCTCCCTGCTGCCAGACAGGCTGTGCGGTTTTACCTGTGTAAAAAAGATTGCGCTTGACAAGCCAGTGGCCAATCTTCTACATTGCTCGAATGACCTCCGCAGCACAATTCTTCCTACGCCACAACAGCGCCAGCGCCCAGCTAGCGTTGCTACCGGTGTCGCTACTACTAGCCTCGCGCTAAAATCCGTATTTCCGCCGTCCCCGCTGAATTCACGCGATCCGGCAACCCTACAAATCCAGCAGCACCGGCAGTAAAACCAGGTAGTGACGCGCTCGACGAGCCGCCGTCGCCGCCAGATCAGGCGAAGCGATCATGCATCCGAAGACCATGACAACTTGCACGCAGTACAACTGCCACGCGCAGCGGGAGACGCCGCCTCTGGCTCTATGACGGGTTGCCTGGCCACGCGCTCGTGGCAGCCAGGCAACCCGATTCGCCACATCTGACGCATTCCCCGCAATTTGCAGACCAAGACTAGAGGCCCATCATGATGTTGAACAACCCCGCCACCAAGTACCGCGCCTTCCCCGCCATCGACCTGCCTGACCGCACCTGGCCCAGCAAGGTCATCACCACCCCGCCGATCTGGATGAGCACCGACTTGCGCGACGGCAACCAGGCCCTGATCGAACCGATGAATGCCGAGCGCAAGCTGCGCTTCTTCGAACTGTTGCTCAAGACCGGCCTGAAGGAAATCGAAGTCGGCTTCCCCTCGGCCTCGCAGACCGATTTCGATTTCGTGCGCAAGCTGATCGAAGAAAACCGTATCCCCGACGACGTCACCATCATCGTGCTGACCCAGTCGCGTGAAGAGCTGATCCGCCGCACCGTCGAATCCCTGGAAGGCGCCAAGAAAGCTATCGTCCACCTGTACAACTCGGTGGCACCGGCCTTCCGCAAGATCGTCTTCAACATGTCGCGCGACGAGATCAAGAATATCGCCGTCACCGGCACCCAACTGGTCAAGGAACTGACCGATGCGCGTCCGGGTACCGAATGGCGCTTCGAGTATTCGCCGGAATCCTTCAGCACCACCGAACTGGACTTCTCCAAGGAGATCTGCGACGCCGTCTGCGAGACCTGGGGCGCCACGCCCGAGCGCAAGGTCATCCTGAACCTGCCCTCCACCGTCGAATGCGCCACCCCCAACGTCTATGCTGACCAGATCGAGTGGATGTGCCGCAACCTGAAGGATCGCGCCAGCACCATCATCTCGGTGCACCCGCACAATGACCGTGGCACCGCCGTGGCGTCGGCCGAGCTGGCCGTCATGGCCGGCGCCGACCGCGTCGAAGGCTGCCTGTTCGGCAACGGCGAGCGTACCGGCAACGTCGACCTGGTCACGCTGGCACTGAACCTGTACACCCAGGGCGTGAACCCGGGCCTGGACTTCTCCGACATCGACGTGGTGCGCCAGGTGGTGGAAGAGTGCAACCAGATCCCGGTGCACCCGCGTCACCCGTACGTGGGCGACCTGGTCTTCACCGCTTTCTCCGGCTCGCACCAGGATGCGATCAAGAAGGGCTTCGCCAAGCAGCAGGCCGACGCCCTCTGGGAAGTGCCCTACCTGCCGATCGACCCGGCCGACCTGGGCCGCAGCTACGACGCCGTCATCCGCGTCAACAGCCAGTCCGGCAAGGGCGGCATGGCCTACCTGCTGGAACAGGAATACGGCCTGGCCCTGCCGCGCCGCCTGCAGATCGAATTCTCGCGCGCCATCCAGCGCGAGGCCGATGCCACCGGCAAGGAAATCAACGCCGCCGACATCCACGCCATCTTCCAGCGTGAATACCTGCAACGCAGCGAGCCCTATGTCTATCGCGCCCACCGCATGTCGGAAGACACCGCCAAGGCCGAGTCGATCAACATCGAAGTCGATATCGTGCGCAATGGCCAGCCGGTCACCGTGCGCGGCAGCGGCAACGGCCCCATCGATGCGTTCGTGCATGCCCTGGGTCTGGACATCAAGCTGATGGACTTCCATGAACACGCCATCGGCGCCGGCGCCGACGCCAAGGCCGCCAGCTACATCGAGCTGCGCCTGAACGAAGCGCCGACCGGTTTCGGTGTGGGCATCGATGCCAACATCGTCACCGCCTCCTTCAAGGCCGTGCTGTCTGCCGTGAACCGCCAGATCGCCATCAGCGAGAGCGCCAACCCGGCCGGCTCCGCACAAGCCAAGGCTGCTTGATACCGGATGCGCGCCGGTGATCCCGGCGCCCTTCCCTGACTGCAACGCCGACCTACAGGTCGGCGTTGTTGCTTTATGGCGACCCTCGCCATCCCTTGCTTCAGCGCAAAGAGGCCGGCGCAGCATCGTCCTAGAATGTCCCGATCGGACTGGCCGCCTGGCCAGCCGCCAACGCAGGGGCATCGCATGCAGATCCACAACCCATCCACCGCCGCGCGCTTGCCGGCCATCCTGAGCCTGGCCTTCCGGCCCTTCTTCCTGCTGGGCAGCCTCTGGGCCGCGCTAGCCATCCTCTTGTGGATGGGCATGCTGGGCGGCCATGTCACCCTGCCCAGCCGCTTCGATCCACTCTCCTGGCATATCCACGAAATGCTGTTCGGCTGGATCCTGGCTGCCATCGCCGGTTTCCTGCTCACCGCCATCCCCAACTGGACCGGCCGCCCTCCCGTGCGCGGCGCGCTGCTGGCGATACTGGCCGGCCTCTGGCTGGCGGGTCGCCTGGCCTGTGCCGTCTCGGCGCTGCTGCCCTGGTGGCTGGCCATGGCCGCCGACCTGGCCTTCCCGGTCGCGCTGTGCGCGCTGGCCTGGCGTGACATCATCGCCGCCGGCAACCGCCGCAACCTGCCCATGCCGGTGCCGGTGGCGCTGCTGGCCGTGGCCAACCTGGCCATGCACCTGAAGCTGCACGGCGTCGCCATCCCGCAAGGCCTGGACTGGCGCCTGGCGCTGGCGGCTGTCAGCATCCTGATGTCGGTGATCGGTGCACGCATCATCCCGGCCTTTACGCGCAACTGGCTGCTGTCCCAGCGCAGCAAGCTGCAACCCGGCTCCAGCCGCTGGCTCGACATCAGCGCCACCGCCAGCCTGCACAGCGCCCTGCTGGCCTGGGCCATCTTCCCGCAGGTCCACATCATCGGCGTGCTGCTGCTGGTGGCTGCGGCACTGAACCTGGGCCGGGTACTGCGCTGGCGCGGCAATGCCACGCTGGCCGAGCCGCTGCTGTCGGTGCTGCATCTGGGCTATCTGTGGCTGGTCGCAGGCGCGGCCTTGCTGGGCTTGAGCGTGCTGGGGATGGCCATGCTGCAGGTAGGCGCCATCCATGCGCTCACCGCCGGTGCCATGGGCACCATGGTGTTGGCCGTGATGACGCGTGTCTCGCTGGGCCATACCGGCCGTTCCCTGCGGGCGGATCGGCGTACCAGCCTGATCTATCTGGCCATCAGCGCCGCCGCGCTGTGTCGCATCGCGGCCACATTGATGACGGCCATGCCGCTGCTGCTGAGCTTGTCTGCCTTGTTCTGGATGGCTGCCTTCCTGCTCTTCGTCACACGCTATGGCGCCATGCTGCTCAAGCCACGTCTGGCATAGGCGAGTCTCCCGCCCCCTGCACAAGCGCCCCCGCATCGCAAGGTCCGGGGGCTTTTTCCTGCCGGAAAAAACATCGGGGATGATCTATCTCAGCCCTGCTGTCAACCCCCGCTTTTTTACGTAACCTGTCAGCACTGATAGTATGTAACTCGCTTATCATTGTTTTCCTAGTGCGCCACTACTGCACTCACTCGCATACAGATTTTTCGGGGGGAAAATAATGCGCTTCAGCAATCTCAACATCGCCACACGGCTGGCACTCGCCTTCGCCATCCTGATCGTGGTACTCGCCGGCACCGTCGCCCTCGGCCTGACACGGCTCGCCGACATCAATACCTCGCTCGACCTGGTGGTCAATGACCGCTACAAGAAGATCGCCATCATCAACACCATCTCGGGCAAGGTCGATGACGTCGCCATCGCCTTGCGCAACGAATTGCTGATGACCGATCCGGCACAGATCGCCCAGGAGCAGAAGACCATCGAGACGCTCTCTGAAGAGAACAGCAAGCTCTTCGACGAACTGTCCAGGCTCATCGTCAATCCCGCTGCCCGGGCGCTGCTGGACAAGGTGACTGAAACCCGCAAGGGTTATGCCGCCCTGCGCAAGCAGATCGACGAGACCTATACCAGGGGTGACAAGGAAGCGGCCTCCAGGCTCATGCTTGGCCAGATGGTTGCGCTACAGAAAACCTATTTTTCGCAACTCGATGAACTGGCCAACTTCCAGCAGAAGCTGATGGACCAGTCCGTTGCCGAAGCCACCACCGCCTATGAAAACACCCGCCTGATCATGTTCGTGGCCGGCCTGCTCTCGGCCATCTTTGCCGCCGCGATTGCCTGGGCCATCTCGCGCAGCATCACCCATCCGCTGAACCGCGCCGTGCAGGTCGCCGAGACAGTCGCCGCCGGTGACCTCACGGCCGACATCACCGCCACCTCCACCGACGAAACCGGCCGCCTGCTGCAGGCACTGGCGGCCATGAACCAGAAGCTCAAGGCCATCGTCATGGAAGTGCGGCGTGGTACCGACTCCATGGTCACCGCCTCGACCCAGATCGCCACCGGCAACCTGGACCTGTCCTCGCGCACCGAAGAGCAGGCCAGCGCCCTGGAAGAAACCGCCTCCTCGCTGGAACAGCTGACCTCCAGCGTCAAGCAGAACGCCGACCACACCCGCAAGTCCAGCGAACTGGCCGGCAATGCCAGCCAGATCGCCAACCAGGGGGGTGCTGCCGTCAAGCAGGTGGTGCAGACCATGGGCGCGATCAACGAGTCGTCCCGCAAGATCGTCGACATCATCTCCGTCATCGACGGCATCGCTTTCCAGACCAACATCCTGGCACTGAACGCAGCGGTGGAAGCCGCGCGCGCCGGCGAACAGGGACGCGGCTTTGCCGTGGTCGCCTCGGAAGTGCGCGGCCTGGCGCAGCGCTCGGCCACCGCCGCCAAGGAAATCAAGGCACTCATCAATGATTCGGTCAGCCAGGTCAGCTCCGGCACCGAGCTGGTGGCGCAGGCCGGCACGACCATGGACCAGGTGGTCGACAGCATCGGCCAGGTCAGCCATATCGTCGGCGAGATCTCGGCGGCCACGCGTGAACAGAGCGACGGCATCGAGCAGGTCAATCAGGCCATCATCCAGATGGACAACACCACCCAGCAGAATGCCGCGCTGGTCGAGGAAGCCGCTGCTGCCGCACAGGCCCTGCAGGATCAGGCCCAGCGGCTGCTGGAACTGGTCGACGTATTCCGTCTGGACGATAGCCCGCCGCGTTCGACGGCGCGCGCCATGCCGGCAGCCCCGGCCATCCCTCGCGCCACGGCGCCGGCAACCTCAGTTGCGCCGGCCACCAGGGCCCTGCCCAAGCCGGCGACAACGCCACGCGCCTTGCCCTCCCAGAGCCACCCGTCGCAAGGCGACAAGTCCGAGGACTGGGAGACCTTCTGACACGGCCACCTCACTCCGATGAGACTTCCGCCTGGCGCGCCAGGCGGATGCCGCTGACCTGCCAGCGCGCCGTGGCCGGGAAGAAATTGCGATAGCTCAGCCGCGCATGGTTCAACGGCGTGGCCGAGGACGAGCCCCGCAACACGTACTGGTTCACCATGAACTTGCCGTTGTACTCGCCCACCGCGCCTGAAGCGGCGACGAAGCCGGGATAAGGGGCGTAGCTGCTGCTGGTCCACTGCCAGGCCACGCCGAAGAATTCGCGGCCACTGCCCTGCAGGCGACCGGCGGCGTGCTCCCACTCGGCTTCGGTCAACAGGCGCGCGCCAGCCCAGCGGGCATAGGCATCGGCTTCGTAGTACGACAGGTGGACGGCGGCACGATGCGCCTGCAGGGGCTGCAGGCCGTATTCGGTGAATTCGTGCCAGCCTCCGTCGAGGTCGGCACGCCAGTACAGCGGATGCGACAAGGCCTCGCGATTCTTCCAGTCCCATCCTTCGGCCAGCCACAGGGAAGCATCCTCATAGCCGCCCGCTTCGATGAAGGCCAGGTACTCGGCATTGTTGACCAGGCGCGAGGCGCATTGATAGGCCTCCACGAATTGGCGGTGACGCGGCGTCTCGTTGTCGAAGCAGAATCCCGGACCGGCATGACCGATCTCCACCACGCTGGCGTCGATGTGATGCCATTGCAAGGCCAGCTCGGCCGGGTCATCCAGCAGCATGCCCTCAGCCAGGTTCTGATAGGCCGGCTGCAAGGGATTGAGCGAGAGCAGGATCTTGATGTCGGTAAGCATCAGCTCCTGGTGCTGCTGTTCATGCTGCATGCCCAGTTCCAGCAACTCCAGGAAGTCGGCCAAATGGCCCTGCCCGCTGCCGGGCTGGCCGGCATCGAGCGCATCGATGAGCAGGAGCATGCGCCCATCGACATGCTCGCGATAGGCCAGTACCTGCTCCAGCGAAGGCCGCGTGAGCATGCCGCGCTGCGCACGCGGGAACTTCGCACCCACGCCCTCGTAATAGGAATTGAACAGCACCCGGAAATGCGGATGGAAAGGCGCGAAGCCACTCTGGAATCGCTCCAGCAGGAAGGTCTCGAAGAACCAGGTGGTATGCGCCAGGTGCCACTTCACCGGACTGGCATCGGGCATGGCCTGCACGCAGCAATCCTCGGCCGACAGCGGCTCGGCAATGACCAGCGACTGCCGTCGCAGGCGCCGGTAGCGGTCGCCCAGTTTCTGCCGGTTGCGGTGGTTCAGTTGCTGGACGGCGGCATCGATGACGGCATCGATGGTGGCCGCCGTGGCGGCATCGGTGTCAGGTGAGTCATCCTTGGCTTGCGGTGTTGCGGCGACGAGTGGGGACATGCTTCCTCCTGAACGTCAAATGTTGCGCATGGACAAACCAGCTGCATCAACATGCCTGTGCATGGCACACGGCGAACCAGCGGCGTGCATCGAACCACATCCGGCACTGGCCGAAGCCGGCCTCCTGCAGCAAGGCGCCGATGCCCTGCTCGCTGAACTTGTGGCTGTTCTCGGTATGGATGCGCTCGCCCTGCAGGAAGGTGCGGCGCCCGCCGGCCCAGCGCACGATCAGGTCGCGCCGGGCTTCCAGGTGCATCTCCACACGTTGTTCGGTGTCGTCGTAGAAGGCCACATGACGCCAGTCGCGCGCATTGAAATCAGCCTGCAGCAGGCGATTGACGTGATTGAGCACGTTCAGGTTGAAGGCCGCGGTCACCCCCAGTGCATCGTCGTAGGCGGCCTCCAGCACGCTATCGGACTTGACCAGGTCCAGGCCCAGCAGGATGCCACCGCGCTCACCCGCCGGCGGCAGCGCGGCGCGCAGGCGGCGCAGGAAGGCCAGCGCCTGGTGCCGGTCGAAGTTGCCCAGCGAGGAGCCAGGATAGAAGAACAGGCGATGCTGGCGCGGCACGCTGGCCGGCAGTTCCAGGGTCGTCGAGAAATCCATCGCCAGCGGCTGCATGGGGATGCCCGGAAAACGGCGCTGCAAGCCCTGCACCGACTGCTGCAGGAATTCGGCCGAGATATCCACCGGCACGTACTGGCGGGGTTGCAAGACCTCGAACAGGCCAGCCGCCTTGGCACAATTGCCCGCCCCCAGATCGATCAGCACCGCCCCCGGTCCGACTGCCGCCGCCATCTCATCGCGATAGGCGGCGAAGATACAGGCCTCGGTGCGGGTCGGATAGTATTCGTCCAGGCCACAGATGGCCTCGAAGAGCTTGCTGCCCAGGGGGTCGTAAAAGTACTTGGGGGAAATGGAAGCCTGCGGCGCCGTCAGGGCGCTGATGAGCTCGCTGCGGGCAAGCTCGTCGTCAGAGGGGGATTCCCAGCGGGAAGGAAGGGAAAGGGCGAGTGGGACCAAGCGTATCTCCTTGCCGATGCTGCGGTGGATGGATGCGGCTCCTGCTTGCTGACGTCGACTCCCTGCGGTGTTGCCACTGTAGCAGGGTCACCGGCGCAAGCAATAGGCAGGGAGCAACATTGGCCGGCGGCATGTGCGGCGGCGCTCTTGCAGGATGACAAGCAGCCTGTGCGCCATCTGCCTATACTGATGCCTCTTCCGACTCGGACCACATCAGGTGGTTCAACACGGCAACAAGATTTTCCCTGAGGCAGCACCAGCCACCCGATGACAACCCAGCCCAACGCCATGTCTTCCACGCCCAGCTCATCGACTGATACCCGTCACCACAACGATAGTGCCCCGCACGAGCTACCCGCCGCCCGCAAATCGGCGCTAGCGGCGCTGCGCGGCCTCGTCCCTTTCCTCGCCCCCTACAAGAAGCAATTCCTGCTGGCCGGCCTGGCCCTGCTGGTGGCCGCCGGCGCCACGCTGGCCGTGCCCTATGCCTTCAAGCAGATGATCGACCTCGGCTTTGGCGCCACCGGTGCCAGGAGCACGACCCACATCAACCTCTACTTCCTGGCCCTGTTCGGCGTGGCCTGTGTGCTGGGGGTGGCGACCGCCCTGCGCTTCTACATGGTGTCCTGGCTGGGCGAACGCGTCACGGCCGACCTGCGCAGCGCTGTCTATGCGCACGTGGTCACGCAAAGCCCGGAGTTCTTCGAGACCACCAAGACCGGCGAAGTGCTCTCGCGCCTGACCACCGACACCACCCTGATCCAGACCCTGGTGGGCACCAGCATTTCCATGGCGCTGCGCAATGCGCTGCTGTTCCTGGGCGGGCTGTGCATGCTCTTCATCACCAGTGCCCGCCTGACCTCCATCATCATCGTCATGCTGGCGGCGGTGGTGCTGCCCATCGTGTTCTACGGCCGCCGCGTGCGCAAGCTCTCGCGCGCTTCGCAAGACCGCGTGGCCGATGCCTCGGCCATGGCCGGCGAGATCCTCAATGCCATGCCGACCGTGCAAGCCTTCACGCATGAAGAGATCGAGGCCCGGCGCTTCGGCCAGTCGGTCGAACGTGCCTTCGACACCGCCATGGAACGCATCCGCGCGCGCTCGCTGCTCACCGTGGCAGCCATCCTGCTGGTGTTCGGCGCCATCGTGTTCGTGCTGTGGCTGGGTGCGCATGCAGTCATGCAAGGCAGCATGAGCGGCGGCGACCTCGGCCAGTTCATCCTCTATGCTTCGCTGGTGGCCGGTTCCCTGGGCGCACTCTCGGAAGTCATGGGCGACACCCAGCGTGCCGCCGGTGCCACCGAGCGCCTGCTGGACCTGCTGGCCGCGCGCTCGCCGGTGCAATCGGTGCTGCTGCCCGAAGCACTGCCCCCGCGCACCGCCAACGGCGCCGCCCTGGAGATCAACGGCATCGACTTCCACTATCCCTCGCGCCCCGCGCATCCCTCCCTGGCGCAACTGTCGCTGCAGGTCAAGCCGGGCGAGACGGTGGCCGTGGTCGGCCCCTCGGGCGCCGGCAAGACCACATTGTTCCAGCTGCTGCTGCGCTTCTATGATCCCCAACAGGGCAGCATCCGCCTCGATGGCGTCGATATCCGCTACCTGAACCTGCAGGCGCTGCGCAACGCCATCGGCATCGTGCCGCAGGATACGGTGATCTTCTCGGCCAACGCCATGGAGAACATCCGCTTCGGCCGTCCCGGTGCCAGTGACGACGAAGTGATCGCCGCCGCCCGCATGGCCGCGGCCCATGAATTCATCGAGCGCCTGCCCGATGGCTATCGCTGTTTCCTGGGCGAGCGTGGTGTGCGCCTGTCCGGTGGCCAGCGCCAGCGCATCGCGATTGCACGCGCGCTGTTGAAGAACCCGCCGCTGCTGTTGCTGGACGAAGCCACCAGCGCCCTCGATGCCGAATCCGAACGCTTGGTGCAAAGTGCGCTGGAAGCCGCCATGGTGGGCCGCACCACGCTGGTCATCGCCCACCGCCTGGCCACCGTGCAGCGCGCCGATCGCATCATCGTGCTGGAGCACGGCCGCATCGTCGAGACCGGCACCCACGCCGAACTGGTGGCACAAGACGGACTCTATGCCAGCCTGGCAGCGCTGCAGTTCCAGACCGAGTAGACTGCCGTTTCCTTTTTCCGCCATCCCCGTACCTGACCGGAGTCCTCGCATGAGCAGCCTGTTGTTTTCCCCCCTGACGTTGCGCAGCATCACCCTGCCCAACCGCATCGCCGTCTCGCCGATGTGCCAATACTCGGCCGAGGATGGCTTCGCCAATGACTGGCACATGGTCCACCTGGGCAGCCGCGCCGTGGGCGGCGCCGGGCTGGTGCTCGTGGAAGCCTGCGCGGTCGTGCCGGAAGGCCGCATCACCAGCGCCGACCTGGGCATCTGGAAGGACGAACACATCGCCCCGCTGCGCCGGATCAACCGCTTCATCGAACAGCAGGGTGCCGTACCCGGCGTGCAACTGGCCCACGCCGGCCGCAAGGGCAGCGCCCTGCGGCCCTGGGATGGCCCGGCCGGCAGCGTGCCGCTGGCCGATGGCGGCTGGACACCTGCCGCGCCCTCGGCCCTGCCCTTCGACAGCACCTATACCGCGCCGCATGCGCTGTCGGTCGACGAAATCCAGGCACTGGTGCAGGCCTTCGCCGACGCAGCCCGGCGTGCTCACGCGGCCGGCTTCAAGGTGATCGAACTGCACGGCGCGCACGGCTACCTGGGCCACCAGTTCCTCTCGCCGCTGAGCAACCAGCGCAGCGACCAGTATGGCGGCAGCTTCGAAAACCGCATCCGCTTCCTGCTGGACGTCACCCGTGCCACGCGTGCGGTGTGGCCGGAGGAATTGCCGCTGTTCGTGCGCCTGTCGGCCACCGACTGGACCGAGGGTGGCTGGACGCCCGACGAAACCGTCGCCCTGTCGGCGCGCCTGCGCGCGCTGGGCGTGGACCTGGTGGATGTTTCCAGCGGCGGCAACCTGCCCTCGGCGGCGATCCCGGTCGGCCCCGGTTACCAGACCGGCTTTGCCGCGCGCGTGAAGGCCGAGGCCGGCATCGCCAGTGCGACGGTGGGCATGATCACCGATGCCATCCAGGCCGAGCACGTGCTGCGCACCGGCCAGGCCGACCTGGTGCTGCTGGCACGCGAGCTGCTGCGCGATCCATACTGGCCCCTGCACGCCGCCAGCCAGTTGCGCGAAGACGTGGCCTGGCCGCCGCAATACGTGCGGGCGGCATCGAGCCGCACGCCGCTGAGGCCGGAGGTGTACTACGGCATGCAGCAGGACTGAGCAAGACCGGGCAGGCAAAAAAAAACCATCCGCGAGGATGGTTTTTTTTGCCCTGGGCCGGTATCAGCCGGGACGTCGCTTCTGGCGCAGGTACTCGATGATCCCCGGCAGGATGGAGAGGATCACGATGGCCACGATCAGCAGGCTCAGGTTCTGCTTGACGATGGGGAAGTTGCCGAAGAGGTAACCGGCATACGAGAAACTGGCCACCCAGGCGATGCCGCCGATGACGTTGAAGAGGAAGAAGCGCGAATAGCTCATCGCCCCCACTCCCGCCACAAAGGGCGCAAAGGTGCGCACGATGGGGGCGAAGCGGGCAATGATGATGGCCTTGCCGCCGTGCTTCTCGAAGAAGGCATGGGTCTTCTCCAGATACTCCTTCTTGAAGATGCGCGAATTGGGCTTGTCGAAGACCTTGATGCCCAGCATCTTGCCGATCTGGTAATTGGTACTGTCGCCGAGGATGGCGGCCACAATCAGGGTCAGCACCATCAGATGGATATCGTAGGCGCCGGTCGCGGCCAGCGCGCCGGTGACGAAGAGCAGCGAATCGCCTGGCAGGATGGGTGTGACCACCAGGCCAGTCTCGCAGAAGATGATCAGGAACAGGATCAGGAACAGCCAGGGTCCGTAGGAAGCGGCCAGCTCGGCCAGGTGACGATCGATGTGGACGATGAAATCCACCAGGAACAGAAGAATATCCATGAGGCCAGCAAGAAAGGGAAAGCAGGCATTGTACCAATAGCCCGCACCGCCTCCCGCAAAAACCCGCCGGCCTCCTATCGTGCTGCGCAAACCCTTTTCCCGCGCGGGTTTCAGGCTATCGTCAGCCTTGCAAATATCGGTCTCACGCTTTCTTACCTTTCTTTACCGGGCTCCCCCCGCAAGTTGTGGGGCCGCACTCCGATACCTGATACAAGCGATCGCGCTGCGGTCGTGATGACAGGATTGTTCCCGTTGTGCATTTCCCTGGACCCATGGAGCCGATCATGAAAACCAAACTGCTGAGCTTGCTGGACAAGACCCTGGATGCGCTACCCATGACCGGTGCAGCCATCGGCGTGACGCTGCTGGCCTGCATCTTCTCGGGCGCGCTGCGCGATATCCTGCTGCGCGCCGATCTCGACATGCTGGCCGCGGCCGTGGCGATATTGCCGCTGTCGACCGTCTTGCTGGCCTTCGGCTGGAGCATGCGCGACAAGCCCCGCAAGCCGCGCCAGTCACGTCAATCGCGCTGGCTGCGCGCACCACGCCAGCAGGATCTGGAGCGCCGCAAGGCCCTGCTGCGAGCGACCTATGACCTCGATGACCGCGTCTGATCGCGCCGCTCCAGCTGGCGAACGCGCAAGAAAAAAGGCGTGGCCCCGTATGGTGTATGGCGCCACGCCCTCTCCCCTCTCGCCGGCATGAGCCGGCCCTTCAGTCAGGCAAGCCATCCCCCGCCAGGATCATCTCGGCGGCACTGAGCAGATCTCCCCGCAAGCCTTCGCGCGCCTGTTCAGGCGAGGCCTGGCGCAAGCCTTCCAGCAGGATCGCATGATGGATCAAGGCCGGCGCTTCGGCCAGGCGACGCGAGCCGGCGCGCAGGTCCAGGTTGATCACCGGCCCGACCTGCAGCCACAAGCCCGCGATCAGGTCCACCAGGGTCGGCATGCCCGATCCCTGGTAGGCGGCGAAGTGCAATTCCTTGTTGAGGCGGATGATCACATCCACGTTGGGTTTCTTGCGTTTCATCTCCACGCACAACTGCTCGTGCAGGCGCGCCACTTCCGCCAGGCCGTCGGCATCGATATGCACGGCGGCATGCTCCACCGCCAGCCCCTCCAGCGCCAGCCGGATCTTGAGCAGTTCGCGGAACTTGCCCTTGGTCATCAGCGGCACCCGCATGGCGCGGTTGGGCAGGATCTCCAGCGCGCCCTCGGCGGCCAGCTGGCGCACCGCCTCGCGCACCGGCATGGGACTGGTCCCGAGGGCGTCGGACAAGCCCTTCAGGGTCAGCTTCTGGCCCGGCCGCACCTGACCGGCCTGGATCAGTTCGCACAGGTCGTGATAGACACGCTCGGACAGCGTAGCGTGCTCGATCTTGCGCATGGTGGAGAGGTCGGCGATTAGGTTCTGGTCCATGGCGATACGTGAAAATTTTTTGCGGATTATAGCGGAGGCCATCACGGAGGCCGTCGCGGTAGCCATCGCCGAGGCCATATCGACGGCCCGGCAATGCACCCGGCAACGGTCAGGAAAGAGCGGTTGACGCTAGTGATTCTATCGAATACATTTGATCACATGTCAAATAATTGACATCAGCAGAACAAGAAACGGATCGGCGCGGCGCGATGACAGCGATGGCATCGCGCCGCAGCGGTGACGGCCATCAGGAGACCCCAGCCCATCGTGCGCCTGCCCGGCGCACGCCTCCCACTGCCACACCCCGGATGCGTGAGATCGGCCGCGAGGCCGCTGGTCCTGCTGTGACGACAGGCGGGTAAGGGATGGCATGCGCATCATGCTGGCCTATGCGGTCCCCCTCCCGCCGCCCTGCTCGAACAACCACAACGCAGTTCCCAGGAGACACCGGCCCCGCCGGACATTTAGGAGGATCGCACCATGGAGCAAGACCAGAGCCAGTCCAGCAAGATCGCCTCACCCCGCCGCCGCACCGTCCTCAAGGCCGGCGCAGCAGCAGCCAGTAGCGCCGTACTGGGATTTCCGGCCATCGTCCGGGCCCAGTCCGACAAGATCATCATCGGCCACCTGACCCCGCGCACGGGCTTTCTCGGCCCCATGGGCGAATACGCGGTGATGTGCATGAACCTCGCCGTGGAAGAACAGAACAAGGCCGGCGGCCTGCTGGGCCGTCAACTGACGCTGCTGTCGGAAGACTCGGTGAACCCGCCCACCGCCTCCTCCAAGGCCCAGCGCCTGCTGGAGCGTGATGGCGCGGTGCTGCTGCTGGGCGAGATTTCCTCGGCCTCGGCGCTGGGCATCGCCCAGGTGGCCCAGCGCAACAAGAAACTTTTCATGAACACCGGCTGCAACTCCGACGAATTGCGCGGCAAGAGCTGCAACAAATTCATGTTCCATATCGAGGCGGCCAACTCCACCTATGTGAAAGCCTGTGGCCAACAACTACTGCAGAACGGCCTCATCAAGGGCAAGAAACTCTATGCCCTGACCGCCGACTACGCCTTCGGCCACGACCTGCTGCGCACCGGCAAGGTCTTCGTGGCGGCCAATGGCGGCACCATCCCCAACGATGAACTGGTACCCACCGACGCCACCGACTTCAGCCCCTACCTGCTCAAGATCCGCCAGGCCAAGCCCGACCTGGTGATCTCCAACCTGGCCGGCAACCAGATCACCAACTTCATCAAGCAATACGCCGAGTTCGGCCTGCCCTTCCCCATTGCCGGCTTCGGCTTCGACACCGTGGCGGCCTGGGGTGCCGGCGCCGACAACTTCGCCGGCACCTGGCCCACCACCTGGCACCACGATGTCGATGCGCCCTCGGCCAAGGCCTTCGTCGCCGCCTTCACCAAGAAGTACGGCAAGCCGCCCGAGAACCAGGCCTGGGGCGAGTACGTGGCCTTCCGCTCGGTCGTGCAAGCCATCAGCGAAACCAAGTCGCTGGATACCATGAAGCTGATCGAGTACTTCGAGAAGGGTGCGCCCATCGATGCCCTCAAGGCGCGCAAGGGCGTCTATCGCGCCTGGGACCACCAGCTGCTGCAAGAGATGTACACGCTCTCCCCCAAACCCAAGGGACGCGCCAAGGACCAGTGGGACTTCCTGCAACTGGGTGCGGCGGTGCCAGGACCGGAGGGCTCGCTCGAATCGATCGCCCCGACCATGCAGGAAAACGCCTGCAAGTTCAGCTGAGAACGCCGCTGGCCGGACGTGGCCGTGCGCGCCCGCCCCTGGTGGGCAGCACGGCCACCCTCGCGAACCGCTTCTCATCGGAGCTGCAATGCAAATCGTTTTCCTGGTCGAACAAATCCTCAACGGCCTCCTGGTCGGTGGCTACTACCTGCTCATCGCGCTGGGCCTGTCGCTCATCTTCAGCCTGGGCGGCGTGGTCAACCTGGCGCATGGCGCCTTCTACGCCATCGGCGCCTATCTCGCCGTGGAGATCACCAAACACCTCGGCTTTGGCGGCGCGGTGCTGCTCTCGCCGGTGCTGGTGGCGCTCCTGGGCATCCTGTTCGAGCGCTTCCTGCTGCGCCGTTTCTATGCGGCCGATCCCATCCTGGGCCTGTTGCTGACCTTCGGCCTGTCGATGGTGGCCGAACAGCTGATCCGCATCCTCTGGGGCGCCTCGCCCCTGCCGGCCTCGATCCCGGCGGCCTTCAAGGGCCAGATCATGGTGGGCGACTTCATGTACTCGCGCTATCGCCTGCTGATGCTGGCCATCGTGCTGGTGGCGCTGACGCTGATCTGGCTGCTGCTCAACAAGACCGCCTTCGGCCGCGTGGTACGCGCCGGGGTGCAAAAGCCGGACATGGTGGCGGTGCTGGGCATCCGCCTGCAGCCCTACATGACCGCCATCGTGATGCTGGGCGTGGGCCTGGCCGCCCTGGCTGGCGTGCTGTTCGCGCCGATCTCCGGGGTCCAGCCAGCCATGGGCGCGGAGATCATGACGGCCGCCTTCGTGGTGGTGGTCATCGGCGGCCTTGGCAGCTTCTGGGGCGTGGTGCTGGCCGCCGTACTGGTGGGCGTGGTGCGCGGTATCACCATCCAGTTCTATGCCCCCGCAGGCGAGGCCTCGATGTATTTGCTGATGCTGCTGGTGCTGATCTTCCGCCCGCGCGGCCTGCTGGGCGAGCGCATCGAACGATTCGAATGAGGCCTATGCCATCACCATGAACAAGACCCATCATCCCCTCTGGATCGGCGCCGCCGCGCTGCTCATCACGCCCCTGCTGCTGCCGCTGCTGGGCCTGACCACCACCTCGGCCACCGACGTAGTCATCTACGCCATTGCCGCCATGGGCCTGAACCTGCTGGTGGGCTACACCGGCCTGACCTCGTTCGGCCATGGCGCCTGGTTCGGCGTGGGCGCCTATGCGGCCGCACTGGCGCAGAAATACTGGTTCCCCGGCCAGATCGTGCTGCCGCTGCTGTTCTGCATCGCCTTCATTGCGGTCTGTTCGGCGCTGGTGGGCTTTTTGATCCTGCGCCGGCGCGGCGTGTATTTCTCGCTGCTCACGCTGGCCCTGTCGGCGCTGACCTTCGCGGTGGCCTTCCGCTGGACTGACTTCACCGGCGGCGAATCGGGCCTGGGCGGGGTGACACGGCCGGTGCTGGCCGGCATCGACCTGGACCAGTCGATTCCCTACCTGGCCTTCGTCAGCGTGATCGCCTGGTGCGTGCTGTACTGCCTGCACCGGCTGATCCGCTCGCCCTTCGGCCACACCATCGTGGCCATCCGCGAGAACGAGCAGCGCGCCCGTTTCCAGGGCTACGCCACCATCGTCTACAAGCTGCAGATGTTCATCATCTCGGCCACCGTCACGGGCCTGGCCGGTGCACTGCTGGCCTTCCATCACCGCTTCGCCTCGGCCGAGCCGACCTCGGTGGCCTTCTCGGGCGAGTTGCTGGCCATGGTCGTCATCGGTGGCATGCGCAGCTTCCTGGGGCCGGCGCTGGGAGCGCTGTTCTACATCCTGTTCCGCGAATGCCTGTCGATCTGGACCGAGAACTGGCTGCTCTGGTTCGGCCTGGCCTTCGTCGCCTTCATCCTGTTCTCACCCACCGGGCTGGTGGGTATCTGGCGCCAGTTGCAGCGCCGCCTGCGTCCGCCGGCCGAAGTGGGCGCGGCCATGAGCGCGCGCCAGATCGTCGACGGCCTGCCGCTGCCGGCCTTCCTGCAACCGCCCGCACGGCAGGGCGTGGTGCTGGAGGCGCGCGACATCGAGATCCGCTTCGGCGGCATCCAGGCCGTGAAGAATGCGCAGATCGCCCTGCAGGCCGGCCAGATCCACGCCCTGATCGGCCCCAACGGCGCCGGCAAGACCACCACCTTCAACCTGATCTCCGGCATGTTCGCCCCGCATGGCGGCAGCGTGCTGCTCAACGGCGAGCCCATCCACGGCCTGCCGCCCAGCCAGATCTGCCAACGCGGACTGGCGCGCTCGTTCCAGATCACCAATCTCTTCAAGGGCCTGTCAATCTACGAAAACCTGCGCCTGTCGCTGCAGGCGCGCCATGCCTCGCGCTACAACATGTGGCGCGACATCGACAGCTATCCCGAGATCCACGCCGAGACCGAGGAACTGATGCGTTTCCTCGGCCTCAAGGGCATCGACGACATCGAAGGCGGCGCCCTGTCCTATGGCGGACAGCGACTGGTGGACCTGGGCATCGCCCTGGGTTCCAAGCCGCAGGTCCTGTTGATGGACGAGCCCCTGGCCGGCCTGGCCGCCGCCGAGCGCGAGCGCGTCTCGCGACTGGTGCAGATCATCGCCGCCAACATCCCGGTACTGATCGTGGAGCACGACATCGACCGCGTGCTCGGTTTCTCGCACCAGGTCACCGTGATGAACCAGGGCAGCGTCCTGATGGCCGGCACGCCCGAGCAAGCCCGCGCCGACCAGCGCGTGCAAGAGATCTACACCGGCCACGGCACGCCCCCGGTCACCGGCCGCAGCAGCATCGACACGCAGGAGCGGGCGCAATTGCTGGCCTTCGAAGGCGTCAACGCCTACTACGGCAAGAGCCACATCCTCAACGACGCCAGCCTGGAAGTACGCCAGGGCGAGATCGTCGCCCTGCTGGGCCGCAACGGCGCCGGCAAGTCCACGCTGCTGAAAACGCTGACCGGCCTGCTCAAACCGGCCTCCGGCGCGATCCGCTATGACGGCCGCGACATCGCCGGCCTGTCCGCCCCCGACATCGCCCGCCTGGGCATCGGCTACGTCCCGCAAGGACGGGGCCTGTTCGCCGGCATGACGGTAGCCGAGAACCTGGCGCTGGGCCGGCTGGCACGCAAGAACGACAGCAGCGATGGCGTCGCCTGGAGCGAAGAAAAGATCCTGCACTACTTCCCCCGCTTGAAGGAGCGCCTGCACACCCACGCCGACTTCCTCTCCGGCGGCGAGCAACAGATGGTCGCGGTCGCGCGGGCGCTATCGGGCAACGTCAAGCTGCTGTTGCTGGACGAACCCTTCGAAGGCCTGGCCCCGGCCGTGGTGCAGGAGTTGTTCAGCGTCTTCGACCAGTTACGGCGCGAGGTCTCCATCGTCATCGTCGAACACAACCTGGACCTGGTACTGGCCCTGGCCGACCGCGTCTTCGCGCTGGAACGCGGCGCGGTCTTCCACACCGGCCCCGCCGCACCGCTGCTCACCGACCTGAGCTACCGCAAGAAAATTCTCTGGCTCTGAGCCTCCCCACACCGAAAAGGAATCCTCATGGACCTCAATCTGAAAGACAAGAAAGTCATCGTCACCGCCGGCGCGCAAGGCATCGGCCTGGCCATCACCGCCGCCTTCGTCGAGGCCGGCGCCCAGGTCCACATCTGCGACGTCAGCGAAGACTTCCTCGCCAGCGCCCGCGAACAGTTCCGCGCTGCCCCGGTCAGCCTGAGCCGCACCGACGTCACCAGCGAAAGCCAGGTCGACGCCATGTTCGCCGACCTCGCCCGCCGCTGGGAAGGCCGACTGGACGTGCTGGTCAACAATGCCGGCATTGCCGGCCCCACCCTGCCGGTAGAAGACGTCGACCTGGCCGGCTGGGACCAGACCATAGCCGTCAACCTGACCGGCCCCTTCCTCTGTACCCGCCGCGCCGTACCGATGCTGAAGAAAAACGGCGGCGGCTCCATCGTCAACATCTCCTCGGTCGCCGGCCGGCTGGGCTTTGCGCTGCGCACGCCCTACTCCGCCTCCAAATACGGCGTCATCGGCCTCACCGAGACCTGGGCCATCGAACTGGGCCCGGACAACATCCGCGTCAATGCCGTGTTGCCCGGCGTGGTCGAAGGCGCACGGCAAGAGCGCATCGTCGCCGCGAAAGCGGCCGCCTACGGCATCGACCACGAAGAGATGCGCGCGCGCTTGCTCTCCAAGGTCTCTCTGCGCAAGATGGTCACGGCCGAGGACATCGCCAACCAGATCATCTTCATCTGCTCCCCGGCGGGCGCCTCCATCAGCGGACGCAGCCTGTCGGTGTGCGGCAATGTCGAAGTACTGAGCTGAAAGGAACGCGACATGAGTGAAAAGATCGCCGTGATCGGCGCCGGCCTGATCGGCCGCGCCTGGGCCATCGTCTTCGCCCGCGCCGGCTTCGAGGTCGCCCTGTGGGACGCCGTCCCGCAAGCGCTGCAGGGCTGCCGGCAACTGCTGCAGGACAATGTCGGCGACCTGGCCGCGCATGGACTGATCGACGAAGCGGCCGACGTGGTACTGGCCCGCATCCGCACCGCCGACAGCCTGGCCGACGCCTTGCAGGACGCCATCCTGGTCCAGGAGAACGTCAAGGAGACGGTCGAGGTCAAGCGTGAGATCTTTGCCGAGATGGACCGCCTGGCCGACCCGAAGACCATCCTGACCAGCTCCACGTCATGGATCCCCACCTCGGAATTCAGCGAGCACCTGCCGGGACGGGATCGCATCCTGGTAGCCCACCCGGTCAATCCCCCCTACCTGGTCCCGCTGGTAGAACTGGCCCCGGCCCCCTGGACCTCAAAGGCGACCGTAGAACGCGCGCACGACATCTACACGCGGGCAGGCCAATCACCGGTCCTGCTCAACAAGGAGATCACCGGCTTCCTGCTCAACCGCATCCAGGGCGCGGTACTGAATGAAGCGCTCAATCTGTACGAGAATGGCTACGCCTCGGCGGCCGACCTGGACAAGGTCCTCAAGGATGGGCTGGGCTTGCGCTGGTCCTTCATGGGCCCCTTCGAGACGATAGACCTGAATGCACCGGAAGGCGTGCTCGACTACGCCCGCCGCTACGGCCACACCTACCGGGACGTCGCCAAGACGCAGCCACCGAACGAATGGAAGAGCGAGACACTGGAACGATTGGAGCGGGAGAGGCGCGAAGAGCTACCGGCGGAAAAGCTGGGCGAGCGCGCCCGCTGGCGCGACAACAGGTTGATGGGATTGATCGCGCACAAGCGCAAGCAGAAAAAGTAAGACCCAAAGCCGAAGGCGAGTAAGAGAAAGGGCAAAGCCGAAGGCGAGCCGGAGCCCCCGCGAGGCCGAAGGCGAGCCGGACGGGAAGTCCGCTTCTGCCCCGCCGCGTTGGTGCTGCAAAAAATGGATCAGGAAAATAGTTTGAGCGAAGCGAATCTATTTTCCCCATTTTTTGCAGCGCCAACGCGGGGACCCTCCGAAGGAGGGCGGAGGCAGCAGCGGTCGCCTTCTTTTGCTTACTTTTCTTGGCGAGACAAGAAAAGTGAGCGGCTGCCGGGCCGCCCCCGGCGCTCCGTTCCGACCGGAGAAAGATAAGTATTAAGCTAGAGCGCGGGAAGAAATTCCGTGCAGACTACGTTCTAAAAATCACAAAACCCAAGCGACAATCAAGTCACCCCCAAAAAGCAGAACCAACATCAAAGGAGCACACCCCATGGCCACCAAGCCCAAGAAAGTCATCATCACCTGCGCAGTAACAGGCGCAATCCACACCCCCTCGATGTCCCCCTACCTGCCCGTCACCCCCGAGCAGATCAGGGACGAAGCATTGGCCGCAGCCGAAGCCGGCGCCGCCATCGTCCACCTGCACGCCCGCGACCCGCAGAATGGCAAGCCCACGCAAGACCCGGACGAATTCCGCAAATTCCTCCCCCACATCAAGGAGAGGTCCAACGTAGTCATCAACCTCACCACCGGCGGCGCCCCCACCATGGGCGTAGAAGAGCGCCTGCAACCCGCGCTGCAGTTGAAGCCGGAAGTCGCCTCCCTGAACATGGGCTCGATGAACTTCGGCCTGTACGAAATGCTCAACCGCTTCAAGGACTTCAAGTACGACTGGGAGCAGCCCTACCTGGCCGGCTCGGACGACCGCATCTTCCGCAACACCTTCAAGGACATCGCCTACATCCTCGAATCCTGCAGCGCCAACCAGACCCGCTTCGAGATCGAGTGCTACGACATTGGCCACCTCTACACCGCCGCCCACTTCATCGACCGCGGCCTGATCAAGCCGCCCTTCCTGATCCAGTCGGTATTCGGCCTACGCGGCGGCATCGGCAATGATGTGGAAGACGTCATGCACATGAAGCGCACCGCCGACCGGCTCTTCGGCGACGACTACTTCTGGTCGGTGCTAGGCGCCGGCCGCGGCCAGATCCCGATTGCCACCATGTCAGCCGCCATGGGAGGCCACACCCGCGTAGGCCTCGAAGACTCGCTCTGGGACGGCCCCGGCAACCTGGCCAAGAGCAACGCCGACCAGGTCCGCCGCATCCGCACCGTCATCGAAGCACTCTCGCTGGAAGTGGCCAGCCCCGACGACGCCCGCGCCATGCTGAAACTCAAGGGCGGCCAGAACGTCGGCTTCTGAGCCGCGCCTGTCACCCGAAAAACCGGAGCGCGGCCCGCCGCCTCCGGTTTTTTCATGGCCACATTGCAGCAATGGCAAGGTATTGCGCGCCACTCATGGAAGCCCCGCCGATAGGCTACAATCCCCCATCCTCAGACGGCCTGCGCCATCACCAGAAACATTGCAATGAAACAATACCAAGACCTCATCCGGGACGTCCTTGACAACGGCTCCTGGCAAGACAACCGTACCGGCATCCGCACCCTCAGCATCCCCGGCGCCATGATGCGCTTCGACCTGCAAAAGGGTTTCCCCGCGGTGACCACCAAGCGCCTGGCCTTCAAGTCGGTGGTGGGCGAGCTGTGCGGCTTCCTGCGCGCCACGCGCAGCGCCGCCACCTTCCGCGAGCTGGGCTGCAAGGTCTGGGACCAGAACGCCAACGAAAACGCCGACTGGCTGGCCAACCCCTTCCGCACCGGCACCGACGACCTCGGCCCGGTCTACGGCGTGCAATGGCGCCAGTGGCCCGCCTACAAGCTCATCGACGCCGACCAGACCGCGCAGATCGACGCCGCCCGCAGCAAGGGCTTCGCCATCGTCGCGCCCCTGCAGGAAGACGGCCGCGACAAGATCCTCATGTACAAGGCCGTGGACCAGCTGCGCGAATGCCTGGACACCATCGTCAAGAATCCCGGCAGCCGCCGCATCCTCTTCCACGGCTGGAACTGTGCCGTGCTCGATGAAGTCGCCCTGCCCGCCTGTCACCTGCTGTACCAGTTCCTGCCCAACCAGAGCACCGGCGAGATCTCGCTCTGCCTGTACGTGCGCAGCAACGACATCGGCCTGGGCACGCCCTTCAACCTGGCCGAAGGCGCCGCCCTGCTGCACCTGGTGGCCCGCCTGACCGGCTACAAGCCGCGCTGGTTCAGCTACTTCGTGGGCGACGCCCACATCTACGAGAACCACATCGACATGGTCAAGGAACAGCTCCAGCGCGAGCCCTTCCCGCTGCCCCGCCTGCAGATCGCCGACCGCGTGCCGGACTTCGCGGTAACCCGCGACTATGCGCCGCAATGGCTGGAGCAGGTCGAACCCGCCGATTTCTCGCTGCTGGACTACCAGCATCACGCCCCGCTGACTGCCCCCATGGCGGTCTGACCCACGCCGCCGCATGCCGGGCGGCGTGCGGCCAGAGGAGAGACGCATGCACAACGCCCTGCTGCAACGACTGGGCCTGGCCCATCCCATCATCCAGGCGCCCATGGCCGGCAGTTCCACGGTCGCCATGGCAGCCGCCGCCTCCAACGCCGGCGCACTGGGTTCGCTGGCGCTGGGTGCCAGCAATGCCAGCCAGGCGCGCGAGGCGCTGGCGCAATTGAAGGCGCTCACCGACCAGCCCTATAACGTCAATTTCTTCTGCCATCAACCGGCGGTGCTGGATGCCGCCCGCGATGAAGCCTGGCTGCGCCACCTGCGCCCCTTCGTCGACGAATTCGGCGGCACCATCAGCGCGCCCCTGAAAGAGATCTACCAGAGCTTCGTGGTCGATACCAACATGCAGCAACTGATGCTGGAGCAGCCACCGGCGGTGGTGAGCTTCCACTTCGGCCTGCCCGCGCCCGCGGTGATCCAGGCGCTCAAGCAGGCCGGTGTCTTCCTCATGGGCAGCGCCACCAGCCTGGACGAGGCACGCCAGGTGGAAGCGGCCGGACTGGATGCCATCGTCGCGCAAGGCATCGAGGCTGGCGGCCATCGCGGCATCTTCGATGAACAGGTCGATGAGGAAATCGGCACCTTCGCCCTGGTGCGCCTGCTGGCCCGCCATTGCCGGCTGCCGGTGATTGCCGCCGGCGGCATCATGGATGGCCAGGGCATTGCCGCCGCCCTGCAACTGGGCGCGCAGGCGGTGCAGATGGGCACGGCCTTCCTGCTCACGCAGGAATCCAATGCCAATGCCGCCTACCGCGACCTGCTCAAGAGCCCGCGCGCGGCGCACACCCGCGTGACGGCAGCGATCTCGGGCCGGCGTGCACGCGGCATCGTCAACCGCTTCATCAGCGAGATCGACACCGCAAGCAAGCCCCCCATCCCCGCCTATCCGGCCACCTACGACGCCGGCAAGCAGTTGCATGCCATGGCCTCGGCCAAGGGCGACCACGGCTTCGGCGCGCACTGGGCCGGACAGGGCGCGGCCCTGCTGCGCGACGGTCACACGACGGCCGGGCTGATCGACTTGCTGGTACAGGAGTGGCAGGCCGCCCGCTGAGGCGGCCGAAGGCAAAGGCAGATCAGGAAACGGTCGCGGCGTCCCCGGGCGCCTGCTGGTCTTGCCAGCCGCCGCCCAGTGCCTTGTAGAGCGAGACCGTGGCCTGCAGGCGCTGCAGCTTGATCTGGCCCAGCTGGTTCTGGGCTTCGGACAGGGTGCGCTGGGTATCGAGCACCACCAGCAAATCCTCGGCGCCGGCGCGATAGCGGATCTCGGCCAGCTCGAAGGCGAAACGTGCCTGGTCGACTTCGCCGACTTTCAAGCGATAGCGCTCTTCCAGGCTGCGGATCGCCCCCAGCGCCTTTTCCACCTCGGAGAGCGAGGTGATCACCCGTTGCCGGTACACCTGCACCAATTCCTCTTTCTGGGCGATGGCCAGGTCGCGCTGGTTGCGCAGCTTGCCGCCATCGAAGATGGGCGCGATCAATCCCGCCCCCAGGCTGGCAAAGAGATTGGGGCCATCAAACAGCGACAGCAAGGCGCTGCTCTGCGCCCCGGTCGAGCCGGTCAGGGTGATGCTGGGGAACAGCGCCGCGCGCGCCACGGCCACATTGGCATTGGCGGCGGCCAGATTGGCTTCGGCGGTGCGAATGTCGGGACGGCGCATCAGCAGTTCTGATGGCAGGCCGGCCGAGATGCGCGGCATCTGGATCTTCGCCAGGCCAGTTTCCTCGACCTTGAAATTCTGTGGCGGACGGCCCAGCAGGATGGCCAGCGCCGTCTGCGCATCCTGCGCCTGCTGCTGCAGGTCCGGGATCAGCTGGCGCTGGTTGGCCAGGGCCGAGCGCTGGCGCGCCAGGTCCAGCGGCGAGGCCGAGCCTGCGCGGCTTTGCGCCTCCACCAGGCGCAGCACGCGCTCGGCGTTGTTGACGTTCTGGCGGGCGATCTCCAGGCGGTCGCGCAGCGACAGCACCTGCAGGTAGGTGGAGACGATGCCGCTGGTGACCGTCAGCGCCACCGTCTCGCGGTCATAGCGGTTGGCACGCAGGGTGGCTTCGGCGGCATCGAGTCCGGCTCGGTTCTTGCCCCAGAAATCGATCTCGTAGCTCACCTGCAGGCTGGCATTGGCGGTCGTGGTCGGGGTGCCGCCGGAGATAGGCATCTCGCGCGTGGCGCCGGCCGACAGGCCCGCATTGGGCAACAGCGGCGCACCGGCGATGCGCGCTTGCGCCTCGGCCTGCTTGACGCGCGAATAGGCGGCGGCGATCTCGTAGTTGTTGCGCTGGCCCTCCTCCACCAGTTGCGACAACTCGGTGCTGCCGAACTGCTTCCACCAGTCGGTATCGGGCCACAATTGCTCGGCGTTGGCGGCATCGGCCGGAGCAGCGCCGCCCCACTTGTCGGGCACCTGCATCTCCAGGATGGGATCGCCCTGCACCTCGCGCGTGGCGCAGCCACCGATGGCCAGTGCCAGCGTGAGCGCCAGCGCCAGACGGGTCAGGGTCGGGGCCGGAAGAAAAGAAGAAACTCGCGGGTGGGGACTACGCAATGTCATAAGCTTGACCAACAGAAAAAACGGCCGCCCGGCCGGGCCTCTACTCTACACCCTCGCTCAGGGCTGGCGCGCCGGTGCCGACGCCGACGCCGACGCCGCCGATGCCGGATTGGCCGGCAACAGCACCTGCTCGCCTTCCTTCAGGCCCGCCAGCACCTGGGCGCGCTCGCCATCGCGGATGCCGATCTTGACCTTGCGCGCCTCCAGCGTGCCATCGGCCAGCACCACCTTCATGGTCTGGGTGCCATCCATGCCGGGCTTGGCCACCAGCGACAGCGGAATGGTCGGCACATGCTCGGCCCGCGCCAGCACGAAATAGACATCGGCGCTCATGCCGCTCATCAGCTCACGGCTGGGATTGGCCACATCGAAGAACACCGTGTAGAAGGCCTTCTTGCCATGCCGGCCCGAGTCGTCGGTGGGCAGCAGCATGATCTGGCGCAGCTTGCCGCTCCAGCGCTTGCCGGGATAGCCGGGCGTGGTGAAGTAGGCGGTCATGCCTTTTTGCAGGCGGGTCACGTCTTCCTCGGCCACCGGCACCTGCACGGTCATGCGCGAGAGATCGGCGATGCGCAGCAGCGCCTCCTGGTTGGCCGCCACCATCTGGCCGGGACGCGCATTGAGCGTGACCACGGTACCGTTGCTGGGGGCTTCGATGCGGGTCTGCTTCTGCACGGCCTCATCCTCGCGGATGGAGCCCTCGGTCTGCTGGATCTGGGCGTTGGTGGCGTCCACCCGGGCCGCTGCCGCGTACATGTTCATGCGACTGGATTCGTAGGATTCCTCGCGGGTGGCGTTCTCGGCCTTCAACTGGGTCTGGCGCTGGAACTGCAGCTGGGCGAAGTCGAGCTGGGCGTTCTGCCCGGCCAGCTCGGCCTTCAGGCGGGCCAGGGTGGCACGGTTGTTCTCGATGCGGCCGTTCTGCACGGCCGGTGCCACGGTGACCAGCAGGCGTCCGGCCTTGACGGCCTCGCCGATGACCACGTCGACCTCGGCAATCTGGCCGGCCACCTTGGAGCCGACATCCACGTAATCCTGGGCCACCACGTTGCCGGTGGCATTGACCACCTGCTCCAGGTCGCCGCGTGCTACCGCTACCGTCTCCAGCTTGACCGGAATCGGCTTGGGCGCGGGCGGTACCGGTTGCTGGCGCGAATACAGCCAGAACCCGCCGCCCAGCACCACTACCAGCGCGACGCCGCCCCACCAGGCGCCCTTGCGGGCAGGCGTGGTGGCGGTGGCAATGGCATGGGGTAGTGGGTCGTGCGGCTCGGTCATGATCGCTAGCGGTTAAGGCAAAGATGATTTCAGAAAAAGATGACGGCCGGATGTCACCGGCCGCCATCATCGCTATCGTCGCTGTCGCGGCTGCCCCCTCAGGCAGCCAGCGCCTGCGGAACCTGCAGTGCCAGCGCGGCGCGCCAGTCCGGGTGGACTTCCGGCACACCGCTCCAGACCGCCTGGTGCAGCTCGGACAGCAGGCCCGGCTCTTCCAGGATGCTGTTCTTCTGCTTGTCGTTGAGGGCGTCCGGTCCCTCCTTCAAGGCCGTGCGCACCAGCTTCTCGCGCAGGTGCCGGGTCAGCTGCGGCACTTGCGGATGCGCGTGCGCCGTGGCGCAGACCAGGGCATTGAACGAGGGATCGACCACCGCCTCGACGAAACCGGGCAGCGGCGGGGTTTCGTCGTGATGGCGCACGGTCTCGCGCAGCTCGAAGGGAGGCGTGGTCTCTTCCGGGATCTTGAACAGGCCGGCACGGCGGAAGCCGCGACCAAAACTCACCCGCGAGGACAGCACCGATACCGGCACCGACACCGCCAGCGAACCGGCAATGGGGATCAGCCACCAGATGAAGGAAGGATTGAGCCAGTACACCAGCGCGCCCCAGGCCACACCCAGCAACGAATGCCAGCCGTGGCGACGCATCGCCTCGCCCCAGCCGGTTTCATTGTCGGCGCGCGGGGGCGATTTCCAGCCGGCGTTCCAGCCCAGGAAGGCACCCAGCACGAAGCGGGTATGGAAGAGCATGCGCACCGGCGCCAGCGCCATCGAGAACAGCAGTTCGATCAGCATGCTCACCAGCAGGGCCAGCGCGCCGCCAAAGCCGCGCGCGCCCTTGACCGCAAACAGCAGCACCGCCAGCACCTTGGGCAGGAACAGGATGGTGGCCGTGGCCGAAACCAGCGCCAGGGCCTTTTCCGGGTGCCACTCCGGCCAGATCGGGAAGAGCTGGCGCGGCGAGGTGAAATAGGTCGGATCGATCAGCGTATGGGCTGCCAGCAGCACGGTCGAGAGGATCAGGAACAGCCCCCACAGTGGCGCCGAGACATAGGCCATGACACCGGTGACGAACACCGCGCGATGCACCACGTGCATGCCGCGCGCCAGGAACAGGCGGAAGTTCATCAGGTTGCCCTGGCACCAGCGGCGGTCGCGGCTCAACTCGTCGAGCAGGTTGGGCGGCATCTCTTCATAGCTGCCATCGAGGTCGTAGGCGATCCACACCGACCAGCCGGCGCGCCGCATCAGCGATGCTTCGACGAAGTCGTGCGACATGATCGGCCCGGACAGGTTGCCCTTGCCCGGCAACGGCGCCAGCGCGCAGTGCTTCATGAAGGGCTTCAGGCGGATGATGGCGTTGTGCCCCCAGAAGTGCGACTCGCCCAGCTGCCAGTAGTGCAGGCCGGCGGTAAACAGCGGGCCATAGACACGGGTCGAGAATTGCTGGATGCGGGCATACAGCGTATCGCGGCCGGCCGCGCGCGGCGCGGTCTGGATGATGCCCGCGCCCGGATGGGCTTCCATCAGGCGGGTCAGCTTGGTCAGGCATTCGCCGGTCATGACGCTGTCGGCGTCCAGCACCACCATGTAGCGGTAGTCGGCGCCCCAGCGGCGGCAGAAGTCATCCAGGTTGCCGCTCTTGCGCTTGACGCGGCGACGACGATGGCGATAGAAGATGCGACCGAAGCCGCCGGTCTCACGGCACAGGCGGTTCCATGCCGCGGTTTCCGCCGCGCAGATATCGGCCTCGCCACTGTCGGAGAGGATGAAGAAGTCGAAATGCGCGATCTGGCCGGTGCGCTCCAGCGACTCGTAGGTCGCCCGCAAACCCGCGAAGACCCGCGCCACATCCTCGTTGCAGATGGGCATGACGATGGCCGTGCGCGCCTCGGGGGCGATCTCGTTGTGGCCGGCCTTCTCGTGCGAGATCAGGTACTTGTCGTCCCCGCGCATCAACACCAGGAAGCCGGTCATGGCCGTCCAGAAGCCCGCCGACACCCACAGGAACAGCAGGCCGAACAGGAACAGCACCACCATCTCCAGCGGCTTGGTGCCGTGGTAGGGCAGCACGTCGCTCATGAAATAGGTGGCCATGGAGGTCTGCAACACCATCAGCACCAGCAGCGTGATGCGGCGGATGTTGCCGGTATGCTGCCAGTGGCCCTTGGGATCGGGCGCCTCGGACTGGTCCAGGTGGTCTTCGATGTAGCGCGGCTCGTCATCGACCACCGGTGCCGGCTCCACCACCTTGGCGCGGCCCTTGCGGGCGCGGCGCCAGCGGCTGGGACGACGCTCCAGGCGGCGGTTTTCCTCTTCCACCCAGCGCGAGAAGGGATTCAACTCGCCCCAGGGACGGGGCACCATGGACTTGCGGTTCAGCTCCGGACCGAAGGCGATATGCGGCTGGCCGCGCTCCTGGCCGATGGCCGGGGCGCTGGCGCTGTCTGCCGACGACGGATACATCAGGTGCAGGCGCGCATCGACCGAGGCCTGCGCGGCCGCCGGCAAGGCGTCGGTATCGCGTCCTGATTGTTCGGCCAGCACACGGTGCAGGTCGGCCACCGGGTCACCGGAGCCGATCGCCCCCGCCCGTGCGGCCAGGTCCTGGCGTTGCTCGGCCGACAGCGGCAGGCGCGCCAGGTAATCCTCCAGCGCCTGCGAGGCGGCCTGAGTCTGCCTTAGTTGGGGGGTAATATGTAGCTCCACGTTTCTGACAAGGTTGTGCCGCCATTGGCATTGCGCAGGAACCCGCGCAGCTCGATCGGCTTGTTATCTTCCACCCGGCGCAGCTTGACTTCCACGCGCCAGCCGCCGGTCATCTCGTTCTTGCGTGTGGTCACACTGGCCAGCTTGCCATTGGCATCGGCCTCGACCACACCTTCCACCCGCGCATTGGCAGGCAGCTTCTTGAGATTGCCGCCATCGAAATCGATGGCCAGCTGCTGGAAATCATCCTGCTTGCCGTCCTGCCGAGGCCGGTAACCGTGGCCATACAAGGTCTGGGTGACCCAGGCCAGGGGCGGACGCTTTTCATTGTCCTTCTGCCACAGCAGGCGGTATTCGACGTTATACGGCTGGCCCGGCTTGGGCAGCGTATTGGGAATCCAGTAGGCAACGATGTTGTCGTTGGTCTCGTCGGGCGTGGGGATCTGCACCAGCTCCACGCGGCCCGAACCCCACTTGCCCTTGGGTTCGACCCAGGCGCTGGGGCGGGACTGGTAGTTGTAGTCCAGATCCTCGTAGTGCGAGAAGTTGCGGTCGCGCTGCATCAGCCCGAAGCCCATCGGATTGTCGAAGGAGAACGAGGTCACCAGCAGGCGCTTGGGATTGACCAGCGGACGCCACAGCCATTCGCCAGTGCCCGATTGCATGGCCAGGCCATCCGAATCATGCACTTCCGGACGGAAGTCGTCGGCCGGGCCCGGCTGGTTCTCACCGAAGAGGAACATGCTCGTCAGCGGGGCGATGCCCAGCTTGGTCACGTTGCTGCGCAGGTAGAGCTGGGCCTTGACGTCCATGACGGTGTCGGCACCGGGCTTGACCACGAAGCGGTAGGCACCGGTGGCGCGCGGCGAATCCAGCAGCGCATAGACCACCAGCTCCTTGGCATCAGCCGCGGGACGCTCCAGCCAGAACTCGGTGAAACGCGGGAATTCCTCGCCCGAATAGAGCGCGGTATCGATGGCCAGGCCGCGCGCGGACATGCCATAGCTCTGGCCACGCCCCATGGCGCGGAAGTAGCTGGCGCCCTGGAAGGTCAGCACATCATCCTTGACCTTGCCCGAATTGAGGGGGAAACGGATGCGGAAACCCGCAAAGCCGACGTTGCGCAGGCTGCGCGCATCGATATTGCGGGTGGCGCTGTAGTCGAACAGGGCCGGGCTGAAATGGATCTCGCGCACGGCATCGCCGACCACTTCGTTGACCTTGACCGATTCGGTGAAGCTGGCACCGGGATGGATGAAGGACAGCTCGAAGGGCAGCTTCTGCGCGCGCCACCAGGACTTGTCATCACGGAAGTAGATCTGGCTGGCCTGCTCGTAGCTCAGGTCCTTGAGCGCCTTGGGCAGCTCGTCGGCGGGCTTCTTGTAGGATTTGCCGGCCAGCGCCTTGGCGCGGGCGGCGACCGTATTGAAATCGAACGCCAGTGCGGCGTGGGGCAAGGCCAGCGCCAGCAGACCCGCCAGGGTCGCCGGGGCGGCAAGCCTGCGCCACCAGGCCGGACTTGCGGCACTGCGCGGGGACCGGAGTCCCTCGCCAGGCCGGGAGGTGGTGTGGAGCAGCATTATTGTTTTGTCTGACATGCAATTTTCTGGTTGATGGCTTTACGCTGGCGCGAAAGCGGCGGCGCCAACCGGTAAAGCAGGCGCTAGTTTACCCAAATGTTGCGGGGATTGTTCGTATGGATGAGGTAGTTCCGGCATTAAAATGCAGCAAAATGCGGCGCATGCGGAATTGACCACCAGCAACTTTCCAGGGAAAGCGTCAAGCGCAGGCCCTACCTGCCTCCCCGTGTTTCCCCTATAAGGGCAGGCGCGGGCGCAGAAAGTTCCGTGCCGCAGCATGACTGCGGTAACATGTCGGCCCTGCCCCATCGGCAGCAAATCCGTCGCAGCCCCTTGCCGGGCGCGCCCGTCCATCCCGTCCAGCCAGGATCCAGCCCGCATGACCTCCCCTTCCGGCCAGCTCACCATCGTCGTCGCCACCGACCTCAACAACGGCATCGGCATCAACAACACCCTGCCCTGGCACCTGCCGGAAGACCTGGCACACTTCAAGCGCACCACCTCGGGACACGCCATCCTGATGGGCCGCAAGACCTTCGAATCGATCGGCCGGCCGCTGCCCAACCGCCGCAACATCGTCATTACCCGCAATGCCGACTGGCAACACGAAGGGGTGGAGACCGCTGGCTCCCTGCAGCAAGCCGCTGCCCTGGCCGGCGTTGCACCGGCCTTCATCATCGGCGGCGCGCAGATCTATGCCGACGCCCTGCCGCTGGTGGACCGCCTCATCATTACCCGCATCGACCAGCGTTTCGACTGCGATGCCTTCTTCCCAGCCCTGGACACCGCCGTCTGGCAGGAGACCGCGCGCGAGTCGCACCACTCCGAAAAGGCCGGATTGGACTACGCTTTTGTGACATACGAAAGACGTTGAAAGCACGACGGCGGGAGGCTGTTGTTTTTTCCCGTTTTTGCTTAAACTGCGCACCTCTTTAGCGCACATTCCGCGCATATCTGCGACAATCCCGCTTTCATTTTTCCGGCGCGCAAGCCTGCCAGCCCAGGCGCTTTTCCTTTTCACCCTGCGCGCGCAACGCCTACCCGGCGCTGTAGCCCGCAAAGCCTGGAGAATTCCATGAAATTCCGATTCCCCATCGTCATCATCGACGAAGACTTCCGCTCCGAAAACACGTCCGGCCTGGGCATCCGCGCCCTGGCCGACGCCATCCAGGAAGAAGGCATGGAAGTGCTGGGTGTGACCAGCTACGGCGACCTGGCCCAGTTCGCCCAGCAGCAGTCGCGCGCCTCGGCCTTCATCCTGTCCATCGACGACGAGGAAATGGGTGCCGGCTCCGACGAGGAAACCGACTTTGCCCTGAAGGCCCTGCGCGCCTTCGTCCGCGAGATCCGCCACAAGAACGCCGACATCCCCATCTACCTCTACGGTGAAACCCGCACCTCGCGCCACATCCCCAACGATGTGCTGCGCGAACTGCACGGCTTCATCCACATGTTCGAAGACACCCCGGAGTTCGTGGCCCGCCACATCATCCGCGAGGCCAAGTCCTACCTCGACGGCCTGGCGCCGCCGTTCTTCCGCGCGCTGGTGGAATACGCCAACGATGGTTCCTACTCCTGGCACTGCCCCGGCCACTCGGGCGGCGTGGCCTTCCTGAAGTCGCCGGTGGGCCAGATGTTCCACCAGTTCTTCGGCGAGAACATGCTGCGCGCCGACGTCTGCAACGCCGTGGAAGAACTGGGCCAGCTGCTGGACCACACCGGCCCGATCGCCAACTCGGAGCGCAATGCCGCGCGCATCTTCAACGCCGACCATTGCTACTTCGTCACCAACGGTACCTCGACCTCCAACAAGATGGTCTGGCACTCCACCGTGGCGCCGGGCGACATCGTGGTGGTGGACCGCAACTGCCACAAGTCCATCCTGCACTCGATCATCATGACCGGCGCGATCCCCGTGTTCCTGATGCCCACCCGCAACCACCTGGGCATCATCGGCCCGATCCCGCTGGAAGAGTTCACGCTGGAAAGCATCCAGAAAAAGATCGAAGCCAACCCCTTCGCCCGCGAAGCCAAGAACAAGAAGCCGCGCATCCTGACCATCACCCAATCGACCTACGACGGCGTGGTCTACAACGTCGAAACCCTGCGCGAAATGCTCGACGGTGAAATCGACACCCTGCACTTCGACGAAGCCTGGCTGCCGCACGCCACCTTCCACGACTTCTACAAGGACATGCACGCCATCGGCAAGGACCGTCCGCGCGCCAAGAAGTCGATGATCTTCGCCACCCAGTCGACCCACAAGCTGCTGGCCGGCCTGTCGCAAGCCTCGCAGGTGCTGGTGCGCGAATCGGAAACCGTGAAGCTGGACGAGGACGCCTTCAACGAAGCCTTCCTGATGCACACCTCGACCTCGCCGCAATACTCGATCATCGCCTCCTGCGACGTCGCCGCGGCCATGATGGAAGCCCCCGGCGGCACCGCCCTGGTGGAAGAAAGCATCCTGGAAGCGCTGGACTTCCGTCGCGCCATGAAGAAGATCGACCAGGAATTCGACAATGACTGGTGGTTCCAGGTCTGGGGCCCGGACAAGTTTGCCGACGACGGCATCGGCGAGCGCGAAGACTGGGTCATCAAGGCAGAAGACAACTGGCACGGCTTCGGCAACCTGGCACCGGGCTTCAACATGCTGGACCCGATCAAGGCCACCATCGTCAACCCCGGCCTGGCACTGGACGGTCAGTTCGGCGAGACCGGCATCCCGGCCTCGATCGTGACCAAGTACCTGGCCGAGCACGGCGTGATCGTGGAAAAGTGCGGCCTGTACTCCTTCTTCATCATGTTCACCATCGGCATCACCAAGGGCCGCTGGAACACGCTGGTGACGGCGCTGCAGCAGTTCAAGGACGACTACGACAAGAACGCCCCGATCTGGCGCATCCTGCCCGAGTTCGCCCAGCGCAACCCGCGCTACGAGCGCCTGGGCCTGCGCGACCTGTGCCAGCAGATCCACGAGACCTATCGTGCCTACGACGTGGCCCGCCTGACCACCGAGATGTACCTCTCGGACATGCAGCCGGCCATGAAGCCCTCGGACGCCTTCTCCAAGATGGCCCACCGCGAGATCGAGCGCGTCCCCCTGGACGAACTCGAAGGCCGCGTCACCTCGATCCTGCTGACCCCGTACCCGCCGGGCATCCCGCTGCTGATCCCGGGCGAGATCTTCAACAAGACCATCGTCGACTACCTCAAGTTCGCGCGTGATTTCAACGAGAAATTCCCTGGCTTCGAAACCGACGTGCATGGCCTGGTCAAGCGCGAAGTCAACGGCCGCCGCGATTACTTCGTGGATTGCGTCAGGCAGTAAGCGGCAACGCGCCCGCCCCACGCCAGCTCCAGGCAGGACGAGCCAGCCGATACCCGCAAGGGTGTCGGCTTTTTTTCAATCATCGCAAGCGACGCCAATTGAACAAGACCCTGCTACGCCCGACCCTGACCGCACTGATGCTGCTGCATGGCCTCCTGGTGCAGGCCGCCACACCCGGACAGGAGGATGTCCCGCCGGTGCGCGTTTTTGCCGAACAGCCGCGCGCGCAGATGTTCGTGATCTCGCCCGACGGCGCGACCCTGGCCTACCTCCTCAACAAGGATGGCAGCAGCTACCTGAGCACGCTGGTACTGGGCGAACAGACGCCGACCGTCCTGCTCTCCACCGACAACCAGAAATACAGTTTCCGGAGCCTGCGCTGGGCCGGAAACCAGCGGCTGCTGGCCGGCGCGCGCTATCCCGACTACCGCTATGGCGTGGCCGGCTATGAGAGCCGGCTCATCGCCGTCGATGCCAATGGCGGCAATCTCAACGCCAACCTGCTGGATTCGGCCTTCCGCTTCCAGCGTCCGCGCAATGTGCCGCAGTTCCAGGATCGTATCCTGGGCAAGTCCGCCGCCGGCCCTGACAGCGTGCTGCTGGCGCTGGACATGGAGCGTGCCGCCCAGCCCGACGTCTACAGCCTGGACGTGAAGACTGCGCAATTGACCCGGGTCGCCAGCAACACGGGCGGCATCCGCCAATGGATGGCCGACCGCGACGGCGAAGTCAGGCTGGGCTCTGGCTGGCGCGACAAGGAAATGCAGCTATTCGTGCGCGCCCCCGGCGACAAGACCTGGAAGACCCTGAGCACCTGGGTGGCCGACGACTATGCGCAAGTGGCCGCGCGCGCCCTCAAGCCGGTCGGGTTCGACGCCGATGGCCGCTACCTGTACGCCTTCGCCGATCACCAGGGACGCCAGGCGCTATATCGCATCGACACTGCCGATCCGGCATTCACCCGCACGCTGGTTCATGACGACCCGCAATTCGACCTGACGGGGCAACTCATCTGGTCCGACTGGCTCAAGCAATACGTGGGCATCAGCTATGCCGGCCAGTACGGCAGGCGCGTCTACTGGAATGAGCGCGCCCGGGCCTTGCAGGACGAGATTGATCGCGCCCTGCCCGAGAAGACCAATACCGTCTTCAGCAGCAGCGAAGATGGTCTCAGCCTGCTGATCGCCTCCACTGCACCCAATGCCCCCAGCACGATCTACTGGCTGGAACGCAAGAGCGGCAAGATGCGCAAGATCATCGACAGCCACCCGGCACTGGCTGAGCGCCAGATGCCCATGCCACGCCCGGTATCCATCACCAGTCGCGACGGCACCGTCCTGCATGGCTATCTCACCGCCCCCTGGAACCGCGCCGCAACCACCGGTCCCACGCCCCTGATCGTGTTGCCGCATGGCGGGCCGATCAGTCGCGACCGCGGGCAGTTCGACGTCTATGCACAGCTCCTCGCCAGCCGTGGCTGGGCGGTACTGCAAGTCAATTTCCGTGGTTCGTCCGGGTATGGCGCCGAATTCGAGCAAGCCGGCTTCCAGCGCTGGGGCATGGAGATGCAGGACGATCTGACCGACAGCGTGCGCTGGAGTATCGAACAGGGCATCGCCGATCCGCACAAGATCTGCATCATCGGCGGATCCTATGGCGGCTATGCCGCGCTCATGGGCATCATCAAGACGCCCGAGCTGTACCGCTGCGCGGTCAGCCTCAATGGCGTAGCCGACCTGCGTGATCTGCTGGCCAACGCCCAGCATTTCGACGGTTACGAGATTGGTGCAGAACGCATCATCGGCCGCTGGTGGGGAGACCGCGAACGCCTGCGCCAGACCTCGCCGGTGAACCACGCGGCCGATATCCGCACACCGCTGCTGCTCATCCACGGCAAGCAAGACCGCACCATGCCGGTCGCGCAATCACGCGACATGGCCGACGCACTCAAGGCAGCCGGCAAGCGCGACTACCGCTACCTGGAACTGCCACTGGGCGACCATCAACTGTCGCGGGAAGAAGACCGCATCGAAGCCTTCACCGAGATGGAGCGCTTCCTGCACCGCTACCTGGATCAGAGCGAGCCGAACTAGAAGCGCACCACCAGCGGGCCGCCTGAGCACTCAGGCTGCCGTCTTCCAGAAGTCCACAATCAGCACGACCCGCTCGGATTCGCCCTGATTGCCGGCGCTATGCTGGTTGCGATCGTCGAATACGGCGACCTTACCATCCTGCGCCACGTGCCGCTCGCCCAGAACCTCCAGCCAGGCCTCCGGAGGGCAGAGCGACTCTCCTGGCATCTGATGATCCGGGTAGTGAATGCCCAGGACATCCCACAAGCCGTTATGCAAATACGTCTCCGGCCATTCGGTCACCATGTTGGCCGCCGCGAGATATTCGTCGCGGATGATCTGCCAGTTGTCTTCCAGCAGTTTCAGGTGGGGATGGGTCGCTGAGTATTGGAATGCGGTCATTGGGATCGGAGGAATGAGCTATGCGGGGGCGTGTTGTTGTCTGGTCGGGTGGTTGGCAATGCGGGCGTTTGGGGTAAAAGTGGAAACTTTTTATTAGTTTTAGTTTGCCGTACAACTTGAGCAGGTTTTTAGTGGGTCATTCCATCGCTCCACAGATATCCATAGGTCTTTCATCTCGGCTGATCCCAGAAAAATTCAAATCCTCGCTTGTTTCGTACTGCATACACATCTTCATACTGAAATGACAGTACAAACTGCATCGACGAAAGTGAGGTTAATTTTTTCAGAAAGCTATTCATATCCTCAACAAAATCGTCGTAGTAAAAATTATTAATGCGAAAAACAATCGCGTTGTACACACAGAAACTGCACCCATGATTTCCTTCCGCAATCACCGTTTTTCTTTGCGCTTCGCTCCGTTTTGATAGCCAAAAATATCCATCCGATTTTTTAAAAGCGCCTTGAAATACATAGTCGCGGTCGATTTCATAGTTAATTACGCCCACGGATCGAATCGCATTGTCGAGAGCCTCCCAATCCGGAATTTCTCCCTCAATCTCCAAACTCATATCCAACGACACTTTTATTCTCCGACAACCGTTAATTTGCCATCTTTAATTAAGATTAATTGCCTAAATCCATCGACGTCATGGCTTCCTCGCATGGGCAATGACAACGTCTTGAAGATTCTTCTGGTCACATCATTGCGAATGAAGGTGTTGTCGGCCCTCTTGCCGCCGACGCCACTGTTGGCGATCTGCGCGGCCTTGGCGTTGATGTCCCGCGCAGCGGTGGCGGCGGGCGTGCCGACCGCGTTGGCGAGGTGCAGCGCTGCCAAGCGTTCCACGCTGGTGCGAGTGGGCTGGTCGGTCGCACTGTCTCGCGTCGTCGAGACCAGATTCAGATCCCGGCCGCGCTCACGCTCAGCTTGTCGCCGGCGTCGATGGTTCTGTACGAAAACGCCCGATATAACGTATCGAGCGTCAAACCCTATTCAGAAATCAAGATCTCTTCTACAAGGGGAAATAGCTAGATCAATCCTAAGACTGGCTTGATGGTGTTATTCATCTCCACATATGCCTCATAGGTTATCTTCGGATCGTCATTCAAAACCATGTAGACCCCGTCTAACAAAGGAATAGCCATCGGACAGACTCCTTTCAGTCTAGCGATGACTTCTTCCGGCCCATAACCTAAAGCACGGACGCAAAGCTCTGCATCCCAAAATTGGGATGGGTAGAGCGTAAATATGTTATTGCGTCCATCCACATTTAATTCTTTATTTTCTCGCAGCTTGTTGTAGACGATATTTTCGTCATTCGTACCGCCTTGATAATAAAGCGAATAAATATCATAACTAAGTTTGGCTTTATATCCGGCAAATGCCTCAACTAGCTTAGGAAAATCAAGATAGAGTAGACGACGGTAATCAATTTCTTTATTTGTAACCTTGAACTGATAACGTATGTGCTCGTCGTAAGAGGCGCGATCCTCGTACCTATACCCCGCCCCTCTAAACGCGTAGTCTCCTATGAACTTGAGACCCCGCGTTGGTAATTTAGTCGAGTAGACTGCGACCAATCCGTCACCACAATCTGGCGCTTCTGGTAGATCAAGTCCAGAAAATCCAAAAGGCCCATCAATTTTAGCCAGTCGGCTCATAACCTCACCATGACGTTCATCGATTGATCTAGTTCGATCTGGACGCGCATAAAACCATAGTTCTATCTCTGCTGTCACGGTTCTCTTACCCTTGGAGAAATAACACTGCTAAAACCATTCACTACCCGCTTCCAGCAGCCGTTTCATCAGATAACGCGTGGTCAAAGTCTTCTTCGATAACCTGCCGCTGCTGTCGCTGGAGTACTCATCGAGAAAAATAAGAGAGGCTATTTTTAGATGAATTCAGGATCATTTCCCGCCTAAAAACCGGCACCTACCGAATATTTTTCACGACATGAATCCCAAAAAAAGATAGCCAGTAAAATTTTTATAAAAAATATTCAACAGACTCTTTAGTGAAAACAGGAAACATCATGAAGCGACCAACTCCCCGGAGTCTTTTATCCATATTACGCCTGGAATTTCATAAAAATATATAGCCAAATCAAGATCATTTTCTTCTGAAGCGCTGGCGGGCCAACGCTCACGAAGGTAGCCAATAATTTCTTCTACCGGCGCATTCCAATGCGCCTCAATGTCATAAATTGTAAAACGTGGTTTGGGATTATTAGAGGAGGCATAGCAATCTGCTCCTGGAGCAATAAACTTAATTTTTCCATTTTTAAGCATGTATTCAAGAATCCCAAAAAAAGTCTCTTTTTGATCTTCGAAAGTAATTCCTGGATTCACTCCACTTATTGCACTAAACAAGCTTGAAATCCATAATCCAAAAGAGCTAGAGATAATTTCATCTACATGCGCGATCCGCGTCATTGGCTGGTACCTCTTAAAATTTTTATTTCGGGATTCCTTGTTGCTGCTGTGCTGTTCGGTGGTGGTCTGCGCGGCCAGCAATCTAACTTCGTTCTCCGCCTTCAGCGTGGCGTTGACGCCCGCTTTGATGTCACTGTGCCCTGGATGGTGATGTTGCTGCCAGCACCGCCGCCCTGGGCCGTGATATTGACGTTGCCACCGGCTGCCACGGTCGAACTCCTGGCCGTGCTGCCATTGGCTTCGGAATGGCTTTCGTTCTTGCTGGTGCCCAGGCTGATGGCCAGGTTGATGCCGCCCACCTTGTCGGCTGCCGTGGCATCGCGTGTCTCTGGATTGCCGTCGGCGCCTTTCTTGAGCGAGCCGTCTTCGTTTCTTGCGTTGATCAGGATCTGGGGATTGTCTTTTCCTTCCACCGCGAAGCCCTGCCCGGTCTTGACGGCATCGTAGGCGTTCTTGCCGGCAAATCCGATGTTGGCCGCCGCCAATACCTGCATCCGCCCATCCGACGTACTCTCCGCCGCCTTCTTCATCTGCTGCACCGTCTGGATCGCCGACAGTACCGGACTGGCGATCAGTCCTATATCCCCCCAAGATGATCACCAATCCATTCATTCATATTTCATAACGCAGAGAAAAGAGAACATTTTCGATTGGACATTCCGGATAAATCCACTTGGCCCATTCTCTAACTAGCCAGTCCTTCGATATAGCGCGCCCGCCAGCATAATCAGCCTGAAGAGGAAGCTTTACCAAAACCCGGCCAGCTTTCATCCCAGTACTAACTATAATGGCATGACTACTCACATCGCTTGGAAGATATATCAACATAAAATCTACGACGTCCTCATACGACCACTGGGCATGCAGTCTAAAAACTGCCCCTGCCGTTATCGCATCTATTTCCGTTTCAGTTAAATTTATCCACTTCATCATTTCACCTTTAGATCCCGTTTTCTGGATGAGTCCGAAGAGATGTTGGCCTCCCAGGTAAGCGACTGTATGGATTTCTCGGCCAGAGTGGTGCTGCCACCTGCCCCGCTGTTGGCGATCTGCGCAGCCTTGGCGGTGAGCGTACCGCCGGCATTGGCGACGTACAGCGCGGCCACGCGTTCCACGCTGGTGCGGGTGGCCTGGTCGGTGGCGCTGTCGCGCGTCGTCGCACGCCATTGCCCATGCTGGTTTTTTTGAGCGCGCCCACCTTGGTGCCGCTGCCGGCGATGGTGGTGTTTTGCAGGTAGATGGTCGGAGTCAGGCTGATGGCCTGGACCACCGCGCCGGGATAGTAAGCCAGTGCTGGAAACGCCCGCTCGTCGCGGCCTTTTTCCCCGATGTTGTAGAAGTGGAAGGCGGTACCGTTGTCGGTGATGGTGCGCTCGCCCAGCTTCTCCGTGCGCTTCAGGGTTCCGACGGCACCACTCAGATCGCCCCTGCAATGACATACAACTACGATAGAGGGAAAATAACGTGCGCGAAATCTTCAAAATTCAAAAAGCTCGATATCGCGGCCTTGACTCTTCCTTTTGGCAGCACGAACTTCATCACTGACCTACCTTGATCAGGGGAGGCAAGCATGACCTCCTTCTTCCCCTTGGCAAACAGGAAAAATCTCCACCCCTGTTCACACAACCGTGGCCCCATACAGACTTCAAGACTAATTGGAGGATCAGCCCGTCGCTCTCGTATCAAATTGGAAAACAGTTCCAAAAATTCTGTCACTTTTCCGTTGCTGCTATTCCGCCAATGCTCGGGGATGACCGGATCCTCGAAGCTAAGAAACCCATGTTCATGCAGCGAACTTAGAAAAACCTGCTTGGGATTCCGATCTTTTGGAAATTCTCTCAATGCATCAATCCCGCTCAACGTCTTCTTCAAGTCAGATGCGATAGCCATCAGCCCAAAATCAGCATCGACTTCGTCAATCAATAAAGTGCTATTCAGAAAAACATTGAAAGAGCCAAAAATCTCCTTTGGTTCCCTTTTTTCAACGTCGTACCAAAAAGCAAAATATCGAGAATTTCCTGCCAACATTCTGGTCCCTCATTATTCAACACTGAAAAACATTGATACCTGCACAAAATTTCACTCAACCGAAATGACTACACCAACCTTAAGTCGACGAATATTGGCTGGCCTGGTCGGTGGCGCTGTCGCGCGTGGTCGAGACCAGGTTCAGATCCCGGCCGGCACTGACGCTGAGCTTGTCGCCGGCATCGATGGTGCCGCCGATGTTGTTGACGTCCAGCGCCGCCACGACGGTGGCGTCCTTGGCTGTCAGGCGCCCGCCATTGTTGTTGATGGTGGCCGCGTCGATGGTGAGCAGGTTGCGACCGGCGATGGTGCCGCTGTTGTTGACGGCATCGGTGATCTTGAGATTGATGCTGTCGGCGGCCAGCAGCGCGCCGTGGCCGTTGATGTCGCCGTCCTTGAGGCGCACGTATAGCTGCGGCACCAGGGCCTTGGTGGTGCTGCCGTCGGCCAGCACCACGTCCTTTTCCACCAGCAGGACCACGTCGCTGGTCAGTGCGGCGATCTGGGCGGCCGTCAGTTCCACGCCAACCTTGAGATTGTATTGCTTGGCCACTGTCACGCCGGCGTCCAGCAGGGCGCGGTATTGCGCTTCATCAGTGCTGTAGCCGTCGAGGAAGCGGCGGCCGGTCAACTCGGCCACCTGTTCGCGCACCAGCTTCTGTTCGTAGAAGCCATCGCCCAGGCGCTTCTGCGTCAGCGTCGGGTCGACGTTCAATTGCTGCAACATGTAGTCCGAGGACAGCCAGTTGCGATAGTTGGTAAAGCGCGGATCGCTTTGTACCAGGTAGCCCATGGCCGGGTTGGTGTTGACCGAGAACAGGCTGTTGTTGGGCAGGCGGATCGCGGCGCCGCCGCCGATGGCCAGCGCCGCGCCCGGTACCCGCACGCCATTGCTCATGCTGGTGTTGTTGAGCGCACCCACCTGGGTGCCGCTGCCGGCCACGGCGGTGTTCTGCAGGTAGACCGTCGGGGTCAGGCTGATGGCCTGGATCACCGCGCCGGGATAGTAGCCGGTGCTGGAGACGCCCTGCTCGTCGCGGCCTTTTTTCTCGATGTTGTAGAAGTGGAAGGCGGTGCCACTGTCGGTGATGGTGCGCTCGCCCGCGACTTCAGTGTTGTTGAGCACACCGATGGTGCCGCCGAGTGCGCCACCGGACATGATGCGGCTCTTGTCATTGTTGACGACATTGGCATTGATGGTCATCGCGCCACCGGCGGTGATCTTGCCCGGGTCGCTTTCCTTGACGCGTGTTTCGGTGACCACCCGCGTGAAGTCATACCGATTGAAGTCGTTGCCCAGCTTGTTGGCCGGATTGCCGTTGGCGTCCCGCAGCCACATGTCGTCGGCTTCGTCGTTGATGATGGCGACCTGGCTGTCGTCATAGCGCGCGCCGGATCCGGAATACTGGAATTCGCGTTTGCTCTCGCGCGAGACTTCCACGACCTCGGTGCTGAAATGTTCATTGGTATTGTTGACGGTGCGCGCAGACAGCTTCAACGATCCCAGGGCTTCAATGCTGGCGCTGTTGTTGTTGACCGTCCCGGCCTGGCCGGTGGCGCGGTTGTTGCTGTCGAGGGCGCCGCCGATGGCCATGTCGCCGCCCGCGAAGATCAGCGCGTGTTCGCGGTTGTTGAGGGTTTCTGCACCGATGTCCAGACGGTCACGGGCAGCGATCACCGGGGCGGAGGTGACGCCACTGAGCGTTTCGGCTTCGTTGTCGATGCTGGTCGCGGCAATGGCGACATGGTCACCGTAGATACGGCCTGTGCCCAGGTTGTGCAGGGCCTGCGTGGTGATGAAGGTGTCCTGGCCATCGATGAGGCCGCGATTGATCAGGGTATGCGCATCGGTGGCGTTGAGCTGCAGGCGATTGCCGACCAGCCTGCCGGTGGCGCCGTTCATGATGGTGCGCGCCTTGAGCTTGAGCAGGGTGGCGGCTTGCATCAGGCCGTCGTTACGGAGGGTGCCGGCGCTGTCGATATCGACGCTGCCATTGCCGCGCACGGTGCCGGTGTTGTTGAAGTCGCCGGTCAGGCGAATGCTGGTGGACTGCTGGCTCAGCACCTGGCCGTCGCCACTCAGGGCGGCGCTGTCGATGACATTGCTGGTGCCGGCGTCGAGCTTGCCGCCGGTGTTGGTGATGGCCAGGGTCCGGCCGGGATCGCTGGTATCGGCACGGCGATCGGCGATCTTCAGGGCAGCACCGGCGGAGATCGTCCCTGCACTGTTGTCCACGCTGCCGTTGCCGGTCAGGGTAGCGCTGCCCGTGGCGAGCATGGTGCCGCGCGTGTTGTCGATGGTGTCGGCGTCCACCGTGAGGCGGTTGGCTTGCAGGCCCTGATGGCTTGCCGTGGTGTCGGTGTTGGACAGGCGGGCCGCCTTGATGGAGAGTACGGCACTGGTTTCGATCAGGCCACCGTCATTGCTGACAGCCAGGTTACGCGCGGCCACGGCATCGTTGCGGTCGTCGATGGTGACGCCGCCGCTGGCCGAGATGGCGCCCCCACGGTTGTCCACCGTCCCCGCGGCGATGATGCCGATGCTGTCATCGGCGCGCAGCTTGCCACGACGGTTGTCGATGCGGTCGGCGTCGAGACTGACGGTCTTGCCATGCATGCCCTGGGCAGCGGCGAGGGTATCGGTGTTGACGATGCTGGCAGCCTGCACGGTGAGCTTGGCATTGCTGTCGATCTGGCCGCCGGCGTTGCTGATGGCCAGGGCGCTGCCGCTGATCGACAGGATGCCATTGGCGGAGATCACGCCGGCACTGTTGTCCAGGTTGCGTTCGACTTGCAGTGTCTGGGTCGCGCTGGCCAGCAGGGTGCCGCGCTGGTTGTCCACGCTGTCGGCTTGCACGCTGATGTTCTGGCCGTGGATGCCCTGGTTGCTGGCACCGGTGTCCTGGTTGCCAATGCGGCCCGCCTCCAGGGTGAGCCGGGTGCTGGTCTCGATGAGGCCCCGACTGTTCTCCAGCGTGCCGCTGCCCAGCCTGACCTCGATATCGCTGCTCGCTTGCAGCTTGCCGGCGCGGTTGTCCAGCCCGGTCGCGGTGATGCTGGCGCTCTGCTTGGCCTGGATCTTGCCGCTGTTTTCGATGTGCCCCGCGGCATTGATGCGCACTTCGCCCGCTGCCGCGCCGATGTTGCCGGCATTGCGCACACCGACTCCGGCTTCGGTGCCGACCAGGATGATCTTGTTGGCATACATGCCGCCCAGTTGCGCCACGTCGATGGCGAAGGTGGGTGCGCTGTCGTCGCCGTCCTGCTTCTGGATGAGCTGGTTATCGACATCGACGCGGTTGGCGCCGGTGGTCACGCGCAGCTCGCGACTCCAGAGGCCGGCATTGATACGGGTGGCGCGGGCAATGATGTGGGTGTAGTCGGACTGGCTGGCATCCAGGCCATCGCCCCGCACCGTGACCGTACCGCGCCGGACCACGAAGCCCTCCAGGTTGCCGCCATTCATGATGGCCGTGCCGGTGGTCAGCGTGGTGCGGCTGGCATTGATGAAGCCGCAGCCGTCGCAGGTGATGCCGGAAGGATTGGCGATGACGACCTGGGCGCGGTCGCCGGCCACTTCCACGTAACCGCGCAGGAAGCTGGGGTTGCTGGAATTGACTTCATTGAGGATCACGCGCGCCGTGCCGGTGGCCAGATTGGGGTTGCGCTGCACCCAGCCGCCCAGCTGGGTCTGGACATCGTTGCGGGCGTTGTTGAGGATGGCGCCGGGCTTGTTGACGTCGAACTGGGTATAGGTATTGCGCGATACCCCGGCCGCGCTGGGTGTGGTGATGTTGACCTGCGGCAGGCCATTGGCGGTGTTGAGCACCACCGGCTGCTGCGAACGCGGTGCCGAGGGATCGGCGATGATCTGGGCGTGTGCCAGCGGCAGGGTCAGCAGCTGGGCGCCGCTCAGCACCAGTACCGCGAAGGCCAGTGGATGCAGCCGCGCAGCAGCCACGGCGGCAATGCCGGGAGCGCTGCCGTCCAGCATCCCGGCACTGTGGTTGCGGCCCAGTTCGGAGACCGCCATGAGCAGGCCGCGGGCCTTGTTGAAGATGACGCGATAACAGAGTTTGTTCATGGCTCAGGCAGACAATCCGGGCATAACGATGGTGGTGGCGATGGTGGCGTCGATGGCATGCCCGGGGTGGGCGGGAGCGGCAGGTTCACCGATACGCTCTGGCCATGCCGGCGGATGCTGCTCGAACCAGGCGCGGGCTTCGCGCGGGTGTACGGCCATGCCGTGCATCTCCTTGATGCGCAGGCCGCGCCTGTCTCCCTTGTGATAGAGCGCCCGGAAGCTGCGATTGGGCAGCAGGCGGCTGCCGACCAGTTGCCTCATCAACCGGGTGTGGCCGAAGGGGGCGATCCAGTCCAGGATCCACATGCGCTCGCCGCTGTCCCAGTCCGACTGCCGCATCTGCTCGGGCGAGTGGCGCAGGTAGCGGGCCTCGGCCTCTTCATCCAGATCGGCCCAGCTCATGTAGAAGACCGGTTGGCCTTGCTCGGAGACCAGCACGAACTTGCCCTGCTTGATGGCCGGCAGCAGCAGCGTGGACAGCGTATGCATCGGCACATTGCGATGCCGCGCCGAGTGCAGCCATAGCCAGGCGGCCGAGCCGAAGGCGGTGGCTTCGTTGAATTCACTGCCCAGCAGGCGCGGGGCGAGGATCTCGTATCGGGGGGAAGAGGCCATGATGCTGTCCGTTGTCAGTACGACCAGGTGAGAGAAAAGCCGGCCGTGAGTGGCGCCGTCTTGAGGCGTTCCGGCTTGGAGAGTGGCGTGCCGGCGAAGACTTCGTAGGAGACGCTGCCGAGTGCACCGCGCAGGCCCAGCACGGCGCCGGCCAGATGCCGGCCCACCAGGGTGCGTGCCGATGGGCCATCGACCTCGCCGTAGTCGGCGCCGAGGAAGACTTCCTGGCCACTGCCGCCCAATGCTGCCGCCAGCTCGTTGCGCACGAACCAGCCGCGCTCGGCCAGCAGCGTCATCTCGCCGTCGAAGCCGCGCACGGTATAGCGGCCACCGATGGAGAAACGTTCCTGGGGCGTGAGCGCCGTGCCGTTCCATTGGGCACGTCCCGACAGGCTGTAACGCATGGCCTGCTTGCCCCACGGTGCCGTGATGGCGAAGGGCTGGGTCAGTGCCACGTCCAGCGTGGCCAGCGAAAAGCGGGCGGTGCCCTCGCCGTAGATGTCTTCCGGCGCCTGCAAGGCTGACAGGGCGCCGGTACCACGCCGGTAGGCCAGGCCGAGATCAAGCGAGCCATCGGCGATGAACTCCCGGTGCGTCACGCCCAGCTCCCAGCCTGCGGTGCGGCGGCGCTGCACTTCGATCTCGGTATCGTCGACGTAATTGCTGGAGGTCCGCAGGAATACCTTGCCCGACAGCGAGGTCTTGCGCGACGCATCGCGATAGACGATGCGTGAGAGCTTGATCTCGCTGTTATCGCTCTTGCCGCGATAGAGATAGCTCTGGGTCAGGCCGGCGACGGTCTGTTGATAGTCGCTGCTGCTGGTGGTGAGGGCCAGGCTCCAGTATCCGAAGGGCAGCGAGTAGTGAAAGGTGTAGCCGCTGGTACCGTGTACGCCGGGGCTGCCACCGCCGAGGTCGTGGTTGAAGCTGGCGTAGAAGAGGTCATTGAGCGTCCACCAGTTGTCATAGGAGACGGTGATACTGCCCTGGTACTTGCCGGTGGCGTCCGAGCCGCTGTCGTCCAGCGATACGGTCAGGCGGAAAGGAAATGCCTGGCGATAGCTGATGACGAGATCGCTCTCGCCGGGCAGCGCGCCCTCCCCCTGCGCAGGCTCGACCTTGATATCCGCCTCGGCGGTGGGTACGCGCTTGAAGTTTTCCAGGCCTTGCTCGATGTCGCGCAGGTTGAGGATCTCTCCCGGGCGCACCGGGACCGCATTCCACTGCGTGCCGCGTGGATCGGCATCATCGGCGAAGCGCACGCGGCGCACGCGGCCCGCCAGGATGGTGAGGGTCAGCACGCCATGATTGAGGTCCTGCGGTTCGGCCAGTACGCGCGTGGTGACGTAGCCGCGTTCGACGATGGCATTCTGCAGGCGCGCCATCACCGCGTTGATCCCCTGCACACCCAGGCAGCGTCCCGCCACGTCGGCATCAGCGCCGCTGAGCACCCAGGCGAAGCGGTCGGCCTCGTCGCCGCGCAGGACGATGCGCTCGATGGGATAGCACGGAGTCTCGGCCGCGGGAAGCTGACCGGATGGTGCAACCGCTTGCCCCGGCAGCCTGACATCGGGGGCACGCTCCTGCTGGCGCCGCAGCTCACGCTCGCGCTCTTGCTGACGCTGGTACTCCTGCGCGGAGACACCCACCTGCGCCAGGGCAGCGGACACGCAGCCGACCTGGGCAAGACAGAAAACGACAGGTAAAGCAAACCCCTTCCTGCGCAGGCCCCTGAAGCCGCGCAAGATTCCCGGAAGATCTTGATTCATTGTTTTTTGTTGTTTCGTTGCGCTTGCCTGGGTGCGAATCTGTCTATGAAGATGATCCGTCTGCCTGATGCGCGAGAAGATTTCTGTATGGAAATCATGCCAGGCCGCAATTTTACGCAGATTTACATTCTCGCAAAACAAGAATCCTGACGAGTGTTGCAAATCGTGTTCATGTTGAAAGATCGCCAATACACATTTTTATTTTTATAAAATGACAATAAATCTCACATTTAATGATGAATTTACCGTGCAATGGGATAATCAGCAGGATTTGACTTTGTGAGACTACGTGAGAGTTGTGCTCAGTGACGTCACCAGCCCTTTCAGCGCGTCAAGGCCCCCAAGGTGTAAGTCAGCATTTGTCAGCAAAAAGATGGCGCATCTGCTGTGGACGGCCAATAAAAAAGGCTCCCGCAGGAGCCTTGGTCAGACAGGAAGAGCGTTCAGAACGAGCCGAGATAGAAGAACCCGGCCAGCGCACCGCCGAAGAGCAGCCACAGGGGATGGACCTTGGTCTTGAGGCTGATCACCACGGTAACTGCGGTGATGACGGCCAGGAAACCGTGGCTGATCGACGCCTGCCCGATCAGGTAGGCCGAGGCCGCGACCAGTCCCCCGGTGACCGGCAACAGGCCGGCCTGCACATGGGCGCGCCAGGGCTTGTCGCGGAAGCGCTCCCACACGTGCAACATGATGATGGTGATGATGGAGGATGGCCCGAACTTGGCCAGGCTGCTCACCAGCATGCCCCAGAAGCCGGCCACGTGCCAGCCCACCAGGGGCACCACCATCAGGTTGGGGCCGGGGGCGGCCTGGCCCAGCGCGAAGAGCGCGCTGAAATCCTCGGCCGCCATCCAGTGATGGACTTCCACCACCTGGCGCTGCATCTCCGGCAGGATGGTGTTGCCACCACCGAAGGCCAGCACCGACAACTGCGTGAAGATGATGGCCAATGCGATCAGGGTCTGGCTCATTGCGCGCCCTCCTTCTTGCCGGCGTCGGCAGCGGGCGCCGCCTGCGGCTTGGCTGCGAAACGCTGGCCATAACGGGCGGTCAGCAGGACGCTGATGGGCGTCATCACCAGCATCACCCACACCAGCGGAACGCGCAGCAGCGCAATGGCCGCAAAGCACACCACCGCCACCGCCGCCAGCACCAGGTTCTTGCGCAGGGGCAGCGCGATCTTCACGGCCATCTGGATGAGCAGGCCCGCTGCTGCAGCGGCCAGGCCGGCGAAGAGGTGCTTGACGTTGGGATCATGCTGGAAGTGCTGGTAGATCATCCCCAGCAGGATCACCACCATGGAGGGCACGGCGATGAGACCGGTGATGCCGGCCACCGCCCCCTTGATGCCGCGAAACTTCATGCCCAGCGCCACCGACAGGTTGATGATGTTGCCACCGGGCAGGAACTGGCACAGCCCCAGCAGTTCGACGAACTCGGCTTCGGAGAGCCAGCGGCGGCGCTCCACGATCATGCGGTGCGCCAGCGGCAGCGCGCCGCCGAAGGCCGTCATGCCCAGGCCGAGGAAGCCCAGGAAAATATCCCGGGTAGTGGGAACAGGCCGCGCATCGGGGCCAGGGGTGGGAGTGCTCATCATCGTGATCTCTTGGTGCGGATACGGCGTGATTGCCGCATGGATGAAAGGCTACTCTTGGGGAGGGTTTTTGTCTAATATATGTCAGATTGTTTATCCATATTTTATAGATATGTCACCTGCCATCGACCTGCGCCTGTTGCGCTACTTCATCGCCGTGGCCGAAGAGGGCCACCTGACCAAGGCAGCCGAGCGCATCGGCATCCAGCAACCGCCGCTGTCGCAGCAGATCCGGCTGTTGGAGCGCGAGCTGGGCGTGACCCTGTTCAACCGCATGCCGCGCGGCATGGAGCTGACCGACAGTGGTCAGGCACTGTTGATCGACGCACGCGCCATCCTGGCCCAGCTCGACACCACGGTCGCCGGCGTGCGCCGCATTGCCCAGGGCAAGATGGGCCGCATCGCGGTGGGCTTCACCGAATCGGCCTCGCTGCATCCCTTCGTGCATTCGGTGATCCGCGCCTTCCGCGCCGATGCGCCCGACGTGGTCATGACGGTGGAAGAAAGCAATACCAATGAACTGATCGAAGCGCTACGCGGCAAGCGGCTTGACCTGGCCTTCGTGCGCTCGCCGGTGGGCGACGCCAGCGGGCTGACGATAGAGACCATGCTGGTCGAAGACATGGTGGCCGCCCTGCCCATCGACCATCCGCTGGCCGACCACGGCAAGCGCAAGAGCATTGCGCTGCAGGCGCTGGCCGAGGAATCCTTCATCATGACGCGCCGGCCCAACGGACCTGGCCTGTACGACACCATCATCGCCGCCTGCCATGCCGCCGGCTTCTCGCCGCAGGTGATCCAGGAGGCGCGCAAGAACCTTTCCACGCTCTCGCTGGTGGCAGCAGGTGTGGGCGTGGCGGTGATTCCGGCGTCGATGACGCGGGTCAATGCGGAGGGGGTGGTCTATCTCAGGCTGACCAGCGCGCCCGAGCTGAAAGCGCCGCTGCACCTGGCTTACCGGACTAACAGTATCAGCGGGGCGGCCGGGCTGATGCGCAAGGAGGCGCTGAAACTGAGCGCGGGACGCAAGAGGTCCCTATAGCCTCAAATGAACATGACGACGTCATCCTCGCTGGCTGGCGGCGTGTCTTGTCCGGACCAGAAGGCATCGAGATAGGGACGAACGATGTCGAGCCGCGTGCTGACGCCACGCGCGGGCGGGAACTTCAGCCGGTTGGCATACTGCATTTCCACAATGGTCTGATCCTGACGCGCCACCTTCAGCAACATCGGTCTGAGCAGCCAGCGCAACAGGGCTCTTGGCACACGCCGGCCGCGCACCTCCAGCCGCCCCCACAGCCGAGTGCGACCCGCGCTCTCCGGGGTGAAATGCAAGGTGATGTGCACCTCGCTGCCATTGCTGTATCCATACTCGATGCGCGCCGACGCTGGACCACGAAAGACCACGCGCTCCTTGCTGCGTTCCGATTCAAACAGGCGATAGATGAGTCCGCTCTGGCTGGGTTGCCCGCGATAGTCCACCGTGAAGCCATCGGCATCGGCCCGCAGTGCCGCATTGATGGTACTACGCTGCTTGTCCCTACGCACGATCCCTGGATGAATGGTATGGGTATGCAAGGGGTCGAGGAAGTTCTCGATGATATCGATAGCAGGCGCATTCCAACGGTCATCCCAGGTCAGGGCGACGGCATCTCTCATCGCTGATGTCATGGCATCCGGTGGGACCGCAGCGCCCTGTTCTCGCAGCTTGACCCAGATCCAGCCACCGGCTTCCACGCAAGGAACACGGGTAGCACTGACCGCGGGCGGCGTCTCGCCGGAAAGCAGACCGGGCAACTTTTTGCAGCGGCCGTCACTGCCGAAAATCCAGCCATGGTAAGGACACTGCAACCCTTCGTCGATCATGCGGCCGGCCGATAGCGGCACCTGACGGTGCGGACAGCGATCGACCAGAGCGAAAGCCTGCCCCTGGCGATCGCGCGCCAGCACCAGAGGCTGGTCCAGCAGTTCAACGGCGCGGGGAGCGCGGCGCAGATGATCGCTGTGCGCGACCACGAACCAACCTGCGTAAAGGTGCTCGGGCCAGTGAGTCACAATTGATACCTTTTCATCAGTGGGACGCCGACATGCGAGGCAAGATATCGCACCGCCGACAGGGTGCTGCGATGACGCAGCCCGAGGTGACTATCCAGCACCGCGCTGTATTCAATCTCTGCTCGTCCGCCGCGCAAGCGTTTGAACAATGCCGCGCCGGCACTGAAATTGATGTTCCAGCCCCGCTGCATCGCCAGCTCCAGCACCCGGGCCATCAGCAGGCGATACAGGCCAAGCGAGACCGGCAACGCCGTGTTGTAGCCGACGACAGGTGCAGTGACCACGCCGTCCTGCGCGAACATGCCGACCACTGCCTGAAGCACGCCATCGGCATCGCGGAAGCCACTGAATTCCAGCAGGCCTTTGCGATGCCAGTTCCGGAAGAACGATTCGCGGTAGCGCGGATTGAAACGTGAGTACTTGTCCATGTAAAGCATGGCGTAAAGGGTCTCGATGCGTTGATAATCTGCGTCCAGGAAATCCTCCGACGTTACCGCCGACAAGGGAGTCGTCCGCAGCAGACGGAAATCGCGTTGCATGTTGGCATGCGCGCCGCGTCCCGGCGCATCAAAAAGATACACCTGGCGTGAAGGCAGCAGTCGGAAACCGCGCGCCACAAGATGCGCTATCCACTCGCGGTTATGGCACATGTTCAGCGACCGCAGCCAGATCGCGTGCGTTGGCCAGCGCTGGCGTGCCTGTGCTATCCATTCGTCCAGGGCAGCAGGATCCAGGCTGGGAAATAGATTGGTGGCAAGCATCCAGTTGTTGAGCGTGACGCAACGATCCAGCCCGGCACGTTCCAGCATACGCAGAGGCCATGCGCAGAGCATTCTGGCAGGTCGCGCCAACAGACGCGGCAACGAACGATCCACTTCCTCGGCCAGGTATGCCCCATAGGTGACAGAGGGGGAGCACACCCAGGCATCTCCGGGCGGACCATGGTTGATGGTACAGGGGATGACCGCTTGTCCATGCGTCAGTACCGCGACATCGGTATCAAGGTTGGCGATGAAGCCATTCGTCGGCACGCTCCGGTGAATGCTCGCATAGGCCAGGGTGCGCGCAGCAAAGTCGCCGTTGCCGGACATGGAGGCTACAGACATGGAAGCTCCTCGCCGTCCCATTCGATATCGCTGGTGGCAGCTTCTCTCAGCGAGCAGCCGCGCACCAGCGCGTTAGCGGCAAAGCACGCCATATCGACCACACCGCCCGCCAGCGGCGCCAGATCCGGCCATGCGCAAAGGACGTCACGGGCGCGGCGACTGTCATCGCGCCAGGACGCCACTTGTCCACCGGTGACCGCCTTGAACAGGCCCGGGCCATACATGATCGGGGCAAGCATGCACGCCGCTCCCTGGGGCGGGAAGACCATCTCGGCCACATCACCACACAGCGCTGCAGGAACGTCGTCATCGAGTCCGAACAGATGCAGACCACTGGTCGCCCGCGGATTGCACTCCAGCGGATACAGGCGGCCATCCGCTGCTTCGATCCAGTCGAACGAAATCTGCCCGGTGAATTCCAGTTGGGCGACCAGCCTGGTGACGACATCCAGCACCTCCTGGCGCTGCTGTTGCTCGAAGTAGAAACTCGCGCTGCGATTGAGTCTATGCCTCGGGCGATAGAGCGCATGCGCAAGCAGCCGCCCCCGGTCGGCAATGCTGTACGAACAGAGCTCACTGCCTTCGCAGTATTGCTGTACCACCCAGCGCCCAAGCGCAGGCAGCGGTGCCATGTCATCGGCCAAACCCTGCGGGCAGATACGTACGTGGACACCAAACCGGGAAAATTCGGGCTTGAGCACCACCGGCCTTGCCTGCGCCCAGGCATGCGCCTGTGACAGGTCATCGACCAGCCAGCTCTCTGGTGCATGCCCACCGGCTTGCCGGATCAGAGCGAGAAAGTCCCATTTGCTGTGCAGTGTCCGCAGCTTGTCGAACTCGTCACAGACAATTCGACATGACTGCGGCAATGACCGCCGGTAACGCGACAGATAGAACACTTCTTCACATGTCGGCAAAACCATGTCGATTCCGTACCGACGGATCACGCTCCTGATCTCTGCCACGAACAGCTCCGGACTACGCCGGGGTGACGGCAGCCGCACTGCTTCGTGGACCGCACTTGACCAACTGCTGAGCCTGCACGAGACGCTGTCGGCCATGATCACCTGCCAGCCCTGCGCGGCGAAGCGTCGTGCATGATCCAGCGCCACGGGAGCTCGCCCGCCCAGGATGAGGACCTTAGACATGATCGGCCACGCAATCCGGCTTGCTCACATCGGCGCGGCTGACACACACGATGCGCCGCCGCTTGGTGTAAGGCGCCGATGAGACGAATGCGCTCTGAACGCACTCCGGCCTACGCATCCCATGCCGCTTTGCCACCTGCCCCAGCGCAGTAGCGATGCACTCATAGGCAAGCCGGTCATCGCCCTGGGTAGCGATATGCAGCAGCCTGCCACGCTGTTCGATGCGGTAATCCGGTACGGCCTCGGGCAGGATCGCCACTGCATGGCGGATGGCGTCGGGAAAGAGCGGACACAAGGTCTGGCTGTCCGTGGCGACCAGCCAGAGGATATCGTCACTGCGCCCTTCGATGGCCTCCAGAGCCAGCGCGGCATTACCGCAGGGGCAAGGCTGCTGGCGCACGCGCAGGACGTCGTTGAGACGATATCGGATGAAGTGCTGGGTACGACGGGTGAAATCGGTGATGACGGGCATGAAGCGTGTCTTCTGCTCATCCAGCCAGTCTTGCTCGACGCAGAGATACTCTTCGTTCATGTGCAGCACACCATGGGAACAGGTATAAGCCAGGAAGCCCTCCGTACATTGGTACAACTGGTGTACGGACTGACTGAAGGCCTGCTCGGCAAGATGCCGATCTTCCGGCTCAAGCACTTCGGCCACGGCGATCACGCGGACCGGGGCCAGCTTCAGCCGACCATCCAGTTGCGCACCGGCGATCCAGCCCAGCGCCTTCGATGGCGCCACCAGGATATCGGGAGCCTGCTCTTGAAGCTGAGCCAGATGGGGCTCCACGCCCTGCAACAGGTCATAGAAACGGAAATCGATGCGGCGGCTTGCCAGGGTGTCATAAAGATTGCTGTTGGCGCGCATAAAAAAGGCCACCTTCAGAGGCTGTCGGCCCATCAGCAATTGCCGGATCATGGCAGGGGTGAGCACCCGCGCCAGCATGATCCCGGCCCATTTCAGGCGCTCCCGGCGCGACACCATGAATGCGCTGCGCGGCCCCATGGTGCCACTGGACAGACCCACGCTGATACCCTCCAGCTCGGGACGGAAGTCACGCGTGGCTTCGGCCCGCAAGGCGCAGGCCGTGGCATCGGCGAGCGGGATGCCGGCCGTGTTGAACTGCTCGAAATGCGTCAGCATCACCTGCTTGTCGATGATGGGCAGCGCAGCCATGCCTCGCCCCCGCATCTGCGCGTAATAGGGTAGCCCGGGCAGACTACGCCGCAGGAAGCGCCTGAGCTGCATGCCTTGCCAGGCGCGTAGCAGAGCGCGCGAGCGGAACCTGAGCAGCTTTGCCTGCAAAAAATGGAGGAGAACACGCAGTGAATCAGACGTTGCGCTTGTCATGGGAAAGCCAGGAATGCATGCAGTGGGAGGGAATCAGACGGACGTCGCTGGCCGCCAGATGCAGGCGGCGCAGGCGCGCAAACGTCTCCAGATAATGAGTGGCATTGTCGAAGAGCTGGCGGGCCAGCCAGGTGGGACGGAGATCGTCGCGAATCGCCTGCAGGCTCCAGCATGCATCGGCGCACAGGAAGGTGATGCGTCCGGTCTCATCATGCAGCGCCAGACCGATCTGCCCGAGCGTATGCCCCGGAAGATGCACCGCCAGCACACTGCCATCCCCGAACAGATCCATCCCCTCGCCGAAGGCGGACAGCGCGGATGGCAGCTTCACGGTGGGGCAGTCATCGGCAAAGTGCAGCCTGTCTGCAAAGTCGTCCGGCAACAAGGCTGGCAGGACGCCATGGCGCAGGTTGTTCCATGCACAGCGTCGCCGCATGCTGTCCAATTCGGTACGCATGACGAAAAAACGCGCCCGTGGAAAGTCTCTCAGGCCGGCAATATGATCGCCATGCAGATGTGAAATGACGATCCCTGAGATGTCTTCCGGCGCGATACCGCGCCGACGCAACTGCACCGTCAGGCGCTCGTGCTCGGGCAGCAGACTGGGCGTGGTCCAGCGATAAAGCCGTTGCGGAAATGGCTGCGTCGCCGCCATGAAATGCGCACTGTAACCGGTGTCGAACAGCAGCCATCCCCGTTGCGGATGACGCAGCAGTCCGCACAAGGCGGGGAACGGCACGGACGCCCAACGACCACCACGCATGGCCACGCATTCCGGATGCGTACAATGGCCCACCTTGAGCAGTTCGAATTCGAGATGTGGCGTCATGAGCGAGCTTGCGCCTTCCACCAGGCAGCGGTACGGATGATGGCTTCATCCAGTCCAATGCCGGGTTCGTATCCCAGTTCCGCCCTGGCCCTGGTCAGGTCCAGCGTCTGCGAGAATGCAATGGCGCCCAGTGAATAACGGGTAATGACAGGTTCCTTTCTGCTGATGATTCGCGCCCACGCCTCCAGGCCACGCGCCGCCATGTCCGCCATGGTGTAAGAGCGATGGACGGTGCGGATCGGAATCCCGAAGGCTTCACCCAGGCGGACGAAGAGCCTGGCCGCCTCGATGGGTTCGCCATTGCTGATGTTGTAGGTTCCGACCGGCCCGGCATGGCGCAATCCCAGCACCACCGCATCCACCACGTTGTCCACGTAGCTCAGGTCAAGCCATGCATTGCCTCCGCGTAGCAAGGGAACCGGTCCCCGTTGAGCCAGCCGCAACAGACGTGGCAACAGCGTGTTATCCCAGGGACCGAAGATGGCGCGCGGTCGAAGGATGACCCACTGCGACAGACCGGACGCCTGCACCAACTGCTCGGCCTGCCACTTGGTGCGGGCATAGTCGTTGACGGGAGGCGGCAGAGGTTCGTCTTCGCCAATGCCGACGCAATCGGCAAACCGGAAATAGAGACTGGGCGTGGAAATATGGACCAGCTTGCCGATGCCATGGTCGCGACATGCGGACAGCACCTCCATGGTCGAAGCCACATTGGCGGCGTGAAACGCCGACGGACTTCCCCACGGAGCGGCCAGGCCCGCGCAATGCACCATGGCCTGCGCACCGGCCGCATAATGCCGCAACCGCTCTCCGGCACCGGCTCGCCCATGTTCGAGCGCGCAGAAGCGCATCGTGCCGGAGAGTCCCGCCGGGGCGGCGCGCATGACAAGCTGGGCGTGGGCATGGTCGCGACCGGTGAAGGATACATCATGCCCCTGCCCCGCCAGGCGCCAGACCAGATGTCTTCCCAGAAAGCCCGTCCCGCCGGTAACGAGAATCTTCATCGCTTTCTCAATAAGTCATGACGATGCCGCCCATCGTCAGGCCGGCACCAGTACCGATGAGCATCAGGGAGTCTCCCCGCTGAAGGCGACCCTGCCCGACGGCATGGTGCAAAGCGGTCGGCAGTGATGCGCCTACCTGATTGCCATATTCTGAAAATATGTCCACCAGCCGCCCCTCGGGAATACGCAAACGTCTGGAGAGATGATCCAACGCCAACTGACTGGCCTGGTGCGGAACAATGGCCGCCATCTGCGCCATCGTCTTACGCGCCGTGCACAATAGCTGCTCAACGAAGGCGGGCAGCTCGCCCGCCACGCGCCGGAACACCTGTTTTCCTGCCATCTGGAACACCGATAAAGGCGTGATGTCCTGCGCCATCCGACGCGGGTGATGACGCGATCCTCCCGCCGGTATGCGACAGTCGGCCACCCCCTCGGATAAGGTCACCAGCCCGGCACTGAGCAGTGCGCTACGCTCTCCCGGCTGCGAGCGACGGATGACGACGGCCGCCGCACCATCACCAAAGATGCCGCATTCGCGCAAGCGGCTCCAGTCCATGCCGAAGGTGGCGATATCCGCCGAGACCAGCATGACGCAGCGATAGCGTCCAGCCTCCACTAGATAGCTCATCAGATCCAGCGCGGTGAGGAAGGACAGGCAGCTTGCGCCAATGTCAAAGCTGCTGATGCGATGATCCTGCAGGCCGAGCTCCGCATGCACCAACGCGGCGTTGTAGGGCAGCGCCTGGTCCATGGTGGCCGAAGCGGCGACCAGACAATCCACCTCGCTCCATTGCAGACCCGCATCTTCCAGCGCCCGCTCGCAGGCGCGCGCCGCCAGTTGCGCGGCGGTCTCGCTGGTGGAAAGGAATCGGCGCTTCACGCCAGTGATGCCGTAGGTAGTGCCAGGCGCCAGACCAAGTCGCCTGTCAAGATCTGTATCGCTGACCTCCTGGGCCGGCAAGGCCATGCCGGTACCGATGACTCTTATTTTTCTGGGTTCCAATTTCGTTGACTTTCCGGGCAAGCCGTCAGGTTCTCATGATCTGCTAACACGGTCGGCATCATAGACAAAGAATATTAACTTAAGCTACTTCAACAGAGTGATGTATAAATATGCAGGCCATTTAGTATTATTTTGAGATACCTTTATGCTCGACACCTCTGTCACTCAACTGATGACCACCATCAAACGCGGGCTCAAAGCCCGCGGCAAGACCTACCGCGACGTCGCGGCTGCCCTGCGATTGTCCGAGCCCACGGTCAAGCGCATGTTCTCGCAAGGAAATCTCACCGTGGCGCGGTTGGCCGAACTCGCGGGCTTGCTGGATCTGTCCCTGGCCGAGCTGACGCGGCAGGCCGAAGAAAGCCAGCTTCCGCTGGAGCGTCTGACACAGGAACAGGAGCGCGAACTGGTAGGCAACACGTGTCTTTTGCTGGTCGCCATTTGCGCACTGAACCACTGGTCGCTAGCCAACATCCTCGATAAATATCGCCTTGGCGAAGCCGAATGTCTCACGCATCTGCTGGCACTGGAAAAGATGCGGCTGATTTCACTGCTTCCGGGCAACCGCATCCGGCTTCGGGTCGCACGTCATTTCGAGTGGCTGCCCGATGGCCCCATCCGTCGCTATTTCCAGACCCAGGGTCTGGGCGACTTCATGGATAGCCTATTTGACCAATCTGCAGAACAACTGGTCTTCGTGCATGGCATGCTGAGCGAGCAGGCGTATGCGCAGCTTCAAGGAAAACTGGCACGACTGCATCGCGAATTCGCGGAATTACACGAGGAAAGCCTCAAACAGCCCTTCGCACAACGTCGCGGAACGGGGCTGCTATTGGCTTATCGGGACTGGGAACCGCAAGCGTTTGCAAGCTTACGCAAGACGCAACGCTGACAAGGGTGCAGGAGAACTGCCGCGCCGTCCTGAAGCTGTTCATTACATAAAAAATGCCATTCAGCAGATCGCTGAATGGCATTTTACAAATCATTTCCGCCCCGACCAGTTCAGGTCTTGGGCAAGGTCACACCGTGCTGGCCCTGGTACTTGCCGCCACGATCCTTGTAGGAGGTTTCGCAGACCTCGTCGCTCTCGAAGAACAGCACCTGGGCGCAGCCTTCGCCGGCATAGATCTTGGCTGGCAGCGGGGTGGTGTTGGAGAACTCCAGGGTCACGTAGCCCTCCCATTCCGGCTCGAAGGGGGTGACGTTGACGATGATGCCGCAACGCGCATAGGTGGACTTGCCCAGGCAGATGGTCAGCACGCTGCGCGGGATGCGGAAATATTCGACGGTACGGGCCAGCGCGAAGGAGTTCGGCGGGATGATGCAGACATCGCCCTTGAAGTCCACGAAGGACTTCTCATCGAAGTTCTTGGGATCGACGATGGTGGAGTTGATGTTGGTGAAGATCTTGAATTCGTTGGCGCAGCGGATATCGTAGCCATAGGACGAGGTGCCGTAGGAGACGATCTTGCTGCCATCGGCCGTGTGGCGCACCTGGCCCGGCTCGTAGGGTTCGATCATTCCTTCCTGCTCCGCCATGCGGCGGATCCATTTGTCTGACTTGATGGCCATGGTGTTCGACGTATTCGACTGATTCTGAGAATCCGGCATTTTACGCGAAAAATGGCCGATCTTGGCGGATTTAGCGCGTCAAGCCGGCGTCAACCCGGCCCCCTCGCCCGCTCCGGCGAGGGTTTTACCCGGCCCGGGTCGGTCGCCCTAACGCAATACCGATCCGGCCTGCCCCATCTGGAAGATATCGACCGAGTGATTCAGGTCTTCGGCCTGGTGATGCAGGCTGGTGGCCGCGGCCGCCATTTCCTCCACCAGTGCGGCGTTCTGCTGGGTGGTCTGGTCGAGCTGCTCGATGAGTTCGCCGACCTTGTCGACACCCGCGCGCTGGCCGGCGCTCGAATGGCTGATCTCGTTGACGATGGTGGTGACCTGGTTGATGGCCGCGACCACCTCAGTCATGGTATCGCCGGCCTGCCCCGCCAGGGCCGATCCCTGGCCGACCTGCGTCACGCTGGTATCGATGAGTTCCTTGATTTCCTTGGCGGCTGCCGCGCAGCGTTGCGCCAGGGTACGGACCTCGCCGGCCACGACCGCAAAGCCGCGCCCCTGCTCACCGGCGCGCGCCGCCTCGACGGCCGCATTGAGGGCCAGGATATTGGTCTGGAAGGCGATGCCATCGATGAGGCCATTGATATCGGCAATGCGCTTGCTGCTCTCGCTGATGGCCCGCATCATTTCCACCACCTGCGTCACCACCGCCCCACCCTGCCCGGCCACATCGGTGGCCTGGTTGGCGAGCTGATTGGCCTGCACGGCGTGGTCGGCGTTGAGCCTGACGGTTTCGCCCAGTTCATTCATGGCGGCGGCCGCCTCGGAGAGTGCCATGGCCTGGCTTTCGGTGCGCGCCGACAGATCCTGGTTGCCATGGGCGATTTCGGCGCTGGCGGTATGGACGCTGTTGCTAGCATCGCTGACCACCTGCACGGCGCCCCGCATGCGATCGAGGGTATTGGTCATCGCCTGGGCGGCGTGGGTGGTGGCCGGCACGCCGGCAACGTCCAGGCAGATGCCGGCGGGACTGTCGACAGCCGAGATGATATCGAGCAACTCGTCTCCCTCGCGGGCGGTACGTTGCATCTTGATCGCCATCAGCACTTCGAGCGCAGTCTGGATGACCACATAGGTTGCGTGCAACAGCACGCGTCCGAAGTCAGGCTGGGTCACGCAGTAGAGGCCGAAACCGGCCGCCTGCAAGCGATCGAAGAGAACGTGATGGACCGCAAACAGCGCCGCCGCCAGCACGATGGGACGCCAGTCGCGATAGACCAGCAGCAAGGCCAGGGTGACGAAGACGCCGAAGTGGTATTCGACCACGCCATGCGAGAGCTGGATCTGCAGGGCTACCAGGCTGACCAGCACAGCGGTCAGGACCAGGCGGGCATACAGCGCACCACGCCCCATCCAGACTACGCCGGCAGCGCAGGCCAGCAGAGGCAAGCTCACCAGGGCCGCCAGCGGGAAGGCACCGTACTGCAAGCCCAGCACCAGGGCGCCGATGCCGGCAGCGACGGCGGCAGCCAGGTTGACCTTGTCGCCCAGCAAGGCTTGCTCGCGCAGGCTGCCACGGGAAGAACCGGCTTGACCGTGATGGGCAAGCGGCGTGATTGTCGTTGCAGCGCCAGCCTGTACCTGGCCTGCCTTGCTCATTGCCAATTCCATAGATTGTCCCCCGCCAATATTGTCGTCACCGGACAGCGGTGCGTTCCTTTTACAAGAATAGCTCCAGGGCAGGAAAAGGAAATCGGGATTTTCCCGAGCTCATCAGTGGGGAGGAGACTTGGCCAGCAAGGGAAGTTTAGCGCTGCATGCTCTCCCACACCTTCTGCAACCGCTTGACCGACACCGGCATGGGCGTCTTCAGTTCCTGCGCATACAGCGACACGCGCAGCTCCTCCAGCATCCAGCGGAATTCGGTCATCTTGGGATCGGCACGGCCGGCGCGTTCCTTCAGGGCGCGCTGGTAAGGCAGGGCCACCTGGTTCCATTCGCCCAAGAGGCGCGTATCGCGGGCCGGATCGGCGCGCAGCTTGTCCAGCCGCACGTTGATGGCCTTCAGATAACGCGGGTAGTGGCTCAGGTTGCCGTAGTCGGTCTCGGCCACGAAACGCTTGCCCACCAGTTGCGAGAGCTGCGTTTGCATGTCGCCTGCCGCCTGGGCATAGGCCTTGAGGCCTTGCAGCTTCTTGGGCAGGGCATGGTACTCGGCCAGGATCTGTCCGCACAGGCGGGCAATCTCGTTGACCAGCAAGCCCAGACGGGCCTTGCCTTCGTCACGGCGACGGTTGAACTCGTCGGCGTTGCGCGGCAGCGGGTCTTGCAGGAAGGCACGCTCCAGGCCGGCATTCAATATCTGCTCACGCAATTCCTCCTGCGAACCCAGGGCCATGAACTGCATGCCCATCTGCTGCAGGCCGGGGATGTTCTTCTCCAGGTACTTCAGCTGCTCCTTCATCTGCAGCGCAAAGAGACGACGCAGGCCGGCATAGTGGAAGCGCGCCGCCTCGGCCGGGTCGTCGAAGACTTCCAGGTCGCAATGCGTCTTGCGGTCCACCAGTGCCGGGAAACCGATCAGCGTCTGCGCCTGCTTGCCGCTGCCTCGGGTGATCTCCAGCAGCTCGGGCAGCTCGCCGAAACTCCAGCCGGTCAGGTTGCTGTACTCGCCCACCGACGCGGGCGCGGCAGCTGCGGACGAGGCCGCTGCAGCGGATGAGGCCGCACCCTTGGCCGCTACCTTCGGGACCGCCGCCGCAGTACCTGCACCGGTACCGGTGCTGTCGCCGTCGTCCTCATCGCGCGGGGCGATGGCGACCTGCTCGGCCAGCTTCTGGAACTGCTGGCGCGCCTGGCCGCCGAACTCGGCCTGCAAGGCGGCGAGGTTGCGGCCCATCTCCAGCTGGCGGCCATGCTCGTCGACGATCTTGAAGTTCATCGCGTGGTGCGCCGACAGCGTCTCCTGCTTGAAGTCGCTGGGCTTGACCAGGATGGTGATCTGCTCGCGGATGTCGGCAATGATGGCGTCGATCAGGTTGCCCCGGCCGAAGATCTTGCGCTCGTCCACGCGCTCGCAGAAGCGCGCTGCGTAGTCGGGCAGCGGCACGCAGTGGCGGCGCAGCTTTTGCGGCAGCGACTTGATCAGCAGGTGCACCTTCTCCTTCAACATGCCCGGCACCAGCCATTCGCAGCGGTCCGCCGAGACCTGGTTCAGCGCATACAGCGGCACGGTCAGGGTGACGCCGTCACGCGCGGCACCCGGTTCGAAGTGATAGGACAGCGCCATGGCGATGCCAGCCACGTTCATCGTCTTGGGGAAGAGCTCGGTGGTGACGCCGGCGGCCTCGTGGCGCATCAGGTCGTCACGGTTCAGGTAGAGCAGCTTGGCGTCGGCGGCCGTGGCCTGCCTGTGCCACTTCTCGAAGTCCACGCCATTGCAGATGTCGTGCGGGATCAGCTTGTCGTAGAAACCGATGATGAGCTCGTCGTCCACCAGCACATCCAGACGGCGCGATTTGTGCTCCAGGTTCTCGATCTCGCGCACCAGTTTCTGGTTGTGCGCGAAGAACGGTGCGCGGGTCTCGAAGTCGCCGCCCACCAGGGCATCGCGGATGAAGATCTCGCGGGCCTCGGCCGGGTTGATGTTGCCGTAGTTGATGCGGCGCTGACTGTAGACCACCAGGCCGTAGAGCGTGGCGCGCTCGGACGCGGTGACCTGGGCGGCGCGCTTCTCCCAACGCGGCTCGCCCCAGGATTTCTTCAGCAGGTGGCCACCCAGCTTTTCCAGCCATTCGGGCTGGATGTTGGCCACGCAGCGGGCATACAGGCGGGCCGTATCGACCAGCTCGGCGGCCATCACCCAGCGGCCTGGCTTCTTGGTGAGGTGGGCGCCGGGCCAGATGTTGAACTTGATGGCGCGTGCGCCCAGGTACTGGGCATCGTCCTCGGCCTTGAAACCGATGTTGCCCAGCAGGCCGGTCAGCAGTGCCAGATGCAGCTGGTCATAGGTGGCCGGGGCTTCGTTGAGGCGCCAGCCCTGTTCCTTGACGATGGTCAGCAGTTGCGAATGGACGTCGCGCCACTCGCGCAGGCGCAGCTGCGAGAGGAAGTTCTCGCGGCAGTGCTCCTGCAGCTGGCGGTTGGATTTCTTGTGGGCGATGGCGTCTTCGAACCACTTCCAGATCTTGAGATAGCTGGCGAACTCGGACTTCTCGTCGGCGAATTTCTTGTGCGCGTTGTCGGCCGCGTTCTGCGCTTCCATGGGCCGGTCACGCGGATCCTGCACCGAGACCGCAGCGGCGATGATGAGCAACTCGGTCAGGCAGGCATTGTCGCGGCCAGCCAGGATCATGCGCGCCACGCGCGGGTCCAGCGGCAGGCGGGCCAGTTGCTGGCCCAGGGGCGTGAGGCGGTTGACGCCGCCCTGCTCTTCCACCGCGCCCAGTTCCTGCAGCAACTGGTAGCCGTCGGCAATGGCACGGCCCAGGGGCGGTTCGATGAAGGGGAAGCTCTCCACGTCCGTCAGGTGCAGCGACTTCATGCGCAGGATGACCGAGGCCAGCGAGGAGCGCAGGATTTCCGGATCGGTGAATTTGGGACGCTGCAGGAAATCCTGCTCGTCGTAGAGGCGGATGCAGACGCCCGCCGCCACCCGGCCGCAACGGCCGGCGCGCTGGTTGGCGGCCGATTGCGCCACCGGCTCGATCTGCAACTGCTCGACCTTGTTGCGGTAGCTGTAGCGCTTCACGCGGGCCAGGCCGGCATCGACCACGTAGCGGATGCCCGGCACTGTCAGCGAGGTTTCGGCGACGTTGGTGGCCAGCACGATGCGGCGCGCATTGCTGATCTTGAAGACGCGTTCCTGCTCCTGGGCGGAGAGGCGCGCAAACAGCGGCAGGATTTCCACATGCGGCGGGTGATGCTTGCGCAGGGCTTCGGCGGCGTCGCGGATCTCGCGCTCGCCCGGCAGGAACACCAGCACGTCGCCAGAACCGATACGGGCCAGCTCATCGACGGCATCGACCACGGCATCCATCAGGTCGCGCTGCTCGCGGTCCTTCTGGGCCTGGCTGGCACGGCCTTCGGCACGGGCGCGGGCCTGCGCCACCTCGGTGGAGACGCCACTGCGGTCGGCATTATCGATGGGACGGTAGCGGATTTCCACCGGATACAGGCGACCCGAGACCTCGATCACCGGGGCTGGCACCAGCTCGCCCTTGACCTCGCGGCCGAAGTGGCGGGCGAAGCGGTCGGCGTCGATGGTGGCCGAGGTGATGATGATCTTCAGGTCGGGGCGCCGGGGCAGCAGCTGCTTGAGGTAGCCCAGCAGGAAATCGATGTTCAGGCTGCGTTCATGCGCCTCGTCGATGATGATGGTGTCGTACTGGCGCAGCAGCGGATCGGTCTGCGTCTCGGCCAGCAGGATGCCGTCGGTCATCAGCTTGATCCAGGCGCCCTTGGACAGGGTGTCGTTGAAGCGCACCTTGTAGCCCACCAGCTCGCCCGGTGGCGAGTTCAGTTCCTGGGCGATGCGCTTGGCGGTGGACGAGGCAGCGATACGGCGCGGCTGGGTGTGGCCGATCAGGCCTTTGGCACCACGGCCCAGCTCCAGGCAGATCTTGGGCAGCTGGGTGGTCTTGCCGGAACCGGTCTCGCCGCTGACGATGATGACCTGGTGGCGACGCAGCGCCTCGGCGATCTCGTGGCGACGGCCGGAGACCGGCAGCTCTTCCGGGAAGGTGACCGGCGGCAGCGCATTGCGTAGCGGTGGCGCAGTGTCGGTGGCGGTCGCGTTGGAGCCGCCGCGCGGACCGCGTCCTTCGCGGCCGCTGCGGTCGTTGCGGTCGTTGCGATCCCTGGCTGGGCGCTCCTGCTGCGGGTTCTTCTGCGGCTGGGCGGCCGGGGGAGTGGTGGGTGCTTTGGTAACGGACATGAGGCCGACATTATACCTGCCATGGCCCGCCCGGTCAGGCTGCAGGCGGCTGCAGGGCCGATGACGCCGCTTTGCCGGGCAGGCCGGCGGGTCCATTGATCCCGCTTTGCAACATCCCGCCAAGAAATCTGGCCGCTGGCGGCGCGCAAGCCTACGCCCAGGGCCGACGCTGGTTATAATGCGCGTCATGGAAAAACAGACCGAATTCGTCAACTGGCTGCGCTCAGTCGCGCCCTATGTGCACGCCTTCCGCGGCAAGACCTTCGTGGTCGCCTTCCCGGGCGAGCTGGTCGCGGCCGGCGACCTGCAGGTCCTGGCCCAGGACCTTTCCCTGCTGCACGCGCTGGGTATCCGCGTGGTGGTGGTGCACGGCTCGCGACCCCAGGTGGCCGAGCAGCTGGCGCTGCGCAATGTGGAAGCACGCTTCCACAACGGCTTGCGCGTGACCGACAGCACCGCGCTGGAATGCGCCAAGGAGGCCGCCGGCGAACTGCGCCTGGACATCGAGGCCGCCTTCAGCCAGGGCTTGCCCAATACCCCGATGGCGCATTCGGCCATCCGCGTCATTTCCGGCAATTTCGTCACGGCCCGTCCGATGGGCGTCTTCGATGGCGTGGACCTGCAACTGACCGGCGTGGTGCGCAAGATCGCCGCCGACGTGATCCAGCCCATCATGAATGCCGGCGGCATCGTGCTGCTCTCGCCCCTGGGTTTCTCACCCACCGGGGAAGCCTTCAACCTGACCATGGAAGACGTGGCCGTCTCGGCGGCCATCGCGTTGCGTGCCGAAAAGCTGATCTTCCTGTCGGAAACACCGATGATGACGGACGCGGCCGGTACCGAGATCCGCGAGCTGTCCTCGCACCAGGCCGAAGCCGTCCTGTCGGCCGGATTCCTCTCGCCGGAAGCGGCCTTCTATCTGGGCAGCGTGGTCAAGGCCTGTAATGCCGGCGTCTCGCGCGCCCACATCGTACCCTTCTCCACCGATGGCTCGGCCCTGCTGGAGCTGTTCACCCACGATGGCGTGGGCACCATGGTCACCTACGAGAACCTGGAAAGCCTGCGCCAGGCCACCATCGAGGACGTCGGCGGCATCCTCAAGCTGATCGAACCGCTGGAAGCCGACGGTACCCTGGTCAAGCGCGGCCGCGAGCTGATCGAACGCGAAATCAATTACTTCTCGGTCATCGAGCACGACAATGTCATCTTCGGCTGTGCCGCCCTCTACCCCTTCCCCAAGGAAAAGATGGGCGAGATGGCCTGCCTGACCGTGAACCCGGAAGTGCAAGGCCAGGGCGACGGCGACCGTATCCTGAAACACATCGAGACGCGCGCCCGCGAGGCCGGCCTGACCAAGCTGTTCGTGCTCACCACACGGACTTCGCACTGGTTCCTCAAGCGCGGCTTCGTGCTGGCGGGGGTCAACGACCTGCCGCAGGATCGCCAGCAGATCTACAACTGGCAGCGCAAGTCGCAGGTCCTGATCAAGAACCTTTACTGATGAATCAACCAGGTTTCACGCTTTCAACTTTTTTGTCAGGACGTGCGCCGGCACCCGCGCCGACACCCATCGCCGGGCCCGCCACGACCGACCTCTTTCAACCTAACGAACCCAAGGAATCGACATGGCACGCATGGTCCATTGCATCAAACTGAACAAGGAAGCCGAAGGCCTGGACTTCCCGCCCTATCCGGGCGAGCTGGGCAAGCGCATCTTCGAGAGCGTCTCCAAGGAAGCCTGGGCCGCCTGGCTCAAGCACCAGACCATGCTGGTCAACGAGAACCGCCTGATGCTGGCCGACGCCCGCGCCCGCAAGTACCTGGCCGTGCAGATGGAAAAGCACTTCTTCGGCGATGGCGCCGATGCCGCCGCCGGCTACGTGCCGCCGAGCGAATAAGCCTTGCCGCCTCAGGGTCGTTGGCCCTGGCTCGCTGATCGACAACGCCGCCCTGGTTCGCCACGGCGGCGTTTGTTTTTGCGTGGGCGTGGAGCAAGCAGGGCAAGGTCTACTACAATGCCCACTCCGTTTGCCATCCTGCAGGAGTTCATCTTGTCCTTGCGTCATTCGCGCCTTGCCATCCTGGTCGTCAGCCTGGGCTTCGTCCTTCCCGTCCCCGCCACGCAGGCCGCCACCAGCCCGGCCCCACAGGCGGCCGTTGCCCTGCCGCCGGGGGTGACACAAGGCCCCAGTGCCGAAGGCATCACCGAGTACCGCTTCGCCAACGGCTTCAAGCTGCTGTTGCTGCCGGACGATTCCAAACCCACCGTCACCGTCAACATCACCTACCTGGTCGGTTCGCGCCACGAGAACTATGGCGAGACCGGCATGGCGCACCTGCTGGAACACCTGATGTTCAAGGGTTCGCCGCGCTATCCGGCCATCCCCCAGGAGTTCAGCAAGCGCGGCATGAACTTCAATGGCACCACCTGGCTGGACCGCACCAACTACTACGAGACCTTCGAGGCCGGCCAGGACAACCTGCGCTGGGCCATCGGCATGGAAGCCGATCGCATGGTCAATTCGAAGATCGCGCGCAAGGATCTCGACAGCGAGATGACGGTGGTGCGCAACGAGTATGAAAGCGGCGAGACCTCGCCGCCGCGCGTGATGTTGAAGCGCATGCAAAGCGTGGCCTATGACTGGCACAGCTATGGCCGCAACACCATCGGCGCGCGCAGCGACATCGAGAATGTGCGCATCGAGAACCTGCAGGCCTTCTACCGCACCTACTACCAGCCCGACAACGCGGTCCTGCTGATCGCCGGCAAGTTCGCGCCGCGCGAGGTCCTGCAATGGGTCAACCAGAGCTTCGGCCGCCTGCCCCGCCCGACGCGCAAGCTGCCCGAGTTCTGGACGGTGGAACCGACCCAGGACGGCGAGCGCCAGTTCGCCATCCGCCGCCGTGGCGACGTGCAACTGGTGGCACTGGGCTACAAGATGCCTTCGGCCCTGCACCCCGACGCCACCGCGCTGGGTTTTGCCAGCGACATCCTGGCCGATACCCCCAATGGCCGCCTGCACAAGTCGCTGGTGGAAACGGGCCTGGCCAGTGCAGTCTATGCCATGTCGCTGTCCGGTTATGCACCGGGACTGCAGATGATCGTGGCGCAGGTCAAGGCGGGGGCCGATATCGAGCCGGTCAAGCAGGCCATGATCGCCGGCGTGGAATCCTTCGCCGCGACACCGCCCACGGCTGAGGAAGTGGCCCGCCTGCATCGCGAGAGCAGCAACAACTTCGAGACCCTGCAAAACAATCCGCAGCAGATGGCCGTGGCCATGTCCAATGCGATTGCGCGCGGCGACTGGCGCCTGGTGTTCATCGAACGTGACCTGGAGCAGCGTCTGGACAGCGCCGAGATTGCCGCTGCCGCCGGCAAGTACTTCCGCCGCGACAATCGCACCGTCGGTCTCTACCTGCCGGAAGATCATCCGCTGCGCGCCGAAGTACCGGCGGCGCCCAGCCTGGCCTCGCTGCTGGCGCAGTACCAGCCGCGCGCGGCCATTGCCTCGGGCGAGGCCTTTGATCCGGCCCCGGGCAATATCGAGCAGCGCACCACCCGCATCGCCCCGGGGCAAGCCCCCCATACGGCCCTGAAGCTGGCGCTGCTGCCCAAGAAATCGCGTGGCGAGACCGTCTCGGTGAGCATGAACCTGGAATTCGGCGATGCCCAGACGCTCTTCGGCCAGCGCGCCGTGGCGCAACTGACGGCGGCCATGCTCATGCGCGGCACCGAGACACTGGACCGTCGCCAGCTGGCCGATGAATTCACCCGCCTGAAGATCAACGGCAATGCCTATCGCTTCGATACCACCCGCGAGAACCTGGTGCCGGCGCTGGCGCTGGTGGGCCAGGTCCTGCGTCACCCGCGCATGGATGCAGCGGAGTTCGAGCAGTTGAAGCGCGAAACCCTGGTCGCCCTGGAAGCCACCCGCAAGGAACCCGATGCCCGCGCCGCTGAAGCACTGGCGCTGCACTTCAATCACTACCCGGCCGGTGACTGGCGCGCCGCGCAGACGCTGGAACAACGTATCGCCGCCGTCAGCGCCGTGACGCTGGAGCAGGTCAAGGACTTCCATCGCCGCTTCTACGGCGCCTCGCATGGCGAACTGGCCGTGGTGGGTGACTTCGATGCCGGCCAGGCCCGTGCCGCCATCGACCAGGCCTTCGGCGGCTGGAACAGCGCCGCCCCCTACGCCCGGGTCCTGCAGGACTGGGCCGAGCCCGCCGCCCAGCGCATCGTCATCGACACCCCGGACAAGGAGAATGGCGTCTACCTGGCCCGCCAGAACATCCGCCTGCTCGATAGCAACCCGAATTATCCGGCGCTGGCCGTGGCCAACTACCTGCTGGGCGGCTCCAGCCTGAAGTCGCGCCTGGCTGATCGCATCCGCCAGAAGGATGGTCTGTCCTATGGCATCTACAGCAGCCTCAGCATCGGCGCCATCAGTGACGCCGGCAGCCTGGCCATCCGCGCCATCGCCGCTCCGCAGAACCTGGACAAGGTCGATGCCGCCGTACGCGAGGAAATCGCCCGCGTGATCAAGGATGGCTTTACCGAGGATGAACTGCAGCGCGCCAAGTCCGGCATCCTGCAGCAACGCAACCAGCAGCGCGCCGCCGACGCCGGCATCGCCGCCAGCTGGGCCTCGCTGATGAACCTGGACCGTTCCTTCCTGTGGCAGCAGCAGCTCGACCTCAAGCTGGCCGACCTGACGCTGGCGCAAGTCAACGCAGCGGTCCGCAAGTACATCGATCCGGCACGCATGACGGTAGTCATCGCGCGCGACGAGGCCAAGGCGAAGCAACCCTGAAGCGCCTCGGGACCGTCGCAAAAAGACAAAAGGCCGTGTCGCGAGACACGGCCTTTTGCATGGATGAGCGCAGAATCGGCTAGCCCGATCAGAACTCCAGCTTCCTGACACCTTCGGCCGTGCCCAGCAGGCAGACATTGGCGCCCTGGCGCGCGAACAGGCCATTGGTGACCACGCCGACGATGTTGTTGATCTTCTCTTCGATATCGGCGGCGTCCGTGATGGACAGGCCGAGCACGTCGATGATGTAGCAACCGTTATCGGTCACCAGCGGCTTGCCGTCCTTCAGGCGCAGGCGCGGCTCACCGCCCAGGGCGGCCAGCTTGCGCGCCACCACGGCGTGCGACATCGGGATCACTTCCACCGGCAGCGGGAACTTGCCCAGCACCTCGACCAGCTTGGAGCCATCGGCGATGCAGACAAACTTCTGCGCCACCGAGGCCACGATCTTCTCGCGCGTAAGTGCCGCACCACCGCCCTTGATCATGGCGCCAGTGCCATTGATCTCGTCGGCGCCGTCGATATAGACCGGCATGGTCTCGACCTCGTTGAGATCGAACACGGTGATGCCGTGCGAGCGCAGGCGCTCGGCGGTGGCTTCGGAGGACGCCACGGCGCCCTTGATGCGATGCTTGATCTTGCCCAGTTCATCGATGAAGAAATTGGCGGTGGAGCCGGTGCCCACACCGATGATCTCGCCATCCACCACGTAGTCGATGGCCGCTTTGGCGACGGCCTGCTTCAATTCGTCTTGAGTCATGATTGTCTTAGTCCAACGTAAATAAAACCTGATAAATCCTGATAAACCATTTAAATCTTATAAATCCTTTGCAGCCACCCCGGCCTCATGCCCGGTGGCCTGCGCTCAATGCACATCGTCGGGCTGCTCGTCGAGCGTCTCGAAGAGGGCGATCTGCAGGCGCGAATGCAGCTTGACCAGCTTGCTCCAGAGCAACCACAGCAGCCCGGCCGACACCGCCAGCACGAAGGCCAGCAGGTTCAGCGGCGGCAGGATGCTGGCGCTGAGCACGAAGATCAGCAGCATGATGCCGACGATGGACATGATGGGCAAGACCTCCGAAATGATCTTGCGCACCCCCGAAGTATACGCTCCCGCGAACTCGGGCTTCACGCCGACCTCGGCCAGCAGCATCGACAGCGCCTGCAGCTTGCGATATGTCGCGATCAGGAAGGGCAAGGACAGCAACAAGGCACACCCCCAGATGATGGCCTTTTGCACGTCCTCGTCCGGGGTCCAGGCCGACAGCTGGCGGGAGAGGCCATCCACGAAGAAAGCCCCGGACAGGAACACCGCGATCACCAGCGCCAGGTTGACCATCACCTGCATGAGGATGCGGCGGATGATGCGCGTCAGTTCGGCGCGGTCGCCCGTGGGCTGCAGGCTTTCCAGCCAGCGCGAGTACATGCCCAGCAAACCCGAGACGCGCGCCGGCACCAGCGTGACCGCCTTGGCCGAGAGCGGGTCGGCGGCCTTGATGAGATAAGGCGTCAGCAAGGCCGTGATCGCCGAGACCGCCACCACGATGGGATAGAGGAATTCGCTGGTGACCTTGAGGCTCTGGCCGAGCGCGGCGATGATGAAGGAGAACTCGCCGATCTGCGCCAGGCCCATGCCCACGCGCATGGGCGTGCGCCCGCCCTGCCCGGCCACGAAGGTGCCCAGGCCGCAGCTGATGAGCTTGCCGAACACCACCGCCAGGGTGATGACGGTGATGGGCAGCCAGTACTTGACCAGCACAGTGGGATCGAACAGCAGGCCGATGGCCACGAAGAAGATGGCCGAGAACATGTCGCGGATCGGCTCGACCAGGCGTTCGATGCGATGCAGCTGGCGCGACTCGGCCATCACCGCGCCCACCAGGAAGGCGCCCAGCGCCACGCTGTACTGCAGCTTCATCACCAGCAGGCAGAAGCCAAACAGGATACCCAGCACCGCCACCAGCAGCATCTCGTGGCTCTTGAAGCGGGAGATGAAACTGAGCAGGCGCGGCACCGCCAGGATGCCCACCACCAGCGAGACCGTCATGAACAGCACCAGCTTGCCCACGGTGGTAAAGACCTCGCCGGAATTGACCGACCCGCTGGTGGCCACGCCCGAGAGCAGCGCGATCATGCCGATGGCCAGGATGTCTTCCACGATCAGGATGCCGAAGATGATCTGGGCGAACTTCTCGTTCTTCATGCCCAGCTCGTTCAGGGCCTTGACGATAATGGTGGTAGACGACACCGCCAGCATGGCACCCAGGAAGATGGCATCCATCCGTTGCCAGCCGAAGTACAGGCCGATCTCGTAGCCGATCCAGATCATCAGCAGGATCTCGGCGGCGGCGGCGATGAAGGCGGTGGCGCCGACCTTGGCCAGCTTCTTGAGGCTGAACTCCAGCCCCAGCGAGAACAGCAGGAAGATCACGCCCAGCTCCGAGAGGATGTGCACGGTCTTCTCATCCTGGATCAGGTCGTAAGGCGGGGTATGCGGGCCGATGATGACGCCCGCGACGATGTAGCCCAGCACCACCGGCTGCTTCAACTTGTTGAAGACCACGGTGACGATACCGGCGATGAGCATGATGACCGCCATGTCCTGGATGAATAACTCGACTTCGTGCATCGTGCGGGGTTTCCTTTCTGGCTGGTGGTGCGGAATGAAAATTGAAAAATGAAAATTGAAGATGGATGGCTGGCGCCGTGCGCCATTTTGCAGCGCCCTTGCACCATGGCATGCCTCGCGAACGAGTCAGCATGGCGGCGCCCGGCGGCTGGCATGCCGCAAGGCGGTGGATGATTGGAAGTTTCTGGTTGCCACTGGCGGGACGGCCGGCTTGCCGGCGTCGGGTGCTGATCTGTGTCCGCTCTTGGTGCGTCGTGGTGCGTGCTGGTTCGACCGGCTGCCCTGGATGGACCGCCCCAGGCCGATCGTCACCGGATGACCCCGAAAATAACACAGGAGGCAAGCCGGCTGCAACGCCAATGCTGTGCCTGGCGCGCGGCGCCCTCTCGGTAAGCGCGTTCCGGGGCGCGCCGGCAGCCTGCGCGGGGCTGTGCCGATTAGTTAGTTTCCAGTGGTCACACCACTGAAATACCCACTCCAGTTGCAGGCACGAAACCTGCTAACCGGAAACACGCACGTATCGGGAGGATGTTGCCGGGGCCACGACCCGGACTCAGCCCGGTACGCGCACCTGGACTTCGGGGGCTTTTTCGTCGAAGGCGATGCGCGTGGTGAACTTGGCGCGCTTCATCGGGAAGCGCGACTGGAAATGGCGCACATTGCCCGAACCCGAGATGACCCGCCGCACGAACTGGTAATAGGCATCCATATCGATGACATGGACCGCGAGGAAGTAGTCGTATTCGCCGGAGACGAAGTAGCACTGCATCACCTCGGCCTCCTTGGCCATGCGCTGCTCGAAGTCTTGCATGTGCTGGTCGGACTGGTTGTTGAGCGAGATTTCCAGGAAGGCCAGCATGCCGTAGCCGAGTGCGAAGGGATCGACCATGGCCACCTCGGCGCTGATGATGCCGGCCTCGCGCAGGTCGCGGATGCGGCGCAGGCAGGTGGGCTGGGAGATATGCAGTTTCTCGGCCAGCACGCGGGTGGATATCTGGTTGTCCTTCTGCAGCATGTTGAGCAGTTTGCGGTCCACCTTGTCGAGCGTGTGAAGTTTGGCAGGCATGGGACAAATGTCAGGGAAATTTTTAGGCAGGCCGCTTAAAAAAAACTTGGCGAAGCCGATTCTTATGTTGTACCGTCTGCATTATTCAGAAAGTCGGGGATGAAAGCAAAGCGGGACGCCCAGCCCCCGCAACAGGGATCTGAATAAAGCTTGAGTAGTGAGACAAACATTAAAAGTGGTCAATTCAATCTACAGAGGATTTCTATGAAACTCAAGAGCGCCATTATTCCATTAACCGCTGCAATCGGCCTGGCCTTCGCCGGCACCGCATACTCCCAGGAAGTCGTCAAGATCGCCCACGTCGGCCCGCTGTCCGGTCCCAACGCCCACATGGGCAAGGACAACGAGAACGGCGCGCGCATGGCCGTGGACGAACTCAACGCCAAGGGTTTCATGATCGGTGGCAAGAAGGTCAAGTTCGAGCTGGTTGGCGAAGATGACGCCTCCGATCCGAAGCAGGCCACTGCCGTGGCGACCAAGCTGGTCGACCAGAAGGTTGCCGCCGTGATCGGCCACCTGAACTCCGGCACCACCATCCCTGCCTCGAAGATCTACAGCGACGCTGGCATCCCGCAAGTCTCGCCGTCGGCCACCAACCCCAAGTACACGCAGCAAGGCTTCAAGACCGCCTTCCGCGTGGTCGCCAACGATGCGCAGCTGGGCGCCGCGCTGGGCAAGTATGCCGTGCAGAAGCTGGGCACCAAGCAGATCGCCGTGATCGATGACCGTACCGCATACGGCCAGGGCGTGGCGGAAGAATTCGCCAAGGGCGCCAAGGCTGCTGGCGGCACCATCGTCGGCACCCAGTTCACCAACGACAAGGCGACCGACTTCAACGCCATCCTGACCTCGCTCAAGGGCAAGAAGCCGGACGTGGTCTTCTTCGGCGGCATGGACGCCGTGGGCGGCCCGATGCTGCGCCAGATGAAGCAACTGGGCATCACCGCCAAGTTCATGGGTGGTGACGGCATCTGTACCGGCTCGCTGCCGGGCCTGGCTGGCGACGGCCTGGGCGACGACCAGGTGGTCTGCGCCGAAGCCGGTGGTGTGGATGAATCCGGCAAGAAGGGCATGGACGATTTCCGCGCTGCCTACAAGAAGAAGTTTGGCATCGACGTCGTCTATAACGCCGCCTACGCCTATGACGCCACCCTGACCGTGGCCGACGCCATGGCCAAGGCCGGCTCCGCCGATCCCAAGAAGTACCTGCCTGAACTGGCCAAGATCAGCCACAAGGGCGTGACCGGCGTGATCGCCTTCGACGCCAAGGGCGACATCAAGGACGGTTCGCTGACCCTGTACACCTACAAGGGTGGTCAACGTACCCTGCTGGCCGTGACCAAGTAATACCTGCCTGCGCCGGCCGGCAACGGCCGAACGCAAGTACAGACGCCCCCGGTGCAAGCCGGGGGCGTTTTTGTTTATATGATTTGGATTAATACAGCTTGATCCTGACCAGGCGACGTTGACCTGGCACAGCTGGCAGGGCGCACCTGGCCGGCAGTCAGAAGCGCCGGCGGGGGTACTCGACCTCGAAATCGCGCTCCATGGAATCGAGCACTTCGCGATAGGCCTGATGGAAGACGATACCCGCCCAGGCGATACCGAGGATGCTATCGCCCTCGGCACCGGGTGGATGCGGCAGGAACTCCATGCCACCGATGTAATCGGGATGCTCGCGAAGACGCCTGTTCATCTCGCGCAGGTATTGTTCCTCGGTGATGATTTTCTTGTTCATGTCGCGGCTCCAGCCGAATGAGATAGACAGACTAACAGACTACCGTGTGGGCTGCCGGGCGACGGCCCGGCGTTCCCTGTCGCGTTTTTTGGGGATGATCGTCGCCCTGGACATTGAAGGACGGGTAGTGGCCCTCCCGGGATCACAGGAGCCGCCCTACGTACTGAGCCAGGCCCCGCCCCCTTTGCTTGCGGCCTGGTGCCGCGTCACCGCCTGTCACCGCGTCGCTGAAGAGCTTGGCTTGGGCAGGATGCCCTGACAGCCGCCAAACGGGAGGATTGCAAACCGGATTAACGTCCCCCTGTCGTTGCTATTACAAGGCATCCCCTGCCCTTTCGGGCTGAATTTGAGGGATTTTCGGGTGGGGAGTGGATGAAGAGGAAAGAAACCGCTATAATCGCGGACTTTTGCTGATGTAGCTCAGTTGGTAGAGCAACTGATTCGTAATCAGTAGGTCGACGGTTCGATTCCGCCCATCAGCACCAGAACAGAAGCGGCTTGCAGCGATGCAGGCCGCTTTTTTTTGCTCCGCAATTCTGGCTTTGCTCCGCAATTTTTTGACTTACGCCTGAATATGACAAAACAGCTCGCTTTCGCTTCCAACAATCGAAGATACAGAAAATAGCGGAAAACCGGCTTATCCCTGGGACATTTTCTGAATAGCCGAAATGAAATGCGGCGGCCACGGTGGCAGATTCTCGGCCAAATATGCTTTGTCAGGACAAGCGAATTCCTTAAGTCCCAGATCATCAGAGAAATTCGCAACCAACGCTTCTCGCAGCGCATCCAAGCAATCGACGAATTGTCGCTCGTCGGTCTCTAAGTGATGGACTAGGTCAACAATCAGATTGGTCGTGTCATTGAGAATTGAACTGCTGGGCGACTTTTTTTCTTTCTCTTCCAGATCTCGAAACTCAATGAGGTCTTTATTTAGTTCATCGTGAATATCAACCAAATTCATATAGATCCTGATAACAGCTTGAATCTTTGCGAACGCCTGGCGACCGGTTTCTTCTGACAAAAGAAAGCGCAATGACGGAAGATCGGGATAGTCCACTTTCCCAAACGTAAAGCGATGCGGTTGGAAATAGCTAGCCACATGGTGGCGTCCATCAAAGCCCAAAGATTTGAATCGCAGATCGACTATTCTTCGCAAGCTGTACCGCACAGTCATAAAATCGCCGTACAGTCGAGCCAACGCGAATGCTGCCCCGGAAGCCGCTCTCTTCTCGTCTTCACGCTTTCTATCTCTATGCACTCTATCGTTCACATAGAAGGCGATACCTGCGCCAAATAATGGTCCACCTACAAACTTAGAAAAATCCCAAACTTTTTCAAACGGCACAGATGCCCGTCCAAATACGGCCCAAGATATGCCGAAAGCGACTGCAGATAGTATTGTCGTGCCGATAAAAATCATGCACAGTAGCTCAAAAAAAATTCCCCACCGCTTCTTCATACCCCTCTCCTTTTTTTATGCAGTTGTTCGAGTTCAACAATTCTAGCGGGACAACCGCAACAAAAAATACCGCCAAAGGTAACTCCCTCACTTCGTAGGCGTCACCTTCTGGCCGCGCCGCTTTCGGACATAGATTTCCGTCGTCGTCACGCTCTTGTGGCCGAGCTGCCCTTGCGCTGCCCTCACCCCTTCGGAATCGGTCTTGTCCGTTCCGGCCTTGGCTCGCAGGTCTCGGAACTGGAATTCGGCGAACGGAACGCCGGCATCTTCCCGCGCCTTGTCGAACCTGCTCCGCAAGGTTTCATAGGTGAGCGGCTGGCCCTCTTCGTTCACCAGCAGGCGCGTTGTAGTTACCTTTCCGACAATATTTCTCTTCCTAGCCAGAATTTTGTCGACGAGGACCTTCAGCTCCCCCGTAATCTCGATGCGCATCTTGCTGTTGGTCTTGTTCTGCGTCACTTCGATGGCGCCCTCGCGGATGTGCTTCTCGTCCACCTTAAGCACGTCAGCCACCCGGCCACCGAGCAGGTATGCCAGATCCATAGCGTCGCGCAACACCTGACCGCTCTTCTCCCATACCTGGGAGTACATGTCGTCGTAAACATAGACGTCCCGCCCCTCCTCGCGGAATGACTTGATACCGGCACAGGGATTGGGCAAATCGGTCAGCCCCTCGGCTCGCGCGGCGTTCCAGACGTGCGAGATCAGCGCTTTGTCACGATTTGCCGCCACGCGCCCTTCGTCGCCCTTGACCTCAAGCCCCTTTTCGCGCAGAGAGTCCTGGCGCTTCTTGCTTCGCCAGGCCATGTACTGGCGGACGTGGATCGGCTTGATTTCTTCAAGCGGCGCCGGCGGATTGTCGAAAAACTCGAAGAGGAACGGGAACTGCCGCAGCTTCTCGCGCCTGGTCTTGGGGCTGTTATCCAGCATGTATTTCTGCTGGTACACCTCGCAGGCATAGCGGAAGGTCACTACCTTAGAGACAGTGGACGGCGGCATCGCCTCCAGCTCGGCCCACTTCCGCACGGCCTCGACATAGTTCGAGCCGAGCGGAATCTCACGGCGCGGAGTGCCGCCGGCATCGTAGTAGTAATAAACCACCGGCCTGTGTGGATCGGTTATGACCCATCGCTAACCGGGGACAGCGCCGGCTGTTCGGTGATTGCGCCGCCGCTGGTCCCGGGCGGGAATTTCCGCATCTTGGAGCGTCACCAGTGGCGCGGTAAGGACTTTGCCGAGCAGGCCGCGCTCATCAAGGAAATGACCGGCCGCTACAACGTCCAGTACATCGGCATCGACACCACCGGCATGGGCGTGGGCGTCTATCCCCTGGTGAAACAGTTCTTCCCTGGCGCCACGGCCATCAGCTACTCGCCGGAAGTCAAAACGCGGATGGTGCTCAAGGCACAAAACATCATCCGCAGTGGCCGCCTGCAGTTCGATGCGGGCTGGACTGATATCGCGCAGTCCTTCATGGCCATTCGCAAGATCCTCACGCCCAGCGGGCGCGCCGTCACCTATGACGCCGGCCGCTCGGAAGAAACCGGCCACGCCGACTTGGCCTGGTCGGTCATGCACGCCCTCGACTACGAGCCCTTCGAAGGCACCACCGCTAACAACACCTCATCCATGGAGTTCTTCTGATGAAACACAGAGCACGCCGCCGCGCGGCTGCATCCGACAACACACTGCTGGCCAAGGCCGAGGCACCGCCGGTACCGACCGTCGAAGCATTTTCTTTCGGCGATCCGTCGCCGGTACTGGAAGGCCGGGACATGCTGGCCGATGTCGAGTGCTACCGCAATGGCGATTGGTACGAGCCCCCCTTGAGCATGGCCGGCCTGGCCAAGTCCTTGAATGCCAGCGTCCATCATGCCAGTGCCATCTGGTGCAAGGTCAATATCCTGGCCTCGACCTTCCAGCCGTCCGCCGTTCTGTCGCGTGCGGATTTTACGCGCCTGGCGCTGGACTTCCTGCTGTTCGGTAACTGCTACGCCGAGCTGCGCGAGAGCATGACGGGCAAGCTCTTGAACCTCAAGCCCGCGTTGGCCAAATACACGCGCGTGGGCGTGGAGCCCGGGCGCTATTTCTTCGTCAATGGCTGGCGAGATTCCCACGAATTCGAGCGGGACGCTGTCTGGCACTTGCAGGCCCCGGACATCAACCAGGAAGTCTATGGCGTGCCGCAGTATGTGAGCGCGCTGCAATCGGCCTGGCTCAATGAGTCGGCCACGCTGTTCCGCCGGCGCTACTACCTCAACGGCTCACATGCCGGCTTCATCCTCTACATGACCGACACTGCCAGCAACGTCAATGACGTGGACAAGCTGCGCGAGGCGATGCGCAACAGCAAGGGGCCGGGCAATTTCCGCAACCTGTTTGTGTATGCACCGGGCGGCAAGAAAGACGGCCTGCAGATCCTGCCGGTCTCCGAGATCGCGGCCAAGGATGAGTTCTTCAACATCAAGAACTGCACGCGTGACGACGTATTGGCCGCTCATCGCGTGCCGCCGCAATTGCTCGGGACCATGCCCAACAACACCGGCGGATTCGGCGATGTGACGAAGGCCGCCGCCGTCTTCGGCTGCAACGAGATTGAGCCGTTGCAGGCGCAGTTTCTTTCCTTGAACGAGTGGGCCGGCCAAGAGGTGGTCCGCTTCCGTTCCTATCAACTTCCGACCAATGAGGGGAAATCACAATGAGCGATCACGCTGATAACGCAGACAGCCGTATCTATCGAACTATCGCGGCCGGCCTAGCTGCTGCGCGACGGACACCTGCGCTGCAGCCAGATTGTCGCTGCCATTTCTGCGACGAGGTGGTGGCGGTCAAGATGTTGTTCTGCAACGTGGATTGCCGAGATGATTATCAGCGCGAGCGGTCAGCGCGCCGGAGAGATGGCAGTAATTATGGGTGATTTCTCCTTTTCACAGGAAAAGACGATTGATTCAGGGTAAATACAAGGCATCTTCTCGCATATTGGGAAATGCATTGCTCGACTATTCCATCTCACAGTACATAATGTCTTCTGACTAGCAAATGGCTACGGTCCCAATAAATGCATCTGGAGACAACCATGCAGGAAAAACGAGATGGCCGTACTCTTTTGCTAGTCGAGGACAACAAAGAAATCCGAACCATTTTTTCAGACGTATTTCAAGGCGAGGGATACCAAGTCCTTGAGGCGGGAAATGGGGCAGAGGCATATGCCATTCTGGAGCAGGAGAACAATCTTGTTAACGTGGTCCTAACGGATCTACGCATGCCGTCAATGGACGGTATGGAATTCGCTAAAAAGCTCGATAGCGACATACGTTTTTCAAGGATTCCGATCGTTCTTCTAAGCGCGACACCAATGCCGAATTCCTCACACGCTCTACGATTTTTTGACGCACTCTTGATCAAGCCATGTCCGATCAATTTATTGATCTCGACCGTAAATGCCGTTCAGAAATTTTCGCTTCAATGAAAGCCAAATCTTTAGCTGGCTGAAGATTCGGGGAATTCAATCATCATCATGTTGCCCTAATCCGAATTTCGGATCTTAGTTCGTGCCAGAAAGGGCAATCATGTCGAGTAAATCCTGGTGCGCCATCAGCTTGAATTGCTCAACTCGCCAAGATGCATCAGGATATTCCCTATAGTGATTTCCATCGCATGAGACTATTATTTGTATGTCAAATGGAGATTGCCATGACCCCATACGCCGAGAGAATCGCTGGTAGCTATATTCTAATTGTGACCAACATTGGTGAGATGGCTGAAAGTGGTGAGTTCGTTAGCGATCTTCCTTGTTCTGCAGTAACGGCATGTATTTCTGCAATGCAAAAAGCTGGGGCCACACCGAGTGAAATTTTCGATCTTTTCGCTACAGAAATATTAGAAAGGTATGGCCAGGCCTCACCCGAGCGCGCGAAGTATAGGGCTGTTTTAGAGCGCGCCTATACAGAAGCGGCGTCTCTTCTTTTGCCTGACGATAGTCCCGCCTTCTGACGTCTCTCAATGGCTTGCGCTTGCCACAAATTAAGCTGACTCCATAATTTCACTAGTCCACTCCCGCCTCTTTGTCACCAGGGTCGGTTCCCGGTGCCTATTCTAAGATCACAGAGTTTGATTAAATTTCCGAGCTCTGATGCGTCTGGCCTAGCCAACAAGACATTTTTTGCTTCCGAGATCTGCAAACGGCTAGGAATAATTTCTGTAGCACTGTGGCATATCCAATTTTCAACTAAAGACGATACTTCGCCTGAGCACAACAGTGCGACGTCGGTCCGCGTCGGAACTCTCGTGTTAAAAACGTGAAGCTTCCACCGCGCAGCGAATTCCGATGCGGAGTTTCGGTTGGCCAGAGGTACATCGAAATATTCATACGCATTCATCACAGCTCCTATTCGGCTATGCATAGCCGCTTACCCATCATATAGCTATTGCGGTCTCTGGACGATTCCAAGTAATGGTTTCACGTAAATATATTTCGGAACCTTCGCCCTACTCCCTCCAACTGTCTTTCGCCGATACTGCGACGCCGACGACTCGTAGGCCAACCTCAAAAAGCTTCACATTTGCAACATATTTATTGCATTAGCTCCTCTAGCGCGCGGTTGCCCCCACCCCGCGCCTGCCCGCTACATAGGCCGGTTTTGATTCAAATTTGCATCAGGCGCCGAGGCACGCCCGGCCTGGCTTCACGGTCCGGCCGAAGGACATCAAATCTGACGCATTTTGACGCACTATCACGGCGTTTTTAAAGGGCACTACGTCATCGTTTTCAATCAAGCGGTATCAACCATCATTTGTTGCTTCGCCATCATTAGCCGGCTGCTCCACTCTTTTGCCGCTGCACAAGCAGGAAATCCCCGATTTCCACGTTCCAGGAATAGGAACAAAATTTATCATTCTTGCAATAATTTGTATGCATAGGAGAAGTGATGCCCAAATTCCGGGTAGCGTATAAGTCGGTTAACCGGCCTGGTCGGCAGGAGATAGAACTGGAGACGGCGGGACCTAGTTTGAGTTGCGACATCGTGTTGAGGGCGTTAGGGCAACATCTGTTTCCAATGGAGGAATGGCCTTTTTCGGTTGATCCTGCTGATTGCCCGGCCGGTGCCGATGCCAGCGAGCGTGAGCTACGCAAGCGCAGGATGCAGGCCGCGCGCGAGTATCTGGGCGTCATCTATGTCTCGTACCGCCCGGAAGGCGCAGTCATGGAGCACGCCTGCTGATCCGCCCACAGTATTTTCATGCAGCAAAGACTATTGACCAGGCTTCGGCGATTGGAAAATAAGTGGGCGACATATTCGTTTTCGACGTGAATTAAGAGTAAGGTCTGTTCATCCTTCCTCGGATCCTCTCGTAAGCAAGAGCTAGCTTACATGATCCGTTTCCCCATCCCAACATCGATTCCTTTCTCTTTCCTTGAGTCCATCCGTTGAGATGTCGTTAAGTGCTCTTTTTTGGAGAACTGTATGAACATGTTCAGCGGTCGGCACACGTTGTGCCCGACGTTAGGTGGCATGGATTTTCCGCTATCCCGACCTGAGATCTATTCGGGCTACTCTCGACGGCTTGAGGATTTTGAGTGCGTCGAAGAGGTACTTAATCATCTTGCGCGTGGTCGTGGTCAGACAAATGATCTGTGCGATCAATGGCGAATGGTTTCGTCAGAAGATTAGCAATTAAATGGGAAATCATGACGCTCAACAGATCTTTGTTGCCCACATATCCTTTACGGAGAAAAAATGAAGCTGTATTCCAAAAGCCGCTTTAATAACGACGAGGTTGCACAGGCAGTAGAGGAGCACCGGCGACTACACGGTGACGGCTATTTTGAGAATAAGGAGCTAAGCGATCCGTCAGCAATCAATAAAAAAACAGAGAGCTTTCGAGATAAGAGGGTCATGTGGGGAAGAGTCGGCGGTGGCCAGCGGCGTGTCGTGCGCGCTGTTGCTGCAGGAGGCGAAGAGCAATGAGCTACCGTCCAAATAAGCCAGATCTATGACATATCGAAGCGAGAGCTACAGCGGCCGTCTAATAAATGGTCGTCACTCTCAGATGAGCTGCAAAGGGAAACTCACCTCAGCGCGATAAAACCAAGAATGCTGTAAGGGTTCGTTGTAAGCGACTATGGGATGGCAACGACTATCAACCTGAAGAGAAGACTTGCGAAATGATTGGATGAATCTGATTCCTTCGACATCGGTCAAGCCAAACCAACAATTAACTGACCGAGAAATTTCATGTCTAAATATCAAACTGAAGATAGCTCCGGCAACTTTTCATACGAGCTGAAATACACGCAACATGCGGATGGATGGCAACTGAACAGCGTTTCTATATCAGAACGTAACCGCGAAATCTTTTCAAAGAAGAATCTCGCGGGGGTTTACCGCGCAGAGGCAGTTTTACTCGCACAAGGTGTGAATATGTGTGAAGCACTTATCGCATGTCGTAGCGCTCACCCTTCGCTCAATAGAATGAATTGACGCCGTCTTGAAGGACTACAGCGGCCAGGATGAGAAATAGATTTAAGAGCGGAAATCAGAACGGTATTCGGTGCATAAATATTTCGCTATCAGCATTCACGTACGTGGGTATCTATCTCTGTTTTTCGGATGATGCTCGCGATGTGGATGTAGCAGAAATGGACATTGCGGCCTGTCCGTTGACGCTCATATCAGACCGTGACTTAAAGGATCGACAATGTCGAATTTCAGTAAAACTCTAGGTTCCACTCGCGTTGCACAGCCAGGCTTCACACTTCAAAATGAAAAACCGCCGCGCTCTCACGAAGGCGGCTTTACTTCGCACGAACACGAGCAAAAAAAGCAAGAGCAGGCCGATCAGCAAAGTGACGCCGGCCCGCGTCGCTATGATGGTGGCGACATCTATCGAAAGGGTCATCGCGGCGAGAGCGAGAAGAGAGACCAATCTTTGTAATCTTCTACCAAATAGTAATTTACTTTGTTAAGGGGCCGCAGTTGCGGCCCCTTTATTTGAAAGAGTTCCCATGCGATTTTATTTTGAAGATATAGGACACGAGGCCGGTTTTGTATGGCTGAGGATCGGCAAGAAGGAAGTTATCGAAGTTACAAGCGGACTAGGAAGCGGCCGGACCAGGGCCGAGTTCCAAATTAGTGGCTCACCTACCGACTTGGAAGGACAGATGATTGTATGCCGAAAAGCAATAGCGCAATTTATACGTGAAGGCTACGGTACGAAGGAAATTGTATTTTTAGACTTCGATGCTTCAATTGAGCCTTGGAAGGGGAAATTATTTGCAATTGCCCCAATGCCAGCGTGAAGTGAAAGTTGGAGCCGCCTAGAGCGAGGATATGCCACCGGCAGTAACAACACCTCCAATTAGGATGGAGATGATGAATCAAGTCTATAGCGAGCAGACCTATCGAGGCTTCAAGATTATGGTCAGGTGTGGTCGAGAAAAAGAGTTGTGGGTAATTAAGCAGTTATGCATAAACCGCAGCGGGATTCTCTTCTTACCATATAGGTTTGACAAGGCATGGACCTATGACAGTAGCTCGGCCGCGCTAGAAGCTGGCGTGGCGGAGGGACGTAGGATCGTTAATGATCGATACATCAGGAACGGTCCTGCATGCCTTCAGGAGATCGGCCGAATAGCGAGGCAGCATCGTGCGCCCCTGCTCTGACGAGCCTGCATTGAGCCAATCGCCATATTCCGCGCAGGGAATGATGACCAGGCTGCGTTTTTCATCACCAGTTGTGGAAACGCTTCATCAGAGGATTCTCGTCCGCGTTGATGGTGATTTGCGTGAACGAGAAGTGAGGCCGTCTTCCTCTTCTTTCCATCCGCACCACAAGCCGGCCACACAAAATGGCTCACCGTCGGCAATGCCAATGGCCCAGCGCTGCGCCTTCCCTGATACGTAGTTCGGTTCATAGAAGCATTCCATCGGCAACAGACCTCTCTTGGCCTCGCGCCAGGGCTTCGCATACGCCACTTCTCACCGATGGTTTCGACGCGCGCGTTCATGGTGGAAAGGTATGTACCCGGTCGCCTCTTCCGTTTGGGGATCATGCCAAACGTACCGACGATCAATTCTGGTTCGCCTTGTTCAATTCGGGCCGCTAGATTCGCCGCTGCCCCCACCAGGCGGCCTGGGCGATCACGCGCAAGTCGTTGGTCGGCTCAGGCAGCGGCACGGTACGGCCGTTGTTATATTGCGGCTCATCCAGCTTGAAGCGATCGGTTTCGACGAAGGCATGCACGCCGCCCCAGGTTTGCACCTGCTGGCGGATGGCCTGGCCCATGTCGGCCATGGCCGGCCAGGGCGAGGAAACTCTCATCGATGGAATAGACCTCCAGGCGCGGGCTGTACTGGCGCAGCACGTCCGTGACGCGGTTGCTCATGTCGGCGTACAGGGTGTAGTTCGAGGACAGGGCCACAATGCCGTGCTGGCGCGCCAGGTCCTGCATCATGAACCAGGGCGCGGCCATCTTGATGCCCAGCGCCTTGGCCTCGTTGGAGCGTGCCACGGCGCAGCCGTCGTTGTTGGACAGCACCACCACCGGCCGTGCGCGCAGCTTGGGATCGAAGACGCGCTCGCAGGAGACGTAGAAATTATTGACGTCCACCAGGGCGAAGCCGGCCGGGCTGGGCGGCTGGGTGCTCACAGCACCTTCCTGGCCACGCCCACCACCACGCCGAAGACTTCCAGCACTTCGCCATCACTGAGGCGGATCGGGCGGAAATCCGGGTTCTCGGGGTGCAGCTCGTAGGCGCCGTTGACCAGGCGCAGGCGCTTGATGGTGAATTCGGCATTGACGATGGCCACCACGATGTGGCCGGGCTGGGGAGGAATGGAACGGTCCACCACCACCTTGTCGCCCTCGACAATGTGCGCCGCGCTCATGCTCCAGCCGGCCACGTCAAAGAGGAAGGTACGGGCTACGCGATCCACCAGATATTGATTCAGGTCCAGGGGATCGGCGGTGTAGTCCGCTGCCGGGCTGGGGAAGCCCGCGTGCAGCTTGTGCGTGATGTACAGGGCCACTGCGGCCCATCGGCGAACTGGATGGCCGGCACGGGCTGTATGGGGCTCCCTGGCGGGACAGGCGCGGGATAGGTGAGGCGTGACATGTTGATAACGGGCAACTGCGATCAGTCATAAATACTGTACATTTGCACAGCATAAATCACTTTTCCGGCCCTGCGCGCGCGGTTGCCCCCATCCCGCGCCTGCCCGCTACATAGGCCGGTTTTGACTCAAATTTGCGTCAGGCGGCGAAGCCCGCCCAACCTCGTCAGACCCTCTGCCAGATGGGAATCGAATCTAACGCATATTGACGCACGCAGCGCGTAGAAATGAAGACACGTTGAAGCCCCATCTAATATGGACGAGATTCATCAACTTCGCACCTGCAACATTCGGTTACCATAACGCCGATTTTAAGTTAAATTCTTGTTACGTCTATATTTCATATGATCAACAAAATACTAGACTATTAATTACCTTTAAATATATAAAACAGGGAATAAGGTCATGGTGCTCGGTCATCAATTTAGAAGTTGGCCAACTTCAGAAATGTTTGAGCAAGAGGTTAGGCGAGTCGCTAGGGCGCTATATCCAGCGCTGGGCCCCACTGGGGCAAGCCTGCACGAAGGAAGAGAGCGAGATGCAGTCTTTAGTGACGGGGAGACCTTCTACATCATCGAAGCCACTTGTAACCCCTTAAAGCAAAAGGCAATAGACGATCTGGAAAAATCTATATCGCTAAAGCAGCAACTGCAAAAGGAGAATCCTGACTCGAATTTCAAGATCTTCTTTATTACCAGCAAAGACCCAACAGCGGATCAATCAGAGGTGGCCACTGCTGCCAGGAAAAAGGCTCGCTGCCCAGTGCTCGCAATGAGTTTGACCACCTTCGGTCAACGGCTGGTAGACATACCGGCGTATCTAGAGGCGCGGGAAAATCATCCTTTTGGCAGCATTCGAAATCCTGACCCCAAAAATCCCCAAAAAAAGGTAGAGCAAGCTCATTTCGTTCCAATAGATATGTTAGATACTGACTCTCGCGAGTCGATCTCGCCGAGTACGCTTGCGACATCACTATTAGAAGACCCCAAAATCTACACGCTTCTCGGAGACTTCGGCGCGGGGAAGAGTATGACGATGAGATTCATCTATCATTTCATACGGGATGCATTCCGCGCTGGAAGTTCATTTGCATTTCCACTTTACTTAAATTTAAGAGATCACGTCGGACAAGACGAGCCGAGCAGTGCAATCTATGCCCATGGCGAGAAAATTGGATTTCCTCGGCCGGAAAGTTTAGTGCGGGCGTGGAAGGCCGGTTTCGTTCACATATTCCTGGATGGATTCGATGAAATCTCGTCGAGCAGATTCAGAAGTGATGCGAAAGGTCTGAAAGTCGTTCGTCGAAGAGCTATGACGCTGGTAAGAAAATTTGTTACGGAACACCCGATCCACGCTTCGTCACTTTTCATCAGCGGTAGGCAAAACTATTTTGGAACCAACGAAGAGCGTGTTCAAGCATTCTCTATTAACGGTCGAAGTGCTCGCACACTGACTTTAAATGAGTTCACTCTTGAACAGGTGCAGGATTACTTGAAACGGATCGGGATACCGAGCCACTCGGTACCCAATTGGTTGCCCTCCCGACCATTGTTGGTCGGATATTTGGCTGTCCGCAATATTCTCTCGCAAAATATTGGTGACCTTGCGCAAATGTCGCGCTCGGAGGGGTGGGACTATATTCTTGACCGAATTTCCGAGCGCGAAGGCGACCAGATTGAGGACCTAGGTGGTCAAGTTGAAGAAGTCAGACTGTTCATTGACCGACTTGCTACCCGCGCAAGATCATCTCAAACGGGACGAGGTCCCGTGCCGATAAGTCAGATGGTTGATATCTTCCGCCAGTTGGTGCCTAGCAGTCCAGACGAGGCTGCGCAGCAATTGCTTTTGCGCATGGCTGGGCTAACTTCTTCTGCTTCCACCGCTATGGTTGCAACAGCACCTGACCAAGAAGATTCGCGCGAGTTTGTCGATAGCGATTTGGTGGACGCTGCTCGCGCAGGAGACGTTGTAAGGTTTGTCCAACATCCGTTCGATGATGAAATTAGCGAAGAATTTTCAAATCCAGATTGCACCTTCTTGATGGGTGAGCTGGGAGTAGAAGTGGCAGCACAAAAACTTCAAGGCATATCTCCAGGATTAATAAGTACTGCTCTAAAGGTAGCGGCTGAGCGCATAAATTCTCCCGCTCTAGCTTTTGATATTCTGCGCATAATCCAACAGCTAGGAATCGACATAAAGGAAGTAGATCATAGTAGCGGGCAGATCGTTATTTCGAATGGGTATTTTGATGAACTTGAACTGACGCCCGGAGATTCTTTGTCTCTATGTACGCTCAAAGAATGCATGATAGATAACGTCTTTGTAAACCATATAGGTGGTAGAGGCGCTGGACCGAAGTTAGAGTCCTGTGAGATCGAAAATGTCTATGGAGCATCGAGTAGGGATGATCTACCTCAGGGGGTCATAGATAGCAACACGCGAATTTCGCAATTCCATAATGAGATGGAAATCATTGGGGACCTCAGGTTACAGCAACTCCCGCATGCCGTACTTACATTACTTGCTTCATTAAAAAAATTGTTTTTACAAGCTGGACGCGGCAGAAAGGAAACGGCCTTTCCGCGCGGTCTCGATGAAATTGAAAGAGCCTATGTAGCCGATGTATTGTCACTAATTTCGCATCATCAGTTTGCGACACCGCATCGCTTAGGCGGTCCGCTTGTTTGGATCCCGAATCGCGTGAAACTACCCGAAGCGAAGTCAATTTTGCGGGCTCCTCAACAGTCGGATCATCCTCTCATCGTCGATGTGAGAAAGCTTTGACATAAAAAGTGAAGCTCTCAGCTTCCCGTTACGTAGGCTCAATCAACAAGATATGTAGCAAAGGTTGAGCAAAAGGGAAGAGAACAACCGTCTCCTGATTTGCATAGACAAACGCCCGCACAACGTGCGGCGTTTGTTTATTTTTGAGTTATTTGACAAAACACATTCTAATAAACTGAAGCAGTTATCGTTATCCATCCGCACCATCAATAGCCCATCCACCTTCTCTTAACCTACTGATTTATATACATTTTTTACCAGTAGCCAGGCTATTTCGCAATCAGTAGGTCTACAGTTCGATTCCGCCCATCAGCACCAGAATAGAAGCGGCTCATAGCAATGTGAGCCGCTTTCTTTTGCGCCACAAAGTACTCATTTTTACAGAGCCGCTGAAGCCGTCAAAGATAGCCGAGCACAACAGCTTGCTACCCTGCCCAAAGTCCGCTTCTGGCATCAGTCGCAGACAATTTACCTTATCCATCAAAAGAACAAGCAATTCGTCAATCCAATGACGCCGCACCTGCGATCAGCGGAAGCAGCACGCCGACGAGCAGATGCGCCGCCACGACTGCGTACATCCAACGCACCAGCCATGTTCTTAATGAAGTAGAGGACATCATGATTTTTAGTCTCTTATTTCTGTAAAAACAGAAATCAATGGTCAAAAAAATGGCTCTCTATCGCGACTGCACACACCGCTATCGCAAGAGGAGCTAGCGCGATAGCCAAACAGGGCCGATAGCCGATAACGGTTACGTGCGATACCCCGATACAGCCAAGACCACAGCCGGCGCGTTGGCGCGAAACGCAGCGGCCCCACTAACCAGCCGCGTCCGGTCAGCGTGTAGGCCGCCACGATGCTGTCGATGCCGACCAACACGCGGCCGTCACGGGTGCGGCTATGAAGCAGGGCATTGAGCGCTGCCATGTCGACACCCAGCGATGCCGGCTCAAATCCATCCTGCGCAATGTCGACGAATTCAAGCTTGCCGGCTTTGTCCCAGCGGCGCAGTCGTTCCATTTCGCTGATACACAGGCTGCAGCGGCCGTCGAAGTACAGTGTGAGAGCATAGTCCATGCTTACTCCTTGTCGTCACTGCTGAGAAGGCGGGCAACCTTCCCCCCCATTTTGAGGAAGCGCTGCAGGGTTGCGGGTGGTAGGTGCTTGTAGTCATCGTAGGTGGTCGTGAGCATTTCCAGAAACGCTAACACTTGATCCATTTTGACCTTGGTGGCGTTTTCCAGTGCTTTGTCGCCTTCCGCCTCCAGTGCGCATTCACGCAGTACCGACAGTGTGGGATCAATCTCCCGGCGCTTGCGCTGTTCCATGATCACTCGGAAGATTTCCCAGACATCTTGCAGGGCGACGAAGTGGTCGCGACGGTCGCCGGCGACATGGGAAATCCGTACCAGCCCCCAGCTTTGCAATTCCTTCAGGCTATTGCTGACGTTGGAGCGGGCGACATTGAGCGTCTCAGCAATGTCTTCCGCAGGTATCGGCTGGTTGGCAAGAAATAGCAGGGCATGGATCTGCGCGACGGTGCGATTGACTCCCCAGCGAGTACCCATCTCGCCCCAATGGAGGATGTACTTTTGCATGGTTGGAGAGAGATTCATTTTGTTCCATTATTTCTGTCGTTGCAGAAATAATGGAACAAAACAAAACCAAAGTCAAAGACAATTTCGGGTGAGGAGATGGTCACGGGAGTGTGGGTGGAAGTCGGGAACTGGCCGGTTGCGGACTATTGCGGCTGATTTTAAGGCTCGCCGTGGGCGTGCGTAATGTGTGTGCCTTAAAAGCGGAGTGCGGGGACTCCCCGCGAATTTGCGTTTGACGAAATTTTAAGCATCAGCACCCATCAACAAATCGTGCCGATTTGCTTTTTGGGGCCCGGCTGGGAAGTGGGGAATTTGGAGTAAAACAGCATTTTTACCGGATGTACGCGGAAAGAACTTTTTGTGTGTTGATTTGCATTGAAAACTGACCCACTTTCCCAGGAAATTTGCATCCAAAGTTGACCCATGTTTAGACCACAATCCTGCTCATCACAGC